>NZ_JBFAID010000001.1:0-345715 GCF_040654475.1 Micromonospora sp. NPDC050686
TCAAAACCGGCACGCCCTACAACGAGACGACCGCCTGGCCACACCACACCGCCGAACCCGCTACTTGACACTCGTACGTCCTGGGATGTCTTACAGGCGGTCGGCGGCGAGGAGGCGGTCGCCGGTGAAGGCGAGCAGCCAGCCGCCGCCCTTCGGCGTGGTGAAGTCGTCGGACCGGCCGGTGAGGTGCGCCAGCAGGCCCGGGATCACCTTGCCCTGGCTGCACACCGCGACCGGGTCGCCGGCGACGGCGAGTTCGGTCAGTCGGGCCGCCGCGGCGAGCGCGCACTCGTCGGCCTGCTGGCCGGGCCGCGGTTCGTCCAGGTCGCCGCAGACCTCGATCGGCAGGTCCAGCAGCGCGGCCGCCGGGTCGAGGGTCTGCACGCAGCGTCGGGCCGAGGCGGCGAGCAGGCGTACCGGGCGGACCACGGCGACCAGGTCGGCCAGCGCCCGCGCCTGCGCCCAGCCCTCCGGGTCCAGCGGCCGGCCGTGGTCGGGACCGGTCCAGGTGCCTCGCTTGCCGGCGTGCGCGTGCCGGACCAGCACCATGGTCGCGGTGACCGGCGGCAGCGCCGCGAACGCGGCGAGCACCTCGGCGTCGTGCGGGTAGCTGACCAGCCGGGCCGCGTCGTCGACGGGCAGCCAGCGGACGTCGTCGACCTCGGTGTCCGGCTGGAAGCCGCCCTGGGCGACCGCCCGCATCGACCAGTGGTCGACCACCTTGGGGCGTCCCTCGCTGCGGTAGTGCGCGGCGGGGAGGCGGACCTGCGGCACCGCCCGGACGTCGGTCTCCTCGGCGATCTCCCGTACGGCGGCGAGCAGCGGATGCTCGCCGCGCTCCAGCTTGCCCTTCGGCAGCGACCAGTCGCCGTAGCGGGGACGGTGGATCAGGCAGACCTCGACCGCCGCGCCGGCCGGCCGCCAGACCACCCCGCCGGCCGCCCGGATCCCGGTCACGGCAGCCATCTCGTCCGCCGCCGCCGGCTCGCCCGCCGCCAGGCGGTCGGGAACTCGGCGCGGGCGCGGCGCACGGTCTGGCGTTCCCGTTCCAGCAGCCGGCCCGCCTCGACCGCCAGCCGGTGGTCGTCCGGGTGCTGGCCGGCGAGTTCCGCCCAGGTCCGGGCGGCGACCGCGGCGTCCTGGTGCTCGCCGAGCAGGTCCTGAATCCGGGCCAGCGCCTTGGCCAGCCTGCGGGCGTCCCGGCCGACCACCGGGGTCGCCGCGCCGGCGGCGTACCGGGCCTGCTTGGCCCGCTTGCGGACGGCGTGCCAGCGCTCGTCCGGCCCGAGCGGGTCCAGCGCCGCCGCCCCGCCGTCCGCCGCCCCGCCGGCCAGCTTCCGCCACGGCCGGGCGACCAGCCGGGGCAGCACCCTGCGCGCCGGCCGGTCCGCCCTCCGGGTGAGCCGGGGTGCCCGCGCGGCCAGCACCAGCGCGTCGACCAGCGCCAGGTAGCGCGGGGAGCGCAGCGCCTCGTCCACGGCGGCCAGCGCCGTCTCCTGCCGGCCGGCGAGGGCCGCGTCCAGCCGGTCCACCGCCGCCGGGTCCACCGGGCAGGTCGGGTCGGCCGCCGCGGTCCGCCGCAGCCGGTCCCGCAGCACCTCCACGTCCCGGGCCGGGCCGAGCACCTCGGCCAGCCACTTCAGCTCTGCCCGCAGCGGGCGGGCCCAGCCGGGCCGCAGCAGCGGGCGGAAGGTCCGCAGGTCGCTGCGCAGCCGCCGGCAGCCGACCCGCATCTGGTGTACGGCGGTGTCGTCGTCGCCGACCGGGGCGCGTAGCCGCACCAGCGGATCGTGCGCGAGCAGCCGGGCGACGTCGTCGCGGATCGCCTCGGTCACCACCGCGCCGGCGGTCGGCTTCGCCGGCAGCTCGGCCGGTGGCACCAGGTCCGGCTCGCCCCGGGCGGCTTCCCCGAGCGCCCGTACGTGCTTCGGCACGAACTCCCCGCCCCGGGCGCCGGCACCGGTCAGCACCGCGCCGATCCGGTCCAGCAGCGCCCGGTCACCGCCCTTGCGCTCCACCTCCAGCTCGCGGAACGCGTCGGTGCTCCGTCCGGCCGGGTCGAGCACGGTCACCCGGTCGTCGACCAGCTCGGCGAGCACCCGGCCGTCGGCGTCGCGCACCTCGTACGCGTGCCGTTCGGTGCGTACCGTCACCGCCGGGGCCAGCGGGGCGCCGCGGGCGAAGACGGTGACCAGCCCGGCCAGTTCGGCCGGCGGGTCACCGGCCGGCCCGGGCCGGGAGATCTCGTGTCGCAGCCCGGGGGAGTCCGTCGGCAGCTTCACCGTCCAGGGCGGCTCGTCGCCGGCGCGGTGGCGCAGCGAGGCGCCCGAGCGGGCCAGCCGCAGGTCGGCGGTGTCCAGGTAGCCGGCCACCAGGGTCACCGGGGCGGCGGCCACCACCGTGCCGCCGGCGGGCGCGACCCCGGACAGGTCGGGCAGGACGAAATCGTCCGGCACCGCGTACTTGCGCTCCTCCTCGACCATCCCGTCCTTTCGTGGTCGCTCAGCCGGCCGTGCCGCCGACGCGGCGCAGCAGTGTCTCCTGCAAGTGGACCAGCGGGGTGTCCTCGGTGCCCGTCCGCCGGCTCCACGTGCCGTCGGCGGCCAGTTCGAAGGCGTCCACCTCCGGGCTCATCGCGCAGCTGAGCACGCGGTCCAGCTCGGCCCGGGCGATCGGGTCGCTGACCTGCACCAGCGCCTCCACCCGCCGGTCGAGGTTGCGGTGCATCAGGTCGGCGGAACCCATCCAGAACTCCGCCTCGCCGTTGTTGCCGAACCGGAAGACCCGGGAGTGTTCCAGGAACCGGCCGAGGATCGAGCGGACCCGGATGTTCTCCGACAGGCCGGGCACCCCGGGTCGCAGCGTGCACATGCCCCGGATCAGCAGGTCGACGTGGACGCCGGCCCGGGACGCCCGGTAGAGCGCGTCGGTGATCTCCTCGTCGACCAGCGCGTTCACCTTGAACTGCACCAGCCCCGGCATGCCGAGCCGGACGTGCTCGATCTCCCGTTCGATCCGTTCGATCAGGCCGCTGCGGATGCCCTGCGGCGCCACCAGCAGCCGCCGGTACGCGGTCTGCCGGCTGTAGCCGGTGAGCACGTTGAACAGGTCGGTCAGGTCGGCGCCGATCTCCGGGTCGGCGGTGAGCATGCCGAAGTCCTCGTAGAGCCGGGCGGTCTTCGGGTGGTAGTTGCCGGTGCCGATGTGGCAGTAGCGCCGGATCTGGTTGCCCTCCTGTCGTACCACCAGGGCGGTCTTGCAGTGCGTCTTGAGCCCCACCAGGCCGTAGACCACGTGGCAACCGGCCCGTTCCAGGGTGCGCGCCCAGCCGATGTTGGCCACCTCGTCGAAGCGGGCCTTCAGCTCCACCAGCACCACCACCTGCTTGCCGGCGGCGGCGGCGTCGACCAGCGCGTCGACGATCGGGGAGTCGCCGCTGGTGCGGTACAGGGTCTGCTTGATGGCCAGCACGTTTGGGTCGGCCGCGGCCTGCTCGATGAAGCGCTGCACGCTGGTGGCGAACGAGTGGTACGGGTGGTGCACCAGCACGTCGCCGTCCCGCAGGGTGGCGAAGACGCTGCGCGGCACCTCGCCCTCGGTGAGCCGGGGGTGGGTGGCCGGCACGAACGGCTTGTCCTTCAGCTCCGGGCGGTCCGCCGCGGCGTACACCTGCCAGAGCGCGGAGAGGTCGAGCAGGCCGCGCACCCGCAGCACGTCGTGGCTGTCCATGTCCAGCTCGCGGACCAGCAGTTCCAGCATGTGGTCGGAGATGGAGGCGGCCACCTCCAGCCGGACCGGCGGGCCGAAGCGGCGCCGGGCCAGCTCCCGCTCCAGCGCCTGGAGCAGGTCCTCGTCCCGGTCCTCGTCGACCTCCACCTCCGCGTTGCGGGTGACCCGGAACAGGTGGCACTCCACCACCTGCATCCCGGAGAAGAGCTGCCCCAGGTGCACGGAGATCAGCTCCTCCACCGGCAGGAACCAGACGCCCGGGCGGTCCTGCTCCACCCGGACGAACCGGGGCACGTTGTTGGGCACCTTGACCCGGGCGAACAGCTCCGCCCCGCCGTCCGGGTCGCGGACCGCCACCGCCAGGTTCAGCGACCGCCCCGAGATGTACGGGAACGGGTGCGCCGGATCCACCGCCAGCGGGGTGAGCACCGGGAAGATGTGCTCGCGGAACCAGGTGCGCAGCCGCTCCCGCTCCGGGTTGTCCAGCTCGGCCCAGCGCAGGATCTGCACCCCCTCGGCCGCCAGCTTGGGCTGCACGTCGTCGACGAAGCAGGCGGCGTGCCGGGTGACCAGGTCGGCGGCCCGCTCGGCGACCAGCTCCAGCTGGGTGCGCAGCGGCATCCGGTCGCCGCCGCGCACCGGCAGGCCGGCCTGGAGCCGGCGCTTGAGCCCGGCGACCCGGACCATGTAGAACTCGTCGAGGTTGCTGGCGAAGATGGCCAGGAACTTCGCCCGCTCCAGCAGCGGGGTGCGCGGGTCCTCGGCCAGCGCCAACACCCGGGCGTTGAAGTCGAGCCAGGACAACTCCCGGTTGAGGAAGCGGTCCTCGGGCAGCGGATCCGCCACCGGCGGCTCGTCGCCCGTCGGGGGTCCCGCGTCCATCACCTCCTCCAGACCGGCCGAGTCGGCCCCGCGGCTGCGGGTGCCGTTGCGCGGCTCGGCGGAGGGCGGATCGTCGGTGACGGACGGCTGGCCGGCGGAGTGCTCGCGAGGGGTGCTCACCCGCCCATAATCACCCGATCCGGGTTAACGCAAAATGAACTTGGCCCGGATCATGCCATCGTCGGCAAGGTCACCCGGATTACCTCGCCCCGTTCGTCGGTCTCCACCCGGACCCGCTGCCCCAGCCGCAGCAGCCGCAGCCCGGAGGCGTCGAAGGCGCGGGTGGGAAAGGGCAGCTCCGTGCCGTCGTCGAGGAGCAGCAGGCCGCTGCGGGTCTGCGCGTCGTAGCTGGCCACCGTGCCCTGCATGCCAGCACCGTACACCGGGGCCCTCAGCCGGTCGGGCCGGCGGCCCGCTCCGCGTCGACCAGCGCGGCGCTGGCCGGGCCCAGCCCGATCCGGGCCGCCGCCGCCAGGTCGGCGGCGGTGTCCACGTCCCGGCGCAGCGACGGCCAGCCGCCGGCCAGCGGCAGCGCCCCGCTGGCCGCGTGCGCCGCCGCCGAGCCGGCCCCGAAGTGCGGATCCAGGGGTACGCCCCGCGGCGCGGCCAGCAGCACCGTGCCGGTGCCCGGGGCGTCGGCGACGAACCGGCGTACCCCCGGGGGGCCGGCCTGCGCGGCGGCCAGCGCCTGCGCCAGCTCGGCCGGGCGTAGCGCCGGCAGGTCCGCGGTGATCCCGGCCACCCCGGTGCCGGCGGCGGCCGCCGCGCCGTGCCGGAACGCGGCGTTCAGGCCGGCGTCCGGCAGGTCCGGCACCACCCGGGCCCCGAGTTCGGCCAGCTCCGCCCCGGCCCGGGGATCCGCGGTGACCACCAGCACCTCGGCGACCAGCGGGCAGGCCCGCACCGCGCGGACCGTGTCGGCCGCCAGCGCCAGCGCCAGCGCGTCGTGCGGTACGCCGGGCAGGGCACCCCGCAGCCGGCTCTTCGCCGCGTCGAGGCGCTTCACCGGCACCACCACGGTCCAGGTCGGCTCACGCACGGCAACACATCCTGCCAGCAGGCGAAGGTACCCTCACTGGCCGTACCCGGGGCGAGCAGGCATGATTTCCCAGCGGACCGCGGCACGGGTGCGGACGCGTGGGCGACGAGGAGGCAGGGTGACACGGCGCAGCCTGGGATTCTGGCGACGGTTCGCCGTGGTGCTGGTCAAGCCCGTGATGACCGTCTGGACCCGGCGCACCTGGCGCGGGATGGAGCAGCTGCGCGACACCCCCGGCGGGCTCATCATCGTGCCCAACCACCTCTCGCACGCCGACCCGCTGGTCTCCGCCCACTTCGTGTACGACTCCGGACGCTGGCCGCAGTTCCTCGGCAAGGCCAGCGTCTTCCGGGTGCCGGTGATCGGCTGGATCCTGCACCGGTGCAAGCAGATCCCGGTCGAGCGGGGCAGCGTCGACGCCGTCAAGTCGCTGGACAAGCTGGTCGCCGCCCTGGCCGAGGGGGGCGCGGTGGTGATCTACCCGGAGGGCACCACGACCCGCCATCCCGACCTGTGGCCGATGAAGGGCAAGACCGGGGCCGCCCGGCTCGCGCTGGCCACCGGCGCGCCGGTGGTCCCGGTGGCCATGTGGGGGCCGGAGAAGATCTTCGACCCGCGTACCAGCCGGCTGAGCCTGCGGCCGCGGATCCCGGTCACCGTGGTGGCCGGTCCGCCGGTCGACCTGAGCCGGTGGGCCGGGGCCACCCCGAGCCGGGCCACCCTGGACGAGATGACCGAGGCGATCATGCTGCGGCTGCGCGACATGCTCGCCGAGATCCGGGGCGGCACACCGCCACCCCTGTGGGAACGCCCGAGCCGGAACCGACCCAGTGACCAGCGCCCGGAGGCGGCAGCGTGAGCGGACATGTGGCGGTGCTCGGAGCGGGCTCGTGGGGCACCGCGTTCGCCAAGATCCTCGCCGACGCCGGGCGGGACGTGACGGTCTGGGCCCGACGGGCGCCGGTGGCCAAGGTGATGCGCGCGCAACGGCGCAACCCGGAGTACCTGCCGGAGCTGCTGCTGCCGGCCCGGGTGGACGCCACCGACGACCCGGCGGCGGCGATCACCGGCGCGGAGCTGGTGGTGCTGGCGGTGCCGTCGCAGACGCTGCGCGGCAACCTGGCCGAGTGGGCGCCGCACCTGCACCCGGACTCGACCCTGGTCTCCCTGATGAAGGGGATCGAGCTGGGCACCACCCGCCGGATGAGCGAGGTGATCGTGGAGACCGCCGGGGTGACCCCGGACCGGGTGGTGGTGGTCTCCGGCCCCAACCTCGCCCCGGAGATCGCCGCCGAGCAGCCCGCCGCGACCGTGGTCGCCGGCACCGACTCCCGGCGCGCCGCGCTGGTCCAGTCCTCGATCCGGACGGCCTACTTCCGGCCGTACACCAACGACGACGTGATCGGCTGTGAGCTGGGCGGCGCGGTGAAGAACGTGATCGCCCTGGCGTACGGCATCGCCACCTCGATGGGCTTCGGCGACAACACCCGGGCGATGCTGATGACCCGGGGGCTGGCCGAGACCGCCCGGCTGGGCGTGGCGCTCGGCGCCGACCCGATCACCTTCGCCGGCCTGGCCGGGATGGGTGACCTGGTCGCCTCCTGCTCGTCGCCGCTGGCCCGCAACCGCACCTTCGGCGAGCACCTGGGCCGCGGCGAGACGCTGGAGCAGGCGCAGGCGGCCACCCGGCAGACCGCCGAGGGCGTGAAGAGCTGCCTGGCCATCCGGGACCTGGCCCGCGCGCACGGGGTGGAGATGCCGATCACCGAACAGATCGAGCGGATCTGCCACGAGGGGATGGACCCGCGGCTCGCGGTGGACGCCCTGATGAGCCGGACCGCCAAGCCCGAGTCGTACGAGTAGGCGGCGATGGGCGAATACCGCGACGGGACCCGGTGCGTGCGGGCGGGACTGCCCGAGCCCGTGCCGGGGGAGCCGTTCCTGCCCGGGCCGGTGCTGGCCGCCCCGTACCACCTGGACCCGTGGCGGGGCCCGGAGGCGGCGGCGAACGGCTACGGCCGCCCGGACAATCCGACCCGGCGGCTGCTGGAGGCCGCGATCGGGGAGCTGGAGGGCGGCGACTGCCGGGTCTTCGCCAGCGGGCAGGCGGCGATCACCGGGCTGCTGCTGGCCCTGCTGCGACCGGGGGACACCGTGCTGCTCCCCACCGACGGGTACTTCCCGGTGCGCGCCTTCGCCACCGACACCCTGGCCGGCATCGGGGTCCACGTGCGGTTCGTGCCCACCGCCGGGCCGTACCCGTCCCTCGACGGGGTCCGGCTGGTGCTGGTGGAGACACCGGCGAATCCCGGGCTGGACGTCGTCGACGTGGTCGAGCTGGCCGCCCGGGCGCACGCCGCCGGTGCGCTGGTCGCGGTCGACAACACCACCGCCACGCCGCTCGGGCAGCGCCCGCTGGACCTCGGCGCGGACCTGGTGGTCGCCTCCGGCACCAAGGCGCTGACCGGCCACTCGGACCTGCTGCTCGGCTACGTCGCCACCCGCTCGGCGGAGCTGCTCGACCCACTGGTGTCGTGGCGCACCCTCACCGGGGCGGTGCCGGGGGCGTTCGACGCGTGGCTGGCGCATCGCTCGCTGGCGACCCTCGACCTGCGGCTGGGCCGGCAGACGGGCAACGCCGAGGCGGTCGCCCGGGCGCTGGCCGGCCGCGCCGACGTGGCCGGTCTGCGCTGGCCGGGGCTGCCCGCCGACCCGGCGTACCCGGTGGCCTCGGCGCAGATGCGCCGGGTGCCGGGAGTGCTCTCGTTCGACCTCGGCAGCGCCGACCGGGTCGCCCGGTTCCTCGACGCGGCCCGGCTGGTCAACGCGGCCACCTCCTTCGGCGGCCTGCACACCACCGCGGACCGGCGCGCCCAGTGGGGCGACGACACCGCGCCCGGCTTCGTCCGGCTCTCCTGCGGGGTGGAGGACGCGGCCGACCTGGTGGCCGACATCGTCACCGCGCTCGACGCCGCCGGCCCCGCCTGAACCGCCCGCCCCACCCGGCCCGGAGCGCCGGGCTGGGTTATCGTGACGGCGGCCCCGCACCGGGGCCCCGACCGGAGGAGGTGAGTCCGATCCGACCGACAGCAGGACCGGCGCTCCCTCCCGGATCCGGGTCGCGATAGCGGCCCCGGGAGCGCCGACGAGCGTTCCCGGAGGTTCCCCATGAGATCTGTCGCGTACCACCCCGACCGTGCCGCCCTGGTCCGCCGGCTGCGCGCCGCCGGCTGCGTCTTCGCCGAGGACGAGGCGGAACTGCTGATCGCCGCCGCCGATTCGGCCGAGGCGCTGGCCGGGCTGGTCGAGCGTCGCCTCGCCGGCCACCCGCTGGAACACGTGCTGGGCTGGGCCGAGTTCTGCGGCCTGCGGGTCGCCGTCGATCCGGGGGTGTTCGTGCCGCGCCGGCGTACCGCCCTGCTCGTGGCGACCGCGGCCCGGCTGGCCGCGCCGCGGCCGGCGATGGTCGAGCTGTGTTGCGGCACGGGCGCCGCGACGCTGGCCCTGATGCCGCTGGTCGAGCCGCGGTGGGCGGCGGCCGTGGACGTCGACCCGGCGGCCGTGGCCTGCGCGCGGCGCAACCTGGCCGGGCCGGGGGTGCCGGTGTACGAGGGGGACCTCTTCGACCCCCTGCCGGAGACCTGGCGGGGCCGGTTGGACCTGGTGGTGGCGAACGCCCCGTACGTCCCGACCGAGGCGGTGGCGCTGCTGCCGCCGGAGGCGCGGCTGTACGAGGCGCCGGTGGCGCTCGACGGCGGGCCGGACGGGCTGTCCGTGCTGCGCCGGGTGGCCGAGGGCGCGGCCCGCTGGCTGCGGCCCGGCGGCCAGCTGGTGGTCGAGTCGAGCGGCGCGCAGGCCGCCGGGCTCTGCGCGGTGCTGGACGGGTGCGGCCTGGCGCCCACCGTGGTCCGGGACGAGGAGGCGGGCGCCACCGCGGTCGCCGGCCGCCGGCCTGGCTGACCAGCCATGGCGGTACGGCCGGCGGCGAACTAGCCTCACGTCAGGCGGGTTGCGGTGGGAGGCGGTGGCGCGGTGGGCAGCGTGGGTGTGCCGGTGGTGGTCGGGCTGGACAACGGCGGCACCGCCAACAACGCCACCGTGCTGACGCTCGACGGCCGGTTCCTGGTCGACGGGCTGCTGGAGATCCCGAGCGAGGTGCGCTCCGGGCCGGACGTCGCCGTCGAGGCGTTGGCCCGGGCGTTCGACAACGTGCTGGCCCGCACCGGGGTGCCCCGGGAGCTGGTCCGCGCGGTCGGGCTGGACACCCCCGGCCCGGCCAGCGCGGCCGGGGTGATCTCCTCCCGGGGCTCCACGAACTTCGTCCACCCGGACTGGCGCGGCTTCGACGTGCGCGGCGCGCTGGAGCGCCGGCTCGGCCTGCCGGTGGCCTACCACAACGACGGCAACGCGGCGGCGCTCTACGCCCACCACGTCCACTTCGGAGCCGACGCGCTGCGCCGCTCCTCCGTCGCCGCGATCGTCGGTACCGGCCTCGGTGGCGGGGTGATCGAGAGCGGGCGGGTGGTCACCGGCGCGGCGGGGATGGCCGGCGAGTTCGGCCACGTGCACATCCCGCTCACCGGCCTGCTCGGCGCCGGCCAGCCGGTCCCGACGTGCGCGTGCGGCTTCTCCGGCGACGCGGAGAGCGTGGCGTCGCTGACCGCCATCGAGCGCAACCTGCTGCCGTACTGGCTGGGCCGGCACCCCGGGCACCCGCTGGCCGGGGAGGGGCCGGCGCGGGCCGCGAAGCTGGTCCGCGGGTACGCCGAGCGCGGCGACACGCTGGCCCGGGAGCTCTTCGCCCAGCAGGCGATGGCGTTGGGCCGGCTGTTCACCATCGCGGCCAACTTCACCGACCCGCACGCGTACTTCGTGGGTGGGGGCGTGGTGGAGGCGGCGCCGGAGTTCCGCGACTGGTTCCTCGCCACCGTGCGGGAGCACACCGTGCTCCGGGACGAGCAGGCCGAGGTGGCCACCTTCGCCCTGGTCCCGGAGCGGGACATGGCCGGCGCGCGGGGGGTGGCCATCGCGGCGGCCGAGGCGTTGCGCGCCGTGCCGGCGCCCCGGTCGCTGGTCGGCGGCTGAGGCGCCGGCGGTTCAGCGGCGCGGGCGACGGGTCAGCGGCGGGGCGGCGCCCCGGCGAAGGCGGCCCAGGCGGCGGGCGGGAAGAGCAGGACCGGCCCGGCCGGATCCTTCGAGTCGCGTACGGCGACCGTGCCGGGCAGGGCGGCCAGCTCCACGCAGGCGCCCTCGTCGCCGCTGTGGCTGCTCTTGCGCCACCGGGCCACGGCCAGCGCCGCGCCGATAGTCGGGGTCATGGTCCTACCGTCCCTTCAGGAGGTGGTGGAGCTGGTCCCGACTCGCCGCCGGAGTCAGCGCGACGGTCCGGAGATGCTCCATGATTTTGGTGCAGGTGCGCAGGTCGCCCGGCCGGTCGAGGACCATCTGCCCGGCCACGGTCTCCACCGAGGCGATGAGCGGGTCCTCCGGGTCGGCGAACTCCAGGATGTGCAGCGAACCCCGGGTGCCCCGGTGGTAGCCGGCGCTCAGCGGGATCACCTGGACGGTGATGTTGGGCAGCTCGGTCATCTTCAGCAGGTGCCGTAGCTGCCCGTCCATCGCCGTCCGGTCGCCCACCGGGCGCAGCAGGGCCGCCTCGTCGATGATCGCGTCGAGGATCGGCGGTTCGTCGCCGGCGAGCCGCTGCTGCCGGTCCAACCGCAGGTGCACCCGCTGCTCCACCTGCTCGTCGCCGAGGGTGTGCGGGCCGCCGCGCATCACCCCCCGGATGTAGTCCGCGGTCTGCAACAGCCCGGGCACCACGCAGGGTTCGAAGTTGGCGATCCCGGTGGCCTCGGCCTCCAGCGCGATGAAGTCGATCGTGCGCCGATCCAGCAGGTACGAGTAGGAGACCCACCAGCCGGGCTTGCGGGCGTCCTTGGCCAGCTGCACCGCCGCCGCCACCTCGTCGCCGCCGACGCCGTAGAGGGTGAGCAGGGCGCGCACGGTGGCCGGGTTGACCAGGGTCTGCGCGTTCTCGTACCGGGACAGCGTGCTCCGGGTGCTGTTGATCTCGTCGGCGGCGGCCTCGAGGGTGAGGCCGGCGGCCTCGCGGTGGGTGCGTAGGGCGATCCCCAGCCGTCGGGCCCGTGCGGTCTTCGGTGCCATGCATCGATGGTCGCACATCGGTGGGAGATCGGGCATGAGAGAACGTCGATGAGAGTTGCATTCATGCGTTCGTACCTGTCAATCTGTAACCACGTCCTCACCGCCGGTTGTCGTGGCGACGGCGGTGGTGAGCGACGGAAGGGGATGGGGCGCGCGGCGATCGGGTTGGTCCCCCGGACTCGATCGCCGCGTGCCACGTCCGGACCGGGAGGAGCCGGGATGAGGACCACCACCCGCGGGCGGGCCGGCCTGGCTGACGAGCCGCGGTGGGACGGGCCGGTCGGTGCCCGATGACCCGGTTCCTGGTGGTGCTCACCGACGTCCGCCCGCTCGACGGCCGGGTTCGCAACGAACGAACCTGCCCCGAGCGGCGCCGCCAGGTCGTCGGCGCGAGCAGCCGCGAGGCGGCCGACCGGATCGCCGGGGCGTTCATGGCGCTGGGCATGGTCCGCGCCGGCCGGCAGCGGGTCAAGGTGATCGCCGTCGGGTGGGGCCGGGAGGGCTGAGCCGACCGTGCCGGCCGGCGAGTGCGCCGAGTCCGGTTACGCTAGGTGTATCGCTCATTGACCGATTGCCAGGCATGCTCGTTCTCGCCGGGTATCCCCAGCCGGCCTTCGCCACGCACAGTAAGGTCAACCGGGTGAGCGCCACGGGCGAGCACGGCCAGCCGCAGTCGCGAGCGAAGAGGTGACCCCAGTGACCACCCCAGGCAAGACCCGTGTGGCGATCGTCTTCGGTGGCCGCAGCCCCGAGCACGGCATCTCCTGCGTCAGCGCGGGCAGTGTGCTGGGCGCGCTGGACCCGGACGAGTACGAGGTGGTGCCGGTGGGCATCACCCGCCAGGGGCAGTGGGTGCTGGCCAGCGGCGACCCGGCCGAACTGGCCATCGCCGACCGCAAGCTGCCCGAGGTCACCGCCGGCTCCGGCGCCGAACTGGTGCTGCGGGCCGACCCGACCGCGGGCGGCCTGCTGGTGCTCGACCCGACGCAGGGCCCCCGCGCGCTCGCCGACGTCGACGTGGTCTTCCCCGTGCTGCACGGCGCGTACGGCGAGGACGGCACCATCCAGGGCATGCTGGAGATGGCCGACATCCCGTACGTGGGGGCGAACGTCTTCGCCTCGGCCGCCGCGATGGACAAGGAGTTCACCAAGAAGCTCTGCGCCGCCGAGGGCATCCCCGTCGGCCCGTACGTGGTGCTGCGCAACGGGATGACACTGACCGAGGAGGACAAGGAGCGGCTCGGCCTGCCCGTCTTCGTCAAGCCGTCCCGGGCCGGCTCGTCGTTCGGCATCACCAAGGTCGACGACTGGGCCCTGCTCGACGCGGCGGTCGCCACCGCCCGCGAGATCGACACCAAGGTGCTGGTCGAGGGGGCGATCGTCGGCCGGGAGGTCGAGTGCGGCGTGCTGGAGGGCGAGGCCGGCGGCGCGCCCGAGGCGTCCGTGCTGGCCGAGGTCCGGGTCGTCACCGGCCACGACTGGTACGACTTCGAGGCCAAGTACATCGACGACGCCTGCGAGTACGACATCCCGGCGAAGCTGCCCGAGCAGGTCACCCGGCAGGTCCAGGAATACGCCACCCGGGCGTTCACCGCGCTGGACTGCTCGGGCCTGGCCCGGGCCGACTTCTTCGTCACCCCGGAACTGGACGTCTACCTCAACGAGATCAACACCATGCCCGGCTTCACCCCCACGTCGATGTTCCCGCGGATGTGGGCCGCCGCCGGCCTGGAGTACCCCAAGCTGGTCAGCCGTCTGATCCGTACCGCCCTGCGCCGCGCCGGCCGCTGACCCGGACCGCCTCGGCGGCGGCCGGGGTGCGCGGGCCGGGGGTCAGCCGCGGGCGCAGCCGGACGGGACGGACTTCGCCGACGGGACGGTGGCCACGACCGTGTCGGAGAAGGGCGGGAGCCACTGCAACGCGCCCTCGTACGCGCCGGGCAGGGTCAGCGTGACCGGGACCTCGCGGTCTACCGAGGTGAGCATGGTCGAGCCGTCCGGCTGCTCCGCCGGGTGCCAGCAGACCTTGTCCACCACCCAGACCTCGTCCGTCGCCGGGAAGCTCGGCGCCGCCCCGCCGCAGGCCACGGTCAGCGCGGGATCGCCGTACGCGGCGTTCTGCTCCGGGCCGGCGGTGACCGGCCGCTGCGCCAGGTCGCGGACGGTGGCGGGCAACTGGGAGACCAGCGCCCGGCAGACCGTGGCCGGGCGGTCGGCCAGGGCCGGCGCGGCCATCTCGACCGGCGCCGTGGACTGGGGGCGGGCCGGGGTCGGGCTCGGCGCGGCGGCCGGCTCGGACGGGGCGAACCTGACCAGCGCGAGCACCGCCACCAGCGCGGTCACCGGCACGGCGACCAGGGTGGCGAGCAGCGCGGCGCGCCGGTTCGTCCGGTCTGCGGCCGGCCGGCCGGTCACCGGAGCACCGTCGGAGCCGGCCTCGCCGTCGGGCCGGGCGCGATCCGCCACGGTACGGGAGGAGGTGATCTCGTCCACTTAGAGGCGCACCACCGAACAGGTGAGGGTGCGGGTGATGCCGGGCACCATCTGCACCTTGCTGACAATGAGTTTGCCGAGCTCGTCCACGGTGTTGGCCTCGGTGAGCACCACCACGTCGTACGGCCCGGTGACGGCGTCGACGCGTGCCACGCCGGAGATGTCCGCGATCTGGCCGGCCACGTCACGGGCGCGTCCGACCTCGGTCTGGATGAGGATGTACGCCTGTACCACCACTCGACCTCCGTCCGCCGCCGCTCGCTGGCGGCCCGAAGGGTGAAACTACCTTACGGAGTAGGCGTGATCCCGATCGGTGGTCGAGGAGAAGCGGTGAGCGAGCGTGACGAGGGGACGACATGAGCGTGACGGGTGTCGGCGAGTTCGGGCTGATCGACCGGGTGACCGCCCGGCTGTCGTACGGTCCGACCTGTCTGCTCGGGCCGGGTGATGACGCGGCGGTGGTGGCCGCCCCCGACGGGCGGGTGGCCGCGTCGACCGACGTGCTGGTCGAGGGCCGGCACTTCCGGCGGGACTGGTCGAGCGCCCGCGACGTCGGGCACCGGGCGGCGGCGGCCAACCTGGCCGACATCGCGGCGATGGGGGCCACCCCCACCGCGCTGCTGGTCGCCCTCTGCGCGCCGCTGGACCTCCCGGCGGCCTGGGCGGAGGAGTTGGCCGACGGGCTCGGCGCGGAGGCCGCCGGGGTCGGGGCGAGCGTGGTCGGCGGGGACATGTCGGCCAGCCCGACGCTGACCGTCGCGGTCACCGCCCTGGGCGACCTGGGCGGCCGGCCGCCCGTGCTGCGCTCCGGCGCCCGGCCCGGCGACGTGCTGGCGCTGGCCGGGCGCACCGGCTGGGCGGCGGCCGGCTACACCGTGCTGTCCCGCGGGTTCCGCACCCCGAAGGTGCTGGTCGAGGCGTACCGCCGGCCGGAGGTGCCGTACCGGGCCGGGCCGGCGGCGGCCGAGGCCGGCGCCACCTCGATGATCGACATCTCGGACGGGCTGCTGGCCGACGTCGGGCACGTGGCCCGGGCCAGCGGGGTCGCGGTGGACGTGCACCGGGCGGCCTTCGAGGTGCCCCGGCAGATGGGGGACGCCGCGCAGGCGCTCGGCGTCGACCCGTACGCCTGGTTGCTGGCCGGCGGGGAGGACCACGCCCTGGCGGCGACGTTCCCGGCCGGGACGGCGCTGCCGGAGGGCTGGCGGCCGATCGGCCGGGTCGACGCGGGGGAGGGGGTCACCGTGGACGGGCGGGCCTGGGACGGCCCGGCCGGTTGGGACCACTTCCGGTGACGGTCGTACCCTTCCACCGTGACTGAGCTGGAGATCCACCCCCGGCGGTTCGACTCGCCGGAAGCCCGACGGCTGATCGCCGTGACCCTGGCCGACCTGGGTGAGCGCTACGGCGGCGACGGGGACGAGACCCCGGTCGACCCGGCCGAGTTCACCCCGCCGAACGGCGAGTTCCTGATCGCCTACCTGGCCGGCGAGCCGGTCGGCTGCGGCGGCTGGCGCAGCCACGGCGGCCCGGACGACGCGGCCGAGCTGAAGCGGATGTACACGGTGCCGGCGGTCCGGGGGCGGGGGGTCGCCCGCGCGCTGCTCGCCGCGATCGAGCGGTCGGCCCGCGAGCGGGGCCGCAAGCGGGTGATCCTGGAGACCGGCGACAAGCAGCCCGAGGCGATCGGCCTCTACACCTCCGCCGGCTACGAGCGGATCCCGAACTTCGGCTACTACAAGGACGAACCGGGCTGCCTCTCGTACGGCCGCACCCTGTAGCCGACCCCGAGGGTGGTTCGCGGACACGACGACAGCCGGCGGGCCATGAGGCCCGCCGGCTGCGACGAGATCGAAACCCGGTGGTGCTACCGCGTCAGGCGCGGGTGACCTTGCCGGCCTTGATGCACGAGGTGCAGACCTGCAACTTCTTGGTGGTGCCGCCACCGGCCGGGGTACGCACCGACTGGATGTTCGGGTTCCAGCGGCGGTTGGTCCGCCGGTGCGAGTGGGACACGTTGTGGCCGAAGCCCGGCCCCTTGCCACAGACGTCGCACACGCTAGCCACGGGATACTCCTGGGATTGAAACGTTCATGAGGTCGCCGCCAGGCGCAGCCCGGGCAACCTGGCCAGGTTACCCGATCGCCCCGGCCGCCGACCAACCGGCCCGGCCAGGGCCGCAGGCGGGGCCCGGCCACCCCGCCAGGTTAGCGGACACGCCGGCCGACCCGGGCGGGTGTCGGTGTGCGCCAGTAGGCTTCCCGACGTGCTGGAGACCCTCGACGCCGCCGCGGTGCGCCGCTGGTGCGCGAGCGGCCTGGCCGCGCTGCGGCGGCACCAGGGCGAGATCGACGACCTGAACGTCTATCCGGTCCCGGACGGGGACACCGGCACCAACCTGGTGCTCACCCTCACCTCCGCCCAGCAGGCCCTGGCGATGGACCTGAACACCCTCCCCGACGGCGCGTCCACCGCGCACGGGCACGCGCTGCGGCTGATGGCCCAGGGCGCGTTGCTCGGCGCCCGGGGCAACTCCGGGGTGATCCTGTCCCAGATCCTGCGCGGCTTCGCCGACGCGCTCGCCGCCGCGCCGGCGGTCCGCGGCCGGCAGTTGGCCGCCGCGCTGCGCGACGCCACCGCCGCCGCCTACGCGGCCGTCGCCAGCCCCGTCGAGGGCACCCTGCTCAGCGTGGTGGCCGCCGCCGCCGAGGCCGCCGAGCGGGCCGACAGCGACGACCTGCGGGCGGTCGCCCGGGCGGCCGCGGCGGCCGCGGCGCGCGCCCTGGCGCGTACCCCGGAGCAGCTGCCGGTGCTCGCCCGGGCCGGCGTGGTCGACGCCGGCGGTCAGGGCCTCTGCCTGCTGCTCGACGCGCTGGTCGAGGTGATCACGGGGGAGAGCCCGGCCCGGCCGGCGCCCGCGGCCCGCGCCGTCCGCCCGCCGGCCGCGGCCGGCCGCGAGACCGGTTCCGACGAGTACGCCTACGAGGTGCAGTTCCTGCTCGACGCCGACGCCGCGGCCGTGGACCGGCTGCGCGCCGAGTTGGCCGTGTTGGGCGACTCGCTGGTGGTGGTCGGCGACGGGCGCCCCGGCACCGGCACCTGGAACGTGCACGTGCACGTCAACGACGTGGGGGCGGCGATCGAGGCCGGGGTGGTGGCCGGCCGGCCGTACCAGATCTCGGTGACCCGCTTCGCCGACCAGGTGGCGGCGCCGGCCGTGGCCGCCGGCGTGCCGGACGGCCGGGCCGCCGTGGTGGTCGCCCCCGGCGCGGGCATCGCCGACCTCTTCGCCGCCGAGGGCGCCACCGTCGTCCCGGCGAACCCGTCCATCGGCGAGCTGCTCGACGCGGTCCGGGCCACCCGCGCCGCGCGGGTGGTGGTGCTGCCCAACGACCCGAACACGCAGGCCGTGGCGAACGCCGCCGCCCGGGAGGCGCACGCGCTCGGGGTGAAGGTGAGCGTGGTGCCCACCCGGTCGCCGGTGCAGGCGCTCGCGGCGCTCGCCGTGCGCGACCCGCAGCGCCGCTTCGAGGACGACGTGATCGCGATGGCCGAGGCGGCCGGCGCCTGCCGGTACGCCGAGGTCTGCCACGCCGGCCGGGAGGCGCTCACCGTCGCCGGGCCGTGCCGCCCGGGCGACGTGCTGGCCCTGGTCGAGGGGGAGGTGCACCTGATCGGCGCCGACCTGGTGGACACCTGCACCGCCGTGGTGGACCGGATGCTGGGCGGCGGCGGTGAGCTGGTGACCCTGCTCAGCGGGGCGGACGCCCCGCCGGGGCTGGCCGACCGGCTGCGCGAGCACGTCGAACGGTCCTGGCCGTTCGTCGAGGTGCAGGCGTACGAGGGCGGGCAGCCGCACTATCCGCTCCTGCTGGGGGTCGAATGACGAGCGAACCGACCACGGTGGACACGCCGCTGAAGAAGGTGGTCGGGGAGAAGACGGCGAAGGCCCTGGCCGGCCACCTCGACCTGCACACCGCCGGCGACCTGATCTACCACTTCCCCCGCCGGTACGACGAGCGCGGCGAGCACACCGACATTCGCTCGCTCGACGTCGGCGAGCAGGTCACCGTGCTGGCCCAGGTGCAGCGCACCGCGGTCCGGCCGATGCGCCAGCGCCGGGGCAACCTGCTGGAGGTGACCGTCGGCGACGGCTCGGGCGGGGTGCTCACCCTCACCTTCTTCGGCAACCAGGCGTGGCGTGAGCGGGAGCTGCGCCCGGGTCGGTGGGGGCTGTTCGCCGGCAAGGTCACCGAGTTCCGGGGCAAGCGGCAGCTCAACGGCCCGGAGTACGTCCTGCTCGGCGAAGGCGGCGACGGTGAGGCGGCGGCCAACGAGGAGGTCGAGGAGTTCGCCGGGGTGCTGATCCCGGTCTACCCGGCGGCGGCCGCCGTGCCGACCTGGGTGATCGCCCGGTGCGTGCGGGTGGTGCTGGACACCTTCGTCCCGCCGGACGATCCGCTGCCGGCGACCGTGCGCGCCACCCGCAACCTGGTCGGCATCGGCGCCGCGCTGCACGAGATCCACCGGCCGTCCAGCAAGGAGGCGCTGTACCGGGCCCGCCGCCGGCTCAAGTGGGACGAGGCGTTCGCCGTGCAGCTGACCCTGGTGCAGCGCAAGCACCGGGCGGCGGCCTGGCCGGCGAAGGCCCGCCCGCCGAGGCCGGGCGGCCTGCTGGACGCGTTCGACGCCCGGCTGCCGTACGAGCTGACCGCCGGCCAGCAGACCGTGGGCCGGGAGATCGCCGCCGACCTGGGCACCGCGCACCCGATGCACCGGCTGTTGCAGGGTGAGGTCGGCAGCGGCAAGACCGTGGTGGCGTTGCGGGCCATGCTCCAGGTGGTGGACGCCGGCGGCCAGGCCGCCCTGCTCGCCCCCACCGAGGTGCTCGCCGCCCAGCACCACCGGGGCATCCTCGACCTGCTCGGCCCGCTCGCCCGGGCCGGCGAGCTGGGCGCGGCCGACGACGCCACCCGGGTCGAGCTGGTCACCGGCTCGCTGGGCGCGGCGGCCCGGCGGCGGGCGCTGGCCGAGGTCGCCGAGGGCCGGGCCGGCATCGTGCTCGGCACCCACGCCCTGCTCTACGAGGGGGTGGACTTCCACGACCTCGGTCTGGTGGTGGTCGACGAGCAGCACCGGTTCGGGGTGGAGCAGCGGGACGCGCTGCGTGCCAAGGCCGACCAGCCACCGCACGTGCTGGTGATGACCGCCACCCCGATCCCGCGTACGGTCGCCATGACCGTCTACGGCGACCTGGAGACGTCCACCCTGTCCCAGCTGCCGCAGGGGCGCTCGCCGATCGCCTCGCACGTGGTGCCGGCCGCTGAGAAGCCCGCCTTCCTGGACCGGGCCTGGCGCCGGTTGCGCGAGGAGGTGGCCGCCGGCCACCAGGCGTACGTGGTCTGCCCGCGCATTGGTGAGGGACCGGTCTCGGACGAGGAGCCGCCCCGGGAGGACGACAACGGCCGCCGGCCGCCGCTGGCGGTGACCGAGGTGGCGCCGCTGCTGGCGGACGGGCCGCTGCACGGGCTGCGGATCGGGGTGCTGCACGGCCGGCTGCCGGCCGACGAGAAGGACGCGGTGATGCGCTCCTTCGCCGACGGCGAGCTGGACGTGCTGGTCGCGACGACCGTGGTCGAGGTCGGCGTGAACGTGCCCAACGCCACCGTGATGATCGTGCTGGACGCCGACCGGTTCGGGGTCTCCCAGCTGCACCAGTTGCGCGGCCGGGTCGGCCGGGGCAGTGCGGCCGGCCTCTGCCTGCTGGTCAGCGAGGCCGCCGAGGGCTCGTCGGCCCGTACCCGGCTGGACGCCGTCGCCTCCACCACGGACGGCTTCAAACTGGCCGAGCTCGACCTCGAACAGCGGCGGGAGGGCGACGTGCTCGGCGCGACCCAGTCCGGTCGCCGGTCACATCTGCGGCTGCTGTCGCTGCTGCGCGACACGGACCTGATCCGCGATGCCCGGGCGGAGGCGATCGCCCTGGTCGACGAGGATCCGGAGCTGGCCTACCACCCGGCGTTGGCCGCATCGGTGGCCGCGCTGGTCGACGAGGAACGCGCGGAGTACCTGGAGAAGGGCTGACGCCCCGACCCGTCGGCTCCCGGCTTCCCGGCACCGGTCCGGCTTCCCGGCCCGCCCGCTGGCCCTGGTGGGTCGGCTTCCGATGGATCGGCTTCCGGTGGACCGGTGACTGACCGGGTACGGGTCGACCGCCTACCAACTTGATGTCATGAACGAATCACTCCGGCCCGGACGGTCATCCCTGCCGCCGGTCGGGTGGCGCAGTGCGACGGGCTCCGCTGCTGGCGCGGGTCGTCGCCTACCAGGGACTTCACGGCTTCGTCGCGGCGTCTGCGCCGGTCCCGCCGCGAGATGCCGACACCCGGCGCGGGCCAGGCGGCGGCCGGGTGATTCGTTTGCGACATCAAGTTGGTAGGGGCCGGGGACGGACCTGTCCACCTCGCACAGCCAGCCAGCCCGCCAGCCAGCCAGCCCGCCCGTGCTGTCGCGCAGCCGGCCCGCGCCGTCGCGCTGGCCCGTGCTGTCGCGCAGGCCCGTGCCGTCGCGCCGGCGGACCGGCGTGCCAGGTCGGCCACGGCACGTCCCGGATCGCTCTCCCAGCACAGGTGTCGGGGGCGCCCGATCAGCCCGTGGGGAAGGGCGCGCGGGGCGCCCGATGGCGTCCTACCTCGGCCGGGAAAGGGCGAGGGCGCGCCGACCGGTTGGTCGGCGCGCCCTCGGACGCTTACGCCTGGATCAGGCGGTGAAGCGGATGTTGCGGCGACGGCGGGCCAGCATGAACAGGCCGGCACCCACGGCGAGCAGCACTGCGGCACCGCCGGCGATCATGCCGGCGGGGGCGCCGGTCAGCGGCAGGCCGCCTTCCTCGCCACCGCCCGCGCCCGGAGCGCACTCGGCGGGCTTCTCCCACTCCAGGGCGTCGGCCGGGTCCGGCTTCTCACCGGGGAAGCTCGGGGTGATGGTGAGGCCCTCGTAGGCCTCGAAGACGACCTCGGTCTTCTCGCCCGGGATCAGCTTGAGCTCCTTGGTGACGCCCTTGTCCGTGGTGAACACGATGGTGGCGGTCACGCCGTCGGCCGGGTTGTCGGCGGTGACGGCGAGCGCGTCACAGGCGAAGATGACCTCGAAGACCGGGGCGTTCGGCTCGTCCGGCACCAGCGGGCCGCCCGGCTCGCTCGGCTGCGGGGTGGGCACCGGGGAGGTGGGGGCGGGGCTGGTCGGCTCCTCGCTGGGCGCGGGGCTGGTCGGCTCCTCGCTCGGCGTCTCGGTCGGCGCAGGGCTGGTCGGCTCCTCGCTGGGCGCGGGGCTGGTCGGCTCCTCGCTGGGCGACTCGGTCGGCACCGGAGTCTCGGTCGGCTCCGGGGAGTCGGTCGGCTCCGGGCTGGTCGGCTCCGGGGTGGGGGTGGGGGTCGGCGCGCACTTGCCCGCGGTCCGGGCGCTGCCCGCAGCGGTGTTGGTGACCCGCTTGTCACCGCGGAACCACTCGGCGCTGATCTTCAGCTCCGCCTTCTTGCCCGCCTTGACGACCTGCTGGCCCGTCACCGCGCCGTCGCCCGCCTTGGGCAGCTCGATGCCGGGGGCGATGCCGGTGATCTCGGTGGCGGACGGCGTCCACACATCGGTGATCTTGCCGACGAGGTCGCTCTCGCTGTTCTTCACGGTCCAGGTGACCGACAGGTCGCCGGACGGCAGCTTGCAGGCGGTACCGGAGATGATCGAGTGGTGCGCGCTGGCCGGCGCTGCGAAGGCGGCGGCGGCGGCCACGCCGACCAGGGTGGCGCCGAGGGCGGCGAGTGGTCGCCGCAGCGACAGCTTCGGACGGATCACGGGTTCTCCCGGGGTCAAGGGGCTCGTCGTTGACGTCGGGTGGCAGAAGGCCGGCCGCGGGTGTAGTGGGGTCGCGGCGGCGCCGCACGGACGTCGTGCGCCGACGGACTCGCCGGCACCCGGCAGACCCTAGCGAGAACGGGACTCGCGTCACAGTCCTCAATGCCCGCTAAGGATGATGTTGCCAATTCGTGATCATTGATCGGCGCATCGTGATCGATGCAACACGTTTTCGATACCCACCGTGCCGTCCGGCCCGATGCGGCGTCGCGTAGCGTCACTGGGGTGAGTGAGCACCTCGACCGGGCCGGTCGGGCGTTCGGCGGGCGGCGTCGGTGACCCGGATCGTGGCCGGTACGCACGGCGGCCGGCGGATCGCCGCCCCGCCCGGCGCCGGCACCCGGCCCACCTCCGACCGGGTCCGGGAGGCACTGTTCAGCGCGGTGCAGGCCGACGTCGACCTCGACGGCGCGCGCTTCGCCGACCTGTACGCCGGCTCCGGCGCGGTCGGGCTGGAGGCGCTCTCCCGGGGCGCCGGGCACGTGCTGCTGGTGGAGTCCGACCCCCGGGCGGCCCGGGTGATCCGGGAGAACATCGCCGCGCTGCGCGCCGCCCCAGCCGCTCGGCTGGCCGCCGGCAAGGTCGCCACCGTGCTGGCCGCCGGCCCGGAGGGCGAGCCGTACGACGTGGTCTTCGCCGACCCGCCGTACGCGGTGCCCGACGACGAGATCACCGCGCTGCTGGCCGCGCTGGTTCAGCGCGGGTGGCTGGCGCCGGACGCGCTCGTGGTCGTGGAGCGGTCCACCCGGGGCGGGCCGTTCACCTGGGTGGAGGGCGTCACTGCCCAGCGCAGCCGCCGCTACGGCGAGACCACCCTTTGGTACGGTCGCCGATCATGAGACGCGCGGTGTGTCCCGGCTCCTTCGACCCGGTCACCAACGGACACCTCGACATCGTCGGGCGGGCCAGCCGGCTGTTCGACGAGGTGATCGTCGGCGTGCTGATCAACCAGTCGAAGCAGGGCCTGTTCACCGTCGAGGAGCGGATCGAGATGCTCCGCGAGGTGACCGCCTCGTACGAGAACGTACGGGTGGAGTCGTTCCGGGGGCTGTTGGTCGACTTCTGCCGGGCCCAGCAGGCGAGCGTGCTGATCAAGGGCCTGCGCGCGGTCAGCGACTTCGACTACGAGCTGCAGATGGCCCAGATGAACATCGGCCTGGCCGGGGTGGAGACCCTGTTCATGCCGACCAATCCGCTCTACTCCTTCCTCTCCTCCAGCCTGGTCAAGGACGTCGCCAAGTGGGGTGGCGACATCTCCGCGCACGTACCCGATGTGGTTCGGGAGGCGCTGAAGTCCCGACTCGGCGCGCCGCCGCCGGCCTGAACGCCATCCGGACCACCCACCCGGCCGCGACGCGCCGAACCGGGTGGATGAGCCTCCCGTCGCCCCCGCAGGACATGATTGACGCAAGCGGGAACCCGGCCGCAGCCCGCATCATGTAGGTCGGCCGACGAACGACAGGAGTGAGGTACCGGTGGACCCGCTCGATCGCATCGACGAACTGATCGCCATGGTGGAGCAGGCGCGCTCCGTCCCGATGTCGCGGAACAACTGCATGGTCGACCGGGGCGAGATGATCGCGGTCCTCGACGAGCTTCGCGGCGAACTCCCGGCCGACCTGCGCCGCGCCGCCGCGCTGCTGGAGGAGCGGGACAAGATCATGGAGGCCGGCAAGCGGGAGGCCGACCGGATCATCAGCGAGGGTGAGGCGGAACACGCCCGCCTGGTTTCGGTGAACGAGATCACGGTCTCCGCCGAGCACGAGGGGGCCCGGATCATCGCCGAGGCCCGCGCCGAGGCCCAGCGCCTGCGCGAGGAGGTCGACGACTACGTCGACACCGCGCTGGCCAACTTCGAGCAGTTCCTCACCAGGGCGCTGGCCTCGATAGAGCGCGGCCGGGACAAGATGCACGCCTTGCGCGAGATCGGCACCTTCGGTGGGGACGAGGCGGATCGCCCGCTACCCTTCTGAGCGGCACCTCACCTGCCGACATGGCGGCCACGGGCGTGGCCCCGGTTCGACGGTCCGGCGGTCGCCCAGGTAACCTTCTTTGTCGGCCTCTCACCGGCCGGAGTCTGACTATGCCCAAGAACTCGTCACCGCACCTCGACCCCAGGTCGCCGCTGGTCCTCGACACGAGGGACCTGCCGCGTCGGCCTGGTGCGATGCGTACGGTAAAGCGGGTCGCCCCGGCACCGGCGGACCTCGGCGTGGAGTTGATCGGCGTGCCGGAGGGCGCCCCTCTCGACCTCGACCTGAGGTTGGAGTCGGTGTCCGAGGGCGTGCTCGTCTCCGGGACCATCACCGGTCCCGTCCGGGGCGAGTGCGGCCGTTGCCTGCGTGAGATCAACGACTCGTTGGCCGTGACCGTCCAGGAGCTGTACGCGTACGAGAACAGCACCACGGACGACACGACCGACGAGGACGAGGTGGGCCGGATGCAGGGCGACCTGATCGACCTGGAGCCGGCGTTGCGGGACGCGGTGGTGCTCACGCTGCCGACCAACCCGCTCTGCCGGGAGGGCTGCCCAGGCCTGTGCCCCGACTGCGGGGTGCACTGGGACGATCTGCCGGCCGACCACAGCCACCAGCAGGTCGACCCGCGATGGGCGGGCCTGTCGCAACTGAACCGTACAGAGGAGTAGGAACCGTGGCCGTCCCCAAGCGCAAGATGTCGCGCAGCAACACCCGGTCCCGCCGGGCGAACTGGAAGGCGGCCGTGGTCGCGACCGTGGCCTGCCCGCAGTGCAAGTCGCCGAAGCTGCCGCACGCGGCGTGCTCCGTCTGCGGCACGTACAACGGCCGCCAGGTTCTCGAGGTCTGACCTGGACGCCGAGTGACGCCCCCGACTCCGGGTCGGGAGGCGCGCACGACCGGGCGATCCCCCGGTGTCCCGGCTCCGTCCGCTGCCGGCCGGCCCCTGTTGGCCGGCGTTCCGGTGGAGCCGGGCACCGCGCGGATCGCCGTCGACCTCCTCGGCGGGGACGATGCTCCCGCCGTCGTGGTTGACGGCGCTCTGCGGGCCATCCGCGTCGACCCGTACCTGCACCTGCTGCTCGTCGGACCCGCCGAGGTCGCCGACGAGCTGGTCGGCGCGCTCGACCCGGCCCAACGGGCCCGGGTCATGGTCCGACCGATCCGCGACGCCGTGGGCATGGCCGACGATCCGACCGCCGCCCGCGCCCACGGCAGCGTCCGGGCGGCCGTCGCCGCGGTACGCGAGGGAGCCGCGGACGCGTTGGTCTCCGCCGGCTCCACCGGTGCCACCGTCACCGCCGCGGCGCTTGGCCTCGGCCGCTGGCCGGCGATCCGCCGACCGGCCCTGGCCGCGTCCCTGCCCGCGGTCGACGGGCCGGTGGTGCTGCTCGACGTCGGCGGCACTCTTGAGGCACGGGCCGCCACGTTGGCCCGGCACGCCGTGCTCGGCGCGGCGTACGCGACGGTGGCGCACGCCGTGGAAGCGCCCCGGGTGGGGCTGCTCTCCGTCGGTACGGAGGCGGGCAAGGGCGACCGGCCTCGCCGGCACGCCGACAGCCTGCTGGCCGTCGAGGTGCTGCCCTGCGGTGCCCGCTACGTGGGCCTGGTCGAGGGGTACGACGTGACCCTCGGCGGTCGCGCCGACGTCGTGGTCACCGACGGGTTCACCGGCAACGTCCTGCTCAAGGCCATCGAGGGCGCGTACGCCATGGCAGGCGGGACGCCGGCGGCCGGTGGCGTCCCGCGGGCCGCCGCCCTGCTCGGGGTGGGCGGCACCGTGGTGGTCTGCCACGGCGCGGCCCGCGCGGACGACGTGGCCTCCGGCATCGGGCTGGCCGCCCACCTCTGGCGCCGCCGGGCCACCGACCGGGTCGCCACCCTGCTGGCCGACGGCATCCCGGCCGGCGTGGCGGCCGCCGACGACTTCCCCGTAGGTTCCACCGACACCGAGGTGCGCCGATGAGCGCGCGGTACGCGTTCCAGGACGGTCGCGGGTTCCGCGCCGTCGCCGGGACGCGGGTCGCGCCCGTCGCCACCCGGGTCGCACAGGAAGAGGTGACAACCCCATGACCAACGACAAGCGCCGGCGCGCTCCGGTCGCCGACCTGGAGGCGGCGTTCGGCGTGTCGCTCGATCCGGAACTGCTGGAGCGCGCGCTCACCCACCGCTCCTACGCGTACGAGAACGGTGGCCTGCCCACCAACGAGCGGCTGGAGTTCCTGGGCGACTCGGTGCTCGGCGTGGTGATCACCACGGCGCTCTTCCGCAACCACCCGGACCTGCCCGAGGGGCAGTTGGCGAAGCTGCGCGCCAGCGTGGTCAACATGCGGGCGCTCGCGGACGTGGCGCGCGGGTTGGGCCCGGACGGGCTCGGCGCGTACCTGCTGCTGGGCAAGGGGGAGGAGGCCACCGGGGGCCGGGACAAGGCGAGCATCCTCGCCGACACCCTGGAGGCGCTGCTCGGGGCGATCTATCTCCAGTACGGCCTGGACACCGCCGCGATCGTCATCCACCGGCTCTTCGACCCGCTGATGGCCGAGTCGGCCGGGCGGGGCGCCGCGCTGGACTGGAAGACCAGCCTCCAGGAGTTGACCGCCGCGCTGGGGCTGGGCGTGCCGGAGTACCGGATCGAGGGCACCGGCCCCGACCACCTGAAGACCTTCACCGCCTGGGTGGTGGTGGCCGGCAACCGGTACGGCGGCGCCGAGGGGCGGAGCAAGAAGGAGGCCGAGCAGCGGGCGGCCGAGTCGGCCTGGCGGGTGCTCACCGAGCAGGCCGAGGCCGAGCGGGCGGCGGCCACCGCCGCGGCGAGCGCCACGCCGGCGGCCGACGGTCCGGCGGCCGGCACCGACCCCGGGAGTGTCACCGGCCCGGGGCGTGTCACCGGTCCGGCGGCCGACGCGGCGGAGGCGGGTGCCTCCCGTGCCTGAGCTGCCCGAGGTCGAGACGGTCCGGCAGGGCCTGGCCCAGTGGGTCACCGGCCGGACGATCGCCTCGGTAGAGGTGCGCCATCCCCGGGCCGTACGCCGGCACCAGCCAGGCGGGGACCACTTCGCCGACGTGCTCGCCGGCCGCACCGTCACCGAGGTGCGCCGCCGGGGCAAGTACCTCTGGCTGCCGCTGGACAGCGGCGACGCCCTCGTCGGCCACCTCGGCATGTCCGGGCAGCTGCTGCTGCAACCGGTGGGCGCGGCCGACGAACTGCACCTGCGGATCCGGTTCCGGTTCGCCGACGACGGTCCGGAGCTGCGCTTCGTCGACCAGCGCACGTTCGGCGGGCTGGCGGTGTCCGAGGGGGGAGCGGAGCTGCCCGGCGAGATCGCGCACATCGCCCGGGACCCGATGGACCCGGAGTTCTCCGACGCCGGCTTCGTGGCCGCGCTGCGCCGGCGGCGTACCGAGGTGAAACGGGCGCTGCTGGACCAGACGCTGATCTCCGGGGTGGGCAACATCTACGCCGACGAGGCACTGTGGCGGGCGAAGCTGCACGGCGCCCGGCCGACCGACGCGCTGACCGCGCCGGCCGCGGCCCGGCTGCTCGGGCACGTCCGGGACGTGCTCGGCGAGGCGATCAAGGTGGGCGGCACCAGCTTCGACGCGCTCTACGTCAACGTCAACGGCGAGAGCGGCTACTTCGACCGCGCACTGAACGCCTACGGGCGGGAGGGCGAGCCGTGCCACCGCTGCGGGGCGCCGATCCGGCGGGAGGCGTTCATGAACCGGTCCTCGTACAGTTGCCCGCGCTGCCAGCCGCGGCCCCGGGGTGCCCTGAGGGGATGACCCCGACGGCGGCTCGGGGTTGCGCCGGTGTGCCGCGTCCCCCGGCTGCGGGAGGCCCCCGTACCGTTCGCCGGTCCTGACCCGATCCGTCCACCCGGCCGGGCCCGTCGGCCCCGGCCCGGCGCCCGCCGCCGTTCTCCGGGATGACCGGGGGCCGGACCCGGATGTCCGGAACCGATCAGCTCCCTAGCGTCGACATGGTCGATCGGCGGGTGGAGAGGGAGCGCGGCATGGGTAGGCGACCGGTGACGGTGCGGTTGGCGCGGTGGAGCGCGGAACATCCCTGGCGGGCCATCGCGCTGTGGGTGGTGTTCGTGGCGGTCTGCCTGGTGGGCGGCAGCGCCGCGGGGCTGAACGAGGCGACCGACGCCGACCAGGCGATCGGGGAGGCGGGCCGGGCGCAGCTGATCGTCGCCGAGGGCGACTTCCACCAGCCGGCGGTGGAGAACGTGCTGATCACGCCGCGCTCCGGCGCGCTGGATCCGGCCGCGGCGAAGGCCGCGGCGGACGACGCCGCGGCCCGGCTGCGCCAGGTCGACGGGGTGGCGTCGGTCGGGTCGCCGGTGCCGTCCCGCGACGGCGGGGCGCTGCTGGTGCCGATCACCATGGCCGGTGACCCGGAGACCGCGTCCGACCGGGTGCAGCCGCTGCGGGACGCCACCGCACAGGTGCAGGCCGCGCACCCCGCGCTGCGGGTCGAGGAGGTCGGCGGGCCGTCGATCGGCCAGGCCCTCGACGACACCCTGGGCCGGGACTTCCAGCGCGCCGAACTGCTCAGCCTGCCGGTCACCCTGGCCATCCTGATCATCGCCTTCGGGGCGCTGATCGCCGCCGGCGTGCCGGTGCTGCTGGCGCTCTCCTCGGTGGCCGCGGCGATGGGCCTGTCCACCCTCGCCTCGCACCTGGTGCCGGCCACCGACACCACCTCCAGCGTGATCCTGCTGATCGGCATGGCGGTCGGGGTGGACTACTCGCTGTTCTACGTGCGGCGGGAACGGGAGGAACGGGCCAAGGGACGCTCCGGGCTGAACGCCGTGGAGATCGCGGCGGAGACCTCCGGGCACGCCGTGGTGGTCTCCGGCCTGGCCGTGATGATCTCGATGGCCGGCCTGCTGCTCGCCGACGACGCGGTCTTCTCGTCGCTGGCGGTCGGCTCGATCCTGGTGGTCGCGGTCGCGGTCACCGGCTCGCTGACGGTGCTGCCCGGACTGCTGGCCAAGCTCGGCCGGTGGGTGGACCGGCCGCGGGTGCCGCTGCTGTGGCGGCTGACCGCGCCGCGTACCGGGCGGCCCGGGGCGGGCGGCCCCCGGTTCTGGCCGGCCGTGCTGCGCCCGGCGCTGCGGGCGCCGCTGGCCACGCTGGTCGTCTCGGTGGGGCTGCTGCTCGCCCTGGCCGCACCCGCGCTGGGCATGAAGCTGAAGTTCCCCGGCATGGAGGACCTGCCGCGCAGCACGGCGGCCATGCAGGCGTACGACCGGCTGACCGCCGCCTTCCCCAGCAACGGCACCAGCCACACGGTGGCCGTACAGGCACCGGCCGACCAGGCCGACCGAGTGCGGGCCGCGCTGACCGAGCTCGCCGGCCGGACCGCCACCGACCCGCTCTTCGCGCCGGCCGAGGGGGACGGCCCGAAGATCGAGGTGTCGGCCGACCGGCGGGTGTCGGTGCTGGAGGTGGCCACGCCGTACGCCAGCCGCACCGACGAGGCGGCGCGCTCGCTGCACGAACTGCGCGACGAGTTCGCCCCGGCCGCGCTGCGTGGTCTGCCCGACGTCGAGTACGCGGTCGGCGGCGGCGTGGCCGCCAGCGAGGACTACGCCCGGCACATCGAGGAGAAGCTGCCCCTGGTGATCGGCTTCGTGCTGGCGCTGACCTTCCTGGTGATGGCCTGGACGTTCCGGTCGGTGGTGGTCGCGCTCACCTCGATCCTGCTCAACCTGCTTAGCGCCGGGGCCGCGTACGGGCTGCTGGTGCTGGTCTTCCAGGGCGACTGGGCCGAGGGTTTGCTCGGTTTCACCTCGATGGGGGCGATCGTCTCCTGGCTGCCGCTCTTCCTCTTCGTGGTGCTGTTCGGGCTCTCCATGGACTACCACGTCTTCGTAGTGAGCCGGATCCGCGAGGGCATCCGTTCCGGCCTGTCGAACCGGGAGGCCGTCGCGTACGGGATCACCTCGTCGGCGGGCGTGGTGAGCAGCGCGGCGATGGTGATGGTGGGGGTCTTCTCGATCTTCGCCACGCTCAGCACGATCGACATGAAGCAGCTCGGCATCGGGCTGGCCGCGGCGATCCTGTTGGACGCCACGATCATCCGGGCGGTGGTGCTGCCGTCGCTGATGACCATGCTCGGCGACGCCAACTGGTGGGCGCCCCGGTTCCTGCGGCCCCGGGCGGTGGCCCCGCCCGCCGAGCCGCCCGCACCGGCCCCGGAGCTGGTCGGCGCCCGCTGAGGCGTAAGGGGGGCCCTGTCAACAGACGTCTGTTGACAGGGGCCCCCTCCTTACACCCTCCAACCTGAAACTCCCACCCCCCGGGGGGCGGCGTCGCCGCTCAGGTCGCCGGGCAGGGCTGTCGCCAGGCGTCCAGGGTCCGGTTCTTGCGGATCGAGGAGAAGCCGTACCCGACGCTGGTCACGCAGAACGTGGCGGTGGCGCCCGCGTACTCGACGTGGAACACCGGCTTGCCCGCGTCCACGAACGGCAGCAGCCGGGCGCACTGGCGCAGCCGGACGCACTCCTCGTTGACCGCGAAGTCGAAGTCGGGCGCCAGCGCGGCCACCTGCGCCACGTCGTTGACCAGCCCGGGGGAGAGATCGAGGGACCGGGCCAGCTCGGCGACCCGGCGGTTGAACACCAGCTGGTCGTCGAAGCCGAACGGAAAGCCCGGCCGGTGCGCGTACCCGTCGGCGTCGGTGATCGCGACCGCCCCGAAGCCCTTGCCCCGGCAGAGCCGGAACCGGTCGGCCAGCACCGGGCGCAGCACCTCCCACCGCCGCACGTCGACCCAGTGGCTACCGGTCCGCCGGGCGGGGGTGCCGCGCACCGCCGCCGGGTACCGGGTGGCGTCCGGGTCCTGTCGGGCGTACGACCCCACGGGCACCTGGCAGACCAGCCGCCGGCCCCGCTCGCGCAGCGCCGCCGTCTCGGTCGACGTGACGGTCACCGGGTCGAGCAGGAACACGTCCGCGTCGACGTCCGGGTCGACCGGCCCGCGCAGCTGCCACTGCCACTGCCAGTGCCGGGCGGCCTCGCTCGGCCACGGGGTCGGCGCGCCCGGTGGGACGTCCGGCGGCCGGCAGCCGTACAGCGGGCCGGTGACCAGCAGCACGACGGCGACGACGCCGATCCGCCGCGCCCGGCGCGGTGCCGGGGCGTGCCCGCCCGACGGTGTCGCCCTGGCCCGCGTCGTGGACGCTGGCGGCCGGATGCGCATCGGCGGCTCCCGGGTCGCGGGCGGCGCCGGGCCGCCCTGCCGGTGCGCCGCCGTAGCACCCGCGCCGCGCACCTCACCCGGTCAAACGAGCGCGGGCCGGCCGACGACTCGCCTCGGGCCGGGGTTCATGAGGACTGGCCGGCCTGCGGCGGCCCAGACGAGCCCGGCCGCCCTCATGGACCACGGTCTAGCGCGGCGTGCCGAAGTCCTGCGTCCAGTACGGCCCGTTGCTGCGCGCCACGCCGACGCCGATCTCGGTGAAGCCGCAGTTCAGGATGTTCGCCCGGTGGCCCGGGCTGTTCATCCAGGCGTCCATCACCGCCTCCGGGGACTGCTGGTTCCAGGCGACGTTCTCGCCGTACGCGCGCCAGGCGTAGCCGACCCGGTCCAGCCGGGCCCCGGCGTCGCTGCCGTCGCTGCCGTCGTGCGACATCTTCCTGTGGTCGGCCTGGTCCTGGCTGTGCGCCTGCGCGGCCTGGGTCAGCTTGCCGTCCACCGACAGCGCCTGGCAGCCGGCCTTGGCCCGCTCCTGGTTCACCAGGTCGACGACCTTCTGCAACTCGGCGGTGAGCCCGGAACTCGTCGTGGTGCCGGTCGAGGTGCGCGACGGGCTGGCGGTGGGCGCGCTGGTCTTCTTCTTCGGGCTGATGCGGTCGGCCGCGCCCCGCGACGCCGCGGTGGTCCGGTCCGGCGCGGGCGTCGCCGCCCGGCTCGGGGTCGGCGTGGGGGCCGGCCGGCTGGTGGTCGGCGCCGCGCTGGGCGCGGCCGACGTCGGTGCGGGGCTCGGCGTCTCGGCGTCCGCCGCCAGGGTGTCCGGCTCGGCCGGGGCGGTGGCCACCGGCACGTCGGCCGCAGTGCGCTCGGTGGACCGCTCGCCGTCCCCGCCGGGCAGGGCCAGCGCGGCCACGCCCAGGCTGACCACCAGGGTGGCCGCCGCGGCGGCGCCGCCGATCACCATCGGGCGGCGGAACCGGCCGCCCTGCCGGTGCCGGCCCTCGCCGCCGTCGGCCGCCGTGGACCGGCGGGGGCGGGACTCGGGTTCCGGCCAGTCCGGGCCGGCCGGCGCGGCGCCCACCCGGTACGGCTGGTCGACCGGGCCGAGAAACCGGGTGGGCGGACCGGGGTCGGCAGAGACCTGCTCGTCGCGCCAGGTCCCGGTGGGCTCGTCCCGCCACGGCTGGCCCGGCTGGTCCCGCCAGACGCCGGTGGGCTCGTCCCGCCACGACCCGGTGGAGTGCCCCCGCCACGGCTGGCCCGGCTCGTCCGGCCGGCTGCCGGTGGGCTCTTCGCGCCAGGCGCCGGTGGGCTCGCCGCCCCATCCCCGGGCCCGCTCGTCGCGCCACGATTCGGTCGGTTCGTCCCGTCCGACGCCGGCGGGGTGGTCGCGCCACGGCTCGGCCGGTCCGCCGCGCCGCGGCTCCTCGGCGGGCGTGCCCGGCTCGTCCCCGAACAGGTACGCCGACCGCGGCTCGGGGCGGTCGGTCAGCCAGGCGGGTTCTCCGGCCGGCGGTTGCGGGCGTCGGCGGGCTCCGTCGGGGTCGATCGGGTCGGTCCAGCCGTGCACGCTGTTCCTCCACGGGTTGGTTTCGGGGCGGCAGTGACGCTACGGGTGTGCGCTGAACTGCGGCAACGTGGCTAAGAAAGAGTTAAGGCGAATCAGCCTCGGCCGGTCACCGATCCGGCAATACCCGGCGTACAGTAAAGCTGTCCGGACAGAGCGTGTCCGAGCCTTGTGGCGGCCCCCCGGCGAGTGGACAGGTTGACGTGGAGATGATCTACGGCCTGCGTGAACTTGACGAAGGAGGGGGTTTCGCTCAATATATAGGTGTCGCCAGTCGCGCCCGGTCATGCCCACATTGCGTTGGGTGGGCAGTCGCGAACCAATGGGCGCGCGTTGGCCGGCCTTTCCGGCAGCGCATATCAAGGAGTCAGCATGGCGAAGGCCCTCTACGGCCACGTAGGTGCAGCGCCCGACCGGCGTCTGCTCGACGAGGTCACCCGGCTGCGTGCCAGGGTTCAGGCACTGGAGTTCGAGATCACGCGCCTGCGTGCCGACAATGATCGGCTGGCGGCGGCGGCGTCGGAGGCCGATGACCTCCTGCGACTGGCCGAGCCGGCGCTGACCTGATCTCCAGATGTCGGAAAACTGAATCGCCGCACCAAGAAATCGCGCGCCGACACTTTCGTGCCGGCGCGCAGCCATGTCCGGTCCCATTTCGTCCGGCAGACAATTGCTGATCTTGAGCCGGGCGCCCGCCGATCGCGGCGGATATCGGAGCCGCCGGGGCGTGATTCCGGCGACACTTTCGATGATCATTTCGACGTTTCCGGCCGCCCGGGGCGAGCCCGACGCCCCGCCGTTCCGCCGGCCTCCCCGCCTCGACTCCCGACGGGCCCGGGCGGGTCGCGTGCCAGGGCGGCGCGGGCGCCGGGTTAGTCTGCGGGGTGACCAGGTCCGCGCAGCCGGCGACGGTACGGCGGCCACCGGACAAGGATCGAGAAAGTGCATCTCAAGAGCCTGACGGTGAAGGGCTTCAAGTCCTTCGCCTCCGCGACGACGCTCAAGCTGGAGCCGGGGATCACCTGCGTGGTCGGCCCGAACGGCTCCGGCAAGTCCAACGTCGTGGACGCCATCGCCTGGGTGCTCGGTGAGCAGGGCGCCAAGGCCCTGCGCGGCGGCAAGATGGAGGACGTCATCTTCGCCGGCACCGCCGGGCGGGCGCCGCTGGGCCGGGCCGAGGTCACCCTCACCATCGACAACACCGACGGCGCGCTGCCGATCGAGTACACCGAGGTCTCCATCACCCGCCGGATGTTCCGCTCCGGCGAGAGCGAGTACGAGATCAACGGCGACTCCTGCCGCCTGCTGGACATCCAGGAGCTGTTGTCGGACTCCGGCATCGGCCGGGAGATGCACATCATCGTCGGCCAGGGCCGGCTCGACGGCATGCTGCACGCCAAGCCGGAGGACCGGCGGGCGTTCATCGAGGAGGCGGCCGGCGTCCTCAAGCACCGCAAGCGCAAGGAGAAGGCGCTGCGGAAGCTCGACGCGATGCAGACCAACCTCAACCGCCTGACCGACCTCACCGCCGAGCTGCGCCGCCAGCTCAAGCCGCTGGGCCGGCAGGCCGAGGTGGCCCGCCGCGCCGCCGCCATCCAGGCCAACCTGCGTGACGCCCGGCTGCGGCTGCTCGCCGACGACCTGCACACCCTGCGTACCACCCTGGACAAGGAGATCGCCGACGAGACCGCGGTGCGTGAGCGGCGTGAGCAGATCGAGGCCGAACACACCGAGGTGCAGGCCCGCCTCGGCGAGCTGGAGGGCGCGCTCGCCGAGGACGCGCCGCTGCTCGCCGCCGCGCAGGACACCTGGTACAGGCTCTCCGCGCTCCAGGAGCGGTTCCGCTCCATCGAGCAGCTGGCCCGCGAGCGGCTGCGGCACCTCAGCACCACCGGTGACGACGAGCGCCCCGGCCGCGACCCGGAACAGCTGGAGGCCGAGTCCCGGCGGGTCCGCGAGCAGGAGGAGGAGCTGCGCGCCGCGCTCACCGAGGATCAGATCCGCCTCGCCGAAGCGGTCGAGCACCGGCAGGAACTGGAGCGTCAGCTCGCCGCCGCCGAGCGGGAACTGGTCGCCGCCGCCAAGGCCATCGCCGACCGGCGGGAGGGGCTGGCCCGGCTCACCGGCCAGGTGAACTCGGCCCGGGCCCGGACCACCAGCGCCGGCGAGGAGATCGAGCGGCTCGCCGCCGCGCACACGGACGCCCTGGGCCGCGCCGAGCAGGCCCAGGCCGACCTGGACGTGGTCGCCGAGCAGTCCACCGAGGCCGACCGGGACAACGCCGACCTGGACGCCCGGCACGCCGAGGCGGTCGCCGCGCACGAGCAGGCGCAGGCGGCCGTCCGCTCGCTCGCCGACGCCGAGCGGGGCGCCGAGAAGGACGCGGCGACCTGGAAGGCCCGCGAGGAGGCACTCGCCCTGGGCCTGCGCCGCAAGGACGGCGCCGGCGCCCTGCTGACCCGGGCCGGCGAGGTGCCGGGGCTGCTCGGCAGCCTCGCCGGCCTGCTCACCGTCGCGCCGGGCCACGAGGCCGCGCTCGCCGCCGCGCTGGGCGGGCTGGCCGACGCGGTCGCGGTCACCGGGGTCGACGAGGCGGTCGAGGCGATGCGGCTGCTCAAGATCTCCGACGCCGGGCGGGCCGGCCTGCTGATCGGCAGCCCGGCCGGGCCCGGCATGGACGGCCCCGCGGACGCGTTGCGCCCGAAGCTGCCCGACGGCGCCCGCTGGGCGCCGGACCTGGTGGAGTGCTCGGCCGAGCTCCGGCCGGCCGTGCACCGGGCGCTGCGCGACGTGGTGCTGGTCGACGACCTCGCCGCCGCCGCCGAGCTGGCCGCCGGCAACCCCGAGCTGCGCGCGGTCACCCGCGAGGGCGACGTGCTCGGCGCGTACGCGGCGGCCGGCGGGTCGGCCAAGGCGCCCAGCTTCATCGAGGTGCAGGCCGCCGTCGAGGAGGCCCGGGCGAACCGGCTCACCGCCGAGCGCACCGGTGCCGAGCTGCGGGAGCAGCTCGTCGACGCGCGGGCCGAGGTGGCCGCCGCCAAGGAGGCCGTCCAGCACGCCGCCGCCGCCAAGCGGGAGGCGGAGAGCCACCGCAACGCCGCCGCCCGCCGGCTGGCCGAGCTGGGCGCGGCGGCCCGGTCCGCAAAGGCCGAGACCGACCGGCTCGGCGAGTCGCGGGCCCGCGCCGAGGCCGCCCGGGAACGCGACCTGCTGGCCCTGGCCGAGCTGGAGGAGCGGCTGCGGCTGGCCGAGGACACCCCGATCGACGCCGAACCGTCCACCGAGGAACGCGACCAGCTCGCCGCCATGGTGCCCCGGGCGCGGCAGAACGAGATGGAGGTCCGGCTCGCGGTGCGTACCGCGGAGGAGCGGGTCTCCTCGATCGCCGGCCGGGCCGACTCCCTGGCCCGCCAGGCCACCGCCGAACGGGCGGCCCGGGAGCGCGCCGCGGCCCGGCGGGCCGCGCGAGCGCGCGGCGCGGGCATCGCCCAGGCCGTGGCCGGCGGCGCCCGGGAGGCGCTGACCCGGCTCACCGTCTCCATCGCCCGCGCCGAGGAGCACCGCGACGCGGTGGCGCGGGAGCGCGCCGCGCGGGAGGCCGAGCTCTCCGAGGTACGCGGCGCGGCCAAGCGCCTCGGCGCGGAGCTGGAGCGGCTGACCAGCCAGGTGCACCGGGACGAGGTGGCCCGCGCCGAGCAGCGGCTGCGCATCGAGCAGTTGGAGGCGAAGGCCGCCGAGGACTTCGGCCTGGACGTGGAGACCCTGGTCGCCGAGTACGGCCCGCACCAGAGCGTCCCGCCCACCCAGGCCGACCTCGCGCTGGCCGAGCAGGAGGGCCGGCCCGCGCCCGAGCCGGTCCGGTACGAGCGGCCGGTGCAGGAGAAGCGGGCCGCCAAGGCGGAGCGGGAACTGGCCCTGCTCGGCAAGGTCAACCCGCTGGCGCTGGAGGAGTTCGCCGCGCTGGAGGAGCGCTTCAAGTTCCTCTCCGAGCAGCTGGAGGACCTGAAGGCCACCCGCCGGGACCTGCTCACCGTGGTCAAGGACGTGGACGACCGGATCCTGGAGGTCTTCGCCAGCGCCTTCGCCGACACCGCCCGCGAGTTCGAGCAGGTCTTCACGGTGCTCTTCCCCGGCGGCGAGGGGCGGCTGGTGCTCACCGACCCGGAGGACCTGCTCGCCACCGGCGTGGAGGTGGAGGCCCGGCCGCCGGGCAAGAAGATCAAGCGGCTGTCCCTGCTCTCCGGCGGTGAGCGGTCGCTGACCGCGGTGGCCATGCTGGTGGCGATCTTCCGGGCCCGGCCCAGCCCGTTCTACATCATGGACGAGGTCGAGGCGGCCCTCGACGACGTCAACCTGGGCCGGCTGATCACTTTGCTGGCACAGTTGCGGGAGAAGAGCCAGCTGATCGTCATCACCCACCAGAAGCGGACCATGGAGGTCGCCGACGCCCTGTACGGCGTCACCATGCGCAACGGCGTCACCCAGGTGATCAGCCAGCGGCTCAACCGGACCGACGACGGGCCGGCCGGCAACGACGAGGAGAACGAGTAGTGGCTCGGGAACGCGCGACGGCGCTCCTGGTGGACTTCGACGGCGTGCTGCGCCGCTGGGACCCGGCGGTCGCCGCCGGCGTGGAGGAGGAGTACGGCCTCACCGAGGGCGTGCTCGGCGAGATCGCCATGTCCTGGGGGCTGCTCCAGCCGGTGCTCACCGGCAAGGTCAGCCACGCCCAGTGGGTGCAGAGCGTGGCGGAGGCCCTGACGCCCTCGGTGGGTGACCCCGCCCGGGCCCGCGCCGCCGTCGACCAGTGGCAGCGCTACCGGGGCGAGGTCGACCCCGACGTGCTCGCCTTCGTCCGCGAGGTGCGCGCCGCGGGCGTCCGGGTCGGGCTGGGCACCAACGCCACCGACCTGCTCGACGCCGACCTGGCCGCGCTGGGCCTCACCGACGAGCTGGACGTGGTGGTCAACTCCTCGGTGCTCGGCGTACACAAGCCGGCCAAGGAATACTTCCAGGCCGCCTGCGAGGCGCTGGCCACCCCGCCCAAGCAGGTGCTCTTCGTCGACGACGAGGACCGCGCGGTCAGCGGCGCCCGGGTCGCCGGGCTGCCCGCGTACCGGTGGACCGGGGTGGGTGACCTGCGGTACCTGCGCGCGGCGCTGGCCTACTGAGCCGGACGGGCCCCGTGCCCCGTCCGGCCGATCCGGGCCCGCGTACCGGGCGGAGCCCCGCCCGGTACGGCGTCTGCCGGGCCGCCCCGGCCAGCCTCACGTCAGCGCAGGCCTGGGACCTCCGTGACGGTGAACGGTGCGGCAGGCCGGGCGGCGAAGAGCTGACTGTTCACCCAGAGCAGCCGGTTGCCGTCCCGGGCGACGGTCGTCGGTGACCGGCCGGTGCCGACCGGTTGCGACCGCCGGACCACCCGGGCGGTGCGCAGCTGCGGGTCGAGCAGGGCCAGGTCGACGGTGAACCGGTAGCCGCCCGCCCCGTCCGGGACGTTGACCACCCCGTACAGCCGGCGGCGGTGCTGGGCGCGGTGGTCGACGCGCCCAGCACCTCGCAGCTCGCCGAGGCTGTGGGCGTCTCCGTCGCCTCGGCCAGCCAGCACGCGGCCATCCTGCGGGCCGCCGGGCTGATCACCACGGATCGGGCCGGCCCGGCCGTGCGGCACGCGCTGACCCCGCTCGGAGAGCACCTGTTGCGGGAGGGCCGGCCGGTCGGCGTCAGTCCCCGGTGACCCCGTCGATCCGCTCCCGGATCAGGTCGGCGTGCCCGTTGTGCCGGGCGTACTCCTCGATCATGTGCACGTACACCCAGCGCAGGCTCATCTCGTCGCCCCGACCGTCACGGCGCGTTCGGGGGAAGACGTGCTCCACCGGCAGGTCCGCCACGGCCGCCTTGGCGGCAGCCACCTCGGCGGCGAAGGTGGCGAAGGTCTCCGCCGGATCGGCGCCGACGTAGTCGTTCAGGTCGGCGTCCGGGTCCTCGGCGTCGTCGTAGAGGCCGGGGACGTCCTGGCCGGCGGCGCGGATGCGGAACCACCAGCGCTCCACGTTGGCCATGTGCCGGACCAGGCCGAGCAGGGTCAGCCCGGACGGTTCGACGCTGGGGGTCTTCAACTGTTCGGCGGTCAGGCCGGCGCACTTGTGCAGCAGGGTGTCGCGGTGCCAGTCGAGCCAGCCCTCCAGCATGGGGCGCTCGTCGGCGGCGTACGGCTCGCTGGTCCGGGTGATCTCCGGTGCTTTCCAACTCATGCCGGCCATCGTCGCGTCCCGGCGGGCGTGACGCGAACGCTATTCGAGGTGTTAAGCGGGGGCCCCGTACAACGCCAGGCGTCAAGCGGGAGCCCCTCCTTTCTACGGCACCACGACGACGGGCCAGCGGCCGGTGCGGACCAGGCGGGTGGCGACCGAGCCGACCAGCCGGTGGCCGGCCTGCTCGGAGGAGCCGACCACCACCAGGTCCGCCCGGGACTCGTCGGCCGCCGCGCAGAGTTCGGCGTACGCGTCCCCGCGCCGGCACAGGAAGGTCACCGGCACGCCCAGCTCCTCGGCCCCGCGCCGGCACTCGGCGCGCAGGTCGGCGGCGAGTTCGTCGTGGGTCTGCTGCACCGCCCCGGCCACCACGCCGGACATCATCGCCGCGTACGGGGCCGGTGAGCTGACGAAGACCACCACCAGTCCGGCGCCCTGCCGGCGGGCCAGCCCGGCGGCGTAGGCGGCGGCCCGCAGCGAGGTCCGGCTGCCGTCCACACCGACCAGGACCACCCGGGGCCCGTCCGTGCCGCGTTCGAACGGCAGCCGCCGGGCCTCCGGGCCGTACTTCTCACGCTCGACGGAGGCGCTCACGGTGTCAGTCCCGGATGCCGGTCCGTACCACGGCGGCACCGCTGCCGGCCGCGACGGTCGACTCCTGCTCGACCTCGTCGGCGATCGGGTCGCTGTTGCGCAGCCGCAGCGGGACCTCCTTGATGAAGCTGACCGCGATCAGGGCGATCAGCCCGAACGGGGCGGCGGCCAGGAAGATGTCCCCGGCGCCGTGCCCGTACGCGCTCTCCACCACGGCCCGGATCGGGGCGGGCAGGGTGTGTACGTCGGGCAGGACCCCGCCGCTGCCGGAGCCGGACGCGTTGATGCCCAGGCCGGCCAGCCCCTCGGCGATGTAGTCCTTGACGTGGTGGCCGAGGATCGCGCCGAGCGCGCTGACGCCGATCGCGCCGCCGAGGCTGCGGAAGAAGGCGACCACCGAGCTGGCCGCGCCGAGCTCGTGCGGGCCGACCGTGTTCTGCACGGCGAGGACCAGGTTCTGCATGGTCATGCCGAGCCCGAGGCCGATCAGCGTCATGAAGATGCTGACCTGCCAGTACGGCGTGTCGGCGCGCAGCGTGCCCATGGTGGCGAAGCCGACGGTGAGCAGCGCGGAGCCGGCGACCAGGTAACGCTTCCAGCGGCCGGTGTTGGTGATGATCCGGCCGACGACGGTGGAGGAGACCAGCAGGCCGAGGATCATCGGCAGCGTCATCAGGCCGGACATGGTCGGGCTCTCGCCCCGGCTGATCTGGAAGTACTGGCCGAGGAAGACCGAGGCGCCGAACATGCCGACGCCGACCGCGACGCTGGCCACCACGGCGAGGGTGATGGTGCGGTTGCGGAACAGCCGCGGCGGGATCATCGGCTCGCTGGCCCGGTGCTCCACCCGGATGGCGAGCGCGCCGAGCAGCAGCGCGCCGGCCACCAGCACGGCGCTCTGCCAGGAGATCCAGTCGTACCTGTCGCCGGCCAGGGTGACCCAGATCAGCAGCAGCGAGACGGCCGCGGTGATCAGCGTGGCGCCCCACCAGTCGATCTTGGCCGGGCGCTTGACCACCGGCAGGTGCAGGGTCTTCTGGAGCACGACCAGGGCGAGGATGGCGAACGGCACCCCGACGTAGAAGCACCAGCGCCAGCCGAGCCAGGAGGTGTCGACGATCACGCCGCCGATCAGCGGGCCACCGATGGTGCCGACGGCCATCACCGCGCCGAGGTAGCCGCTGTAGCGGCCGCGCTCCCGGGGCGCGATCATCGTGGCCATGATCACCTGGGCCAGCGCGGTGAGCCCGCCGGCGCCGACGCCCTGCACCACCCGGCAGGCGATCAACTGGCCGGTGGACTGGGAGAGGCCGGCCAGCACCGAGCCCAGCACGAAGATCGTGAGGGACAGCTGGATGAGGGTCTTCTTGCTGGTCAGGTCGGAGAGCTTGCCCCAGATCGGGGTGGTCGCGGTGGTCGCCAGCAGCGTCGAGGTGACCACCCAGGTGTACGCGGACTGGCCGCCCTGCAGTTCGGTGATGATCCGGGGCAGCGCGTTCGAGACGACCGTGCCGGAGAGGATGGCGACGAACATGCCCAGCAACAGTCCGGAGAGCGCCTCCAGGATCTGCCGGTGGGACATGTCGACGGCGGTCGCCCGGGTGGGCGCTGTCGCCTGCGTCATCGTGGAGTGCCTCCGCGGGGAGTGGGGGAAAGATGCCTCAGGCAACCGTAGGCTTCTGTTGCCTGGAGCAACAACCCGACGTGGTGCAGATCTATTCCGCGCCCGAAGTGCGGCATGTCGCGGTGTCCGGTGGGTGGGGCGCCCCGACATGCGGTATGTCGCGGTCTGCGGCGGGCGGGACGGCCGGACTTGCGGTATGTCACGCTCGCCCCACGGCGCTCAGAGCGCGGAGGACTCGTTGAACTGGCGCAGCAGCCGCGCGAAGTCGTCGATGTCCTCCTGCGGCCAGCTCTCCAGCGTCCGCCGGATCTGCCCCAGCCGGGAGGTGCGCGCGGCGTCGAACCGCCGGGTGCCCTCCTCGGTCAGGCTCAGCTGGAAGGCCCGCCGGTCACCGGGATCGGGGTCGCGGCGGACCAGGCCGAGCAGCTCCAGCCGGTTGATCTGCCGGCTCAGCGTGCCCTTGCCGATGCCGAGCCGGGCGGCCAGGTCGGTGAGCCGGACCGAGCCGGCCCGGCGCAGCCAGAGCAGCAGCCCGTACGCGTTCGGTTCCAGGTTCGGATGGACCTCGCTGGCAATCTCCCAGGACAGCGCCCGGCCGCGGCGCAGCAGGGCGGTCAGCTCGTGCTCCACCGCACGCAGGGTCTCCGGCAGGTGCTCGTCCACGGCACCGAGGGTACGTGGCCTGGCTCACCCGTCCGGGGTCAGTTGCCGACGGGCCACCTCGCGCAGCCGCCCCTCGCTGGTCGTCCCCTCGATCAGCACCTCGGCCGTCCGGCCGCTGTGGGTCAGCGTGGACACCGCGTTGCCGAAGTACGGCCCCTCCAGCTTCTTCCACCGCACGTGGGGCCGGCGCACCCCGGCGGAGCGGGCCAGCGCCTGGGCGGCCGAGGCCGGCCCCGGGTTCCAGCCGAGCTTCATCAGCGGGCGCATCGCCGCCGGCACCTGGTTGTGGATCGGCGAGCAGGTCAACTGGTGCACCGGGGTGCGCACCGCCGGGTCGGCGAACCGGGCCCGGGCCACGTACGAGTGGTGCACGTCCCCGCCCAGCACGCTGATCGACGCGGGCGGCGGGTACGCCGGGCCGGCGCCGACCCGCGCCCCCGGCTCCCCGGGGCGGCCGCTGCCCAGCCGGGCGAAGAGTTCGCCGAGGGCGTCGAAGGAGCGGCGGAACGACGCCCAGTGCTCCAGGTCCAGGGCCCGCCGCAGCCGCTCCGCCAGCCCCGCCACCCACGGCCGGCGGGAGTCGGCCAGCTTCTCGTTCCACGACTCGACGTGGTGGATGCCCGGGGGCAGCAGCCAGGGCAGCGACGCGCCCACCACCAGGTGGTCGTAGACGCCGTGCGCCCGGTCCAGGAACCAGGACCACTCGCCCGGCGGCAGCATCGCCCGCGCGCCCGGTTCGAGCACCCGGCTGGAGCGGTTGTCCAGCATCACCAGCCGGGTCCGGCCCAGATCCAGCGAGTAGCTCCACTGGTACTGCACGGCCCGCCAGCGCTCGGTGTCGTGCGCCACGTCGGCCTCGGTGTCGACCCGCTGGCCGAACTCCTCCAGCACCGACGTCGCGTCCTCGGCGGCGACCACCTTGGCGTACAGCGGGTCGGTGGCGATCTCGTCCGGGGAGAGGTTGCCCAGGTGCTGGTAGACCCAGTAGGAGGCGAGCCCGCTGCGGATCCGCTCGGCCCACCAGGGCTGCTCGCGCATGTCGGCCCGCCACGACTTCGAGGTGTTCCAGTCGTCGATCACCTCGTGGTCGTCGAAGATCATCACGCTGGGCACGGTGGAGAGCAGCCAACGGATCTCCGGGTCGCGCCAGGACTCCAGGTAGAGCTTGGTGTACTCGTCGAAGCTGACCACCTGGGTCGCCGGGGCGTCCTTCGGCCGGCGCCGGCGTCGCCTGAGCAGCTTGCGCATGGTCGGCGAGGTTTCGTCGGCGTACACCTGGTCGCCGAGGAGCACCAGCAGGTCGGGCCGGCCCGCCGGGTCGCCCGCGGCGATCATCCGCCGGGCGAACGCGTCGAGCGCGTCCGGGGGCAGCTTGCGCGCGGTGGAGTGCTGGGTGGTCTCCCGGCAGGAGCCGAAGAGCAGCCGGACCGGCTGGTCCCGGTCGTCGGCGGCGCGGGTCCGGATCACGCTGGGCGGAAAGTCGGCGCCCGGCTCCGGCCAGGCCAGCTCGTCGTCGATCAGCACCTGGTAGCTGGTGGCGCTGTCCGGGGTGAGCCCCTCGACCACCACGATCGCGTAGTGGTGGTCGTACGCGGTGAAGGTCGGCGCGGAGCCGGTGGCGCCGTCGGCCGTGCGGACGGTGACCACCGCGGGCCCGCTGGTCTCCACCCAGACGGTCGCCCGCGTGTCCACCACCCGGCGCAGCAGGGGGCCGATGAGCAGGCGGGGACTGGGCACGACGCACCTCCGACGAAGATCGTTCAGGATCTCCTACCCGGCCGGCGGTTGCGGCACGCCTTCCGAACGCGAGCGTACCCGCAGGTTGTTCGCGTGCCGAGGCGGTGAGTGGGACGCCGGGGTCGGCATCTGACAGGATTTCGGCATGACGGAATACCTCCTCATCGCGCTCGCCCTGCTCGGCGTGCTGATCCTCGGTGCCATCGGGTTGGTGGTGCCCCGGTTGCGCCGGCGCCCGCAGCCGCCGCTGCCGGAGACGGAGGTCGACACCCGCGCCGAGGAGGACCTCGCCGGGCCGCCGGTCGAAGCGGCGGAATCCGACCTGTCCACCGGGGTCCTGGTCGCGCCGCCGCCGGTCGTCGAGGCCCCGGCGCCGACCGTCGAGGTCCCCGAGCCCACCGCCGGCCGGCTGGTCCGGCTGCGCTCCCGGCTGTCCCGCTCGCAGAACGTCTTCGGCAAGGGCCTGCTCGGCCTGCTCAGCCGCGACCACCTGGACGAGGACACCTGGGAGGAGATCGAGGACAGCCTGATCACCGCGGACGTCGGCATCGACGCCACCCGCGAGATCGTCGACCGGCTCCGCGACCGCACCCGGGTGCTGGGCACCCGGTCCGGCACCGAGCTGCGCGCGCTGCTCGCCGCGGAGCTGGTCAACGCGCTCGACCCCACGCTGGACCGGTCGCTGAACGCCGACCCGAAGGTGGGCATGCCGGGGGTGATCATGGTGGTCGGGGTGAACGGCGCCGGCAAGACCACCACCTGCGGCAAGATCGCCCGGGTGCTGATCGCCGACGGGCACTCCGTGCTGCTCGGCGCGGCCGACACCTTCCGCGCCGCCGCCGCCGACCAGCTGGAGACCTGGGGCGGCCGGGTGGGCGCCGAGACCGTCCGCGGCCCGGAGCAGGCCGACCCGGCCAGCGTCGCCTTCGACGCCGTCAAGCGCGGCATCGACAGCCAGGTCGACACCGTGCTGATCGACACCGCCGGCCGGCTGCAGAACAAGGTCGGCCTGATGGACGAGCTGGGCAAGGTCAAGCGGGTGGTGGAGAAGCACGGCCCGATCGACGAGACGCTGCTGGTGCTCGACGCCACCACCGGGCAGAACGGCCTGGAGCAGGCCCGGGTCTTCACCGAGGTGGTCAACGTGACCGGCGTGGTGCTGACCAAGCTCGACGGCACCGCCAAGGGCGGCATCGTGATCGCCGTACAGCGCAAGCTCGGCATCCCGGTCAAGCTGGTCGGCCTCGGCGAGGGACCGGACGACCTGGCCCCGTTCGAGCCGACCCAGTTCGTGGACGCGCTGCTCGGCACCGAAGCCGCCGGCGCGTGACCCTAGGTGGGCACTGACCCTCGCGCCTACCTCGGTTGGCGCGACCCCAGCCACTCGTCGCAGCGCCTCGGGAGACCGTACGTGACGTCGCAGGAAATCCCGCTGCACGGCGGGAACGTGAGCACCGTGGTCCGGGTCGGCGACACGGTCCGGCGCAACGCCGGGCCGTGGACCCCCTCGGTGCACGCGCTGCTGCGCCACCTGGAATACGTCGGGTTCACCGGCGCGCCCCGGGCGCTCGGCATGGACGAGCGCAACCGGGAGGTGCTGTCGTACCTGGAGGGGGAGTGCGGGGAGTACCCGCTGGCCCCGCACTGGGTCACCGACGAGGCGCTGGTGACCGTGGCCACCATGCTGCGGATGTTCCACGACGCCCAGTACGGTTTCGTGCCGCCGCCCGGGGCGGTCTGGCGCTCGTTCGGGCCACCCCCGCCGGACACCGAGGTGATCTGCCACCACGACGCGGCCCCGCACAACGTCATCTGGCGTCCGGACGGCACCCTCGGGCTGATCGACTTCGACCTCGCCTCGCCCAGCGCCCGGATCTACGACGTGGCGTACGCGGCCTGGACCTGGGTGCCGGTCTTCTCGGACCGGGACTCCATCACCCTCGGCTGGAAGCGCCCGGACCGGCCGCGCCGGCTGCGGCTGTTCGCCGACGCGTACGGGCTGATCCCCCGGGACCGGCACCGGCTGGTGCGCACGATCCGCAAGCGGATCGTGGACCACGTCGAGGGCATCCGCCGGATGGCCGCCGCCGGGGAGCCGGCGTTCGTCCGGATCGTGCACAAGGGGCACCTGCGGCGCCCGATGCGTGATCTGCGCCTGCTCGACTACGAGCGGCACGACCTGGAGTACGCGTTGCGCTGACCCGCACCGACGACGAAAGGGTGGTCGCTTCATCCGCGGAACGGCCACCCTTTTCGCGTTCCGCTGCCATGATCGGGGTTTGTCACACGCCGGAAACAACCTGTCACCCGTCGGAAATCGAGGGGTGCCGGTTGAGGAAACAGCCGGCGACCAAGCTTCGGCCCAACCGGCGTACGGGCGACGCTGCCCCGGAAGCCGCGAAGGAGGGAACTTCACCTTTTTAGGAGGCCAGCGTGCCTGAAGCACCGACGATCGACACCGGGAACACCGCCTGGTTGCTGATATCGAGCGCGATCGTGCTGCTCATGACGCCGGGTCTGGCGCTGTTCTACGGTGGCCTGAACCGGTCCAAGGGCGTTCTCAACATGATGATGATGAGCTTCTCCTCGATCGGGCTCGTCAGCATCCTCTGGCTGTTCTATGGCTTCTCCGTCGCCTTCGGCGACGACAAGGGCTCGGTCATCGGCGACGTGGGCCAGTATCTCGGCACCAAGACCTTCATGGCCGAGACCGACCTGTGGGGCGAGACCGGCATCCCGCTCTACGTGTTCATGGCGTTCCAGATGATGTTCGCGGTCATCACCGTCGCGCTGATCAGCGGCGCGATCTCGGACCGGGCCAAGTTCTCCGGCTGGCTGCTGTTCGCCTTCGGCTGGGCCACCCTGGTCTACTTCCCGGTCGCCCACTGGGTGTGGGGCGGCGGCTTCATCGGCGCGAAGCTCGGCGCGCTCGACTTCGCCGGGGGCACCGCGGTGCACATCAACGCCGGTGCCGCGGCCCTGGCCCTGGCGCTGGTGCTCGGCAAGCGGCTCGGTTGGCCGCGCGAGGCCATGAAGCCGCACAACGTCCCGATGGTCGCGCTCGGTGCCGGTCTGCTCTGGTTCGGCTGGTTCGGCTTCAACGCCGGCTCCGAGCTGACCGCCGACTCGACCACCGCGATCGCCTTCCTCAACACCCAGGTCGCCACGGCCGCCGCCGTGCTCGGCTGGCTGGTGGTGGAGAAGATCCGCGACGGCCGGCCGACCCTGGTCGGTGCCTCCTCGGGCGCCATCGCCGGTCTGGTCGCGATCACCCCGGCCTGCGCGTTCGTCGCCCCGTGGGCGGCGGTCCTGCTCGGCCTGGTCGCCGGCGCGGTCTGCGCCGTGGCGGTCGGCCTGAAGTACCGGCTCGGCTTCGACGACTCGCTCGACGTGGTGGGCGTGCACTTCGTCGGCGGCTGGATCGGTTGCCTCTGGATCGGCCTCTTCGGCACCAGCACCGTCAGCTCGCTGGTCAGCGACGAGGGCCTGTTCTACGGCGGCGGCGTGACCCAGCTCGGCGTGCAGGCGCTCAGCGCCCTGATCGTCACCGTCTACTCCTTCGTGGTGGCCTACCTGCTGGGCCTGGCGATCGAGAAGACCATCGGCTTCCGGGTCACCGCCGAGGCCGAGGTCGACGGCATCGACATCGCCGAGCATGCGGAGAGCGGCTACGACCTGTCCCCGACGGCCGGTGGCGGCTCCGGTGGCGCGTTCGCGATGGCCGGGATCGGCACGTCCGCCCCGGCGGGAGAGGGCAAGGCGGCCCCGGTGGAGCCGGCCGAGCCGGTCAGCGAAAAGGTCGCCGGTTAAGTTCCTGGGATGGAGGGATTGGACATGAAGCTGGTGACCGCGGTCATCAAGCCGTACCAGCTGGACGCGGTGAAGGAGGCCCTGCACGCCCTCGGCGTGGCCGGCCTGACCGTCAGCGAGGTCCAGGGCTACGGCAGGCAGAAGGGGCACACCGAGGTCTACCGGGGTGCCGAGTACACGGTCGAGTTCCTGCCCAAGATCCGGGTCGAGGTGCTCACCGACGAGATGGACGTCGACAAGATCGTCGACGCCATCGTCGCCGCCGCCCGGACCGGCAAGATCGGCGACGGCAAGGTCTGGGTCACCAGCGTGGCGGAGGTCGTCCGGGTCCGTACCGGCGAGCGCGGCCTCGACGCCCTCTAGGAGGCACCCACCGATGACCCCGTCGACCAGGAGCGACGCGTCGGGCACCCGCCCATCCGCCGACGCCGACCCCCAGGCCGACGGGGTCACCGGGCTTTCCCCCGGGATCGGCGAGGCGGCCCGCCACCGCCGGGCGGACGCCCTCGACGGCTGGCTGGGCCGGCTGCTGCCGCTCCCGCCGGGGGTCGCGCTGATCGCCGTGGGCGGGCTCGGCCGCCGGCAGTGCGCCCCCTACGGCGACCTGGACCTGGTGCTGCTGCACGCCGGGGTGCCCGGCATGGACGAGCTGGCCCCGCGCCTGTGGTATCCGATCTGGGACGCCGGGCTGCGGCTGGACCACTCGGTGCGCACGGTCGCCGAGGCGCTCTCCGTCGCCCAGGACGACGTCAAGGTCGCCCTCGGGTTGCTCGACGCCCGGTACGTGGCCGGGGACCGCGCCCTGGCCGAGTCGCTGAGCCACACCGCCACCGACCACTGGCGGCGTACCGCCCTGCGGCAGCTGCCCGCGCTGCGGGAGATCACCACCGTCCGCTGGCAGGCCCACGGCGAGCTGGCCTTCCTGCTGGAGGGCGACGTGAAGGAAGCCGCCGGCGGGCTGCGCGACGTGGGCATCCTGCGGGCGATCGCCACCGCCGGGATCACCGACGCGCTGCGCCCCGCCGTACGCGCCGCCCACCTGCGCCTGCTCGACGTCCGCGACGCCCTGCACCGGCAGGTCGGCCGGCGGGTGGACCGGCTGGTCGCCCAGGAACGCGACGGGGTGGCCGGCCTGCTGGGACTGGACGGCGGTGACACGCTGCTGCGCCGGGTCGCCGGCGACGCCCGGACCGTCTCGCACGCCCTGGACGACGCCTGGCGGGCCGCCGACCGGCTCCGCTCCGGCCGGGGCCGGCGCGGCGCCGACGGCCGCCCACTGCGCCGGCCGGTGGCCCGGGACGTCGTCGAGCAGGACGGGGAGCTGGTCCTCGCCCGGACCGCCATCGGCGCCCGCCCCGACCCGAGCATCTCCCTGCGGGTCGCCGCCGCCGCGGCCACCACCGGGCTGCCGATCGCCCGCGCCACCTGCGAGTGGCTCGCCGCGTACTGCCCGCCGCTGCCGGCGCCGTGGCCGCCCGCCGCCCGGGCGGCGTTGATCACCCTGCTCGGCGCCGGCCCCGGCCTGGTCGCCGCCTGGGAGACCTGCGACCGGTACGGCCTGGTCGACGGCTGGCTGCCCGAGTGGACCCGGATCCGCAGCCTGCCCCAGCACAACCCGGTGCACCGGTTCACCCTGGACCGGCACCTGGTGCAGACCGCCTTCGAGGCCAGCCGGCACACCCGCGACGTGGACCGCCCCGACCTGCTGCTGCTCGGCGGGCTGCTGCACGACATCGGCAAGGGGCTGCCCGGCGCCGGCCCCGACGCGCACGAGCCCGCCGACCACAGCACGGCCGGGGTGCCGCTGGCGGAGGCGGTGGCGACCCGGATCGGGCTGCCCGACGCCGAGGTGACCCTGATCGGCAGGCTGGTCCGGCTGCACCTGCTGCTGCCCGACGTGGCCACCCGGCGCGACCTCACCGACCCGGTCACCATCGCCGGGGTGGCCGAACGGGTCGGCGACACCACGACCCTGGACCTGCTGCACGCGCTGGTCCGGGCGGACGCCGCCGCCACCGGGCCGGCCGCCTGGTCGGGCTGGAAGGGCCGGCTGATCGCCGAGCTGGTCGGTCGGGTCCGCACCGCCCTCGACACCGGGGAGCTGCCCGCCCCGCCCGCTCCGGACCCGGCGCTGGTGGCCGGGCCGCTGCCGGCCGTACACCTGGGGGAGGACCGGGTGTCGGTGGCCGCGGCGGACCGGCGCGGCCTGCTCGCGACGGTGGCCGGTTGCCTCGCCCTGCACCGGCTGGAGGTCATCTCCGCGGACGCCGCCACCGTCGACGGCCGGGCGCTCGTCGAGTGCCGGGTCCAGCCCCGGTACGGACTGGCGCCCGACCCGATCGCGCTCAGCGCCGACCTGCGCCGGGCGGTCTCCGGCGACGTCTCGGTCAACCAGCGGCTGCGCGGACGGGCCTTGGCCGCCCGCGGCTCGGGGGCCGCGGCCCGGGTGGTCTGGCACCGGGCGGCGGCCACCGACGCGGTCGTGCTGGAGCTGCGCGCGGCCGACGCGGCCGGTCTGCTCTACCGGGTGACCTGCGCGCTCGACGAGGCGGGCGCCCTGGTCCGGGCGGCCCGCATCGCCACCCTGGGCGGCGACGTGGTGGACACCTTCTACCTGGTGGGTGGGTGGCCGGCGGACGCCGAGCGGGCCCGGCTGGCGGCAGCGGTGCTGGCCGCCGCCGGCTGACCGGGCCGGGGCCGGCCGGTTTCGGGGCGCCCGCTCGTGGATACCATCGGCCGGGTGACGTCACCGCCCCTGACCAGTACGCCCGCCCCCGGCACCCCCTTCGACCCGGGTGCGACGCGCCCGTCGGCCCCGGCCTTCCGGGCCGACATCGAGGGGCTGCGCGCGGTGGCGGTGCTGTCGGTGGTGCTGGCCCACGCCGGGGTGGCGGGGCTGGCGGGCGGCTTCGTCGGCGTCGACGTGTTCTTCGTGATCTCGGGTTTTCTGATCACGTCGTTGTTGCTGCGGGAGCTGCGGTCGTCGGGCCGGATCTCGATCCGGCGGTTCTACGCCCGCCGGGCGGTGCGGCTGCTGCCGGCGTCGTCGGTGGTGATGGTGGCGGCGCTGGCCGGCTCGTGGCTGTGGCTGAGCCCGCTCCGCTCCGCCGAGTACGCCTGGGACGGGCTGGCGAGCGCGTTCTACTGGGTCAACCTCAGGATGGCGTCCACGGGGACGGACTATTTCGCGGCGGAGGCATCCCCGTCGCCGTTCCAGCATTTCTGGTCGCTGGCCGTGGAGGAGCAGTTCTACCTGGTGTGGCCGCTGCTGATCCTGGCGGCGACGGTGCTGGGCCGGCGGCGGGGCCGGGTACGGCTGGTGCCGGTGGCGCTGGCGTTGCTGCTGTTGACCGTCGGGTCGTTCGTGCTGAGTGTGACGGAGACGCAGCGCAGTGCGCCGTGGGCGTACTTCGGGGCGCACACCCGGGCGTGGGAGCTGGGCCTGGGGGCGATGGTGGCCCTGGCCGCGGGGTGGCTGTCCCGGCTGCCGGGCTGGCTGGCGGGGCCGTCGACCTGGCTGGGGCTGGCCGCGGTGGTGACGGCGATGCTGCGCTACGACGAGTCGACCCCGTTCCCGGGCACCGCGGCGTTGCTGCCGGTGGCGGGGACGGCGTTGGTGATCGCCGGTGGCTGCGCGGGGCCCCGGTTCGGCGCGGAGGCGTTGCTGGGCCGGGGGCCGATGCGGTGGGTCGGGAAGCAGTCGTACGGCTGGTACCTGTGGCACTGGCCGGTGCTGGTGATCGTGCCGGTCGCGGCCGGGTTCAGCCCGTCGGTGCCGGTGAACCTGGCGCTGTGCGCGGGTGCGCTGGCGCTGGCCGCGCTCTCCCTGCGCCTGGTCGAGGACCCGGTCCGGCACCGGCGCTCGCTGCGCACCCGCCCGGTCCGCGGCATCGGCCTGGGGGTGGCCCTGTCCGGCGTGACCGCGGTGCTGGCGGCCGTGGCCCTCGCCGTCCCGCCCGCGTTGAACTCCGGCGGCGAGGGTGCGGACCTCGGTACCGCCCTGGCCGGCGCGGCCGACCCGCAGCGGGTGCTGGGCCGGTTCGTGGCGGCCGCCGCCGACACCCGGGAACTTCCGGCGAACCTGAACCCGTCGCTGGCGGAGGCGACCGACGCCCGGCCGGAGATCTACGCCGACGGCTGCCACGTCGCCGACGCTCCCACCGCGCCGAAGCTGCCCTGCGCGTACGGGGACCTGGACTCCGACACGACAGTGGTGCTGCTCGGCGACTCGCACGCCGCGCACTGGTTCCCCGCGCTGGAGAAGCTGGCCGAGGAGGACGGCTGGAAGCTGGTGTCGATGACGAAGGGCGGCTGTTCGCTCGCCGACACCCCGGTCTGGAACGGCACCCTCAAGCGGATCTACCGGGAGTGCGCCCAGTGGCGGACGAACGCGCTGCGCGTCGTGCGCGACCTCCGCCCGGAACTGGTGGTGGCGACCTCCCACGTCAACTTCGCGGCCCCCGAGGGCGAGACCGACGAGCAGTGGGTCGCCCGGTGGACCGCGGGCTGGGGGCGTACCTTCGGCGCGCTCCAGCGCTCCGCCGACCGGGTGGTCACCATGGTGGACACCCCGAAGCTGTCGGCCGACGCACCGGAATGCGTGGCGCAGAACCCGCGCCGGGTGGACGCCTGCGCCACCCCCACCGACACCGCGCTGCGCCGCCCCGAGCTGCGGGCCGCCGTGGTGCGGCAGGCGGAGCGGAACGACGTGACCGTCGTCGACCCGGCGCCCTGGCTCTGCGAACGGCAGTGCCCGGTCATCCTCGGCAACGTCCTCGTCTACCACGACTCCGGGCACCTGACGACCCGCTTCTCCACCCTGCTGGCCCCGCTGCTGAAGGACCGGCTGCCCCTCCGGAGGTAAGGAAGGGCCCCCGCTTGACGCATTCGGTAGAGGCGGGGCTCCCGCTCAACACCCCCGGGCCCGCGAGCTACGTCCGCTGACGTACGCCGGGAGCCGCCTCTGGACCGACGTGCCGCGGGCCGGCCCCCGGCACCCTCGGGGCATGAACCTGCCTGTGCAGACCGAAGGACTCACCAAACGGTACGGCGGACTGACCGCCGTGCGGGATCTCGACCTGACCGTACGGCCCGGCGAGGTGTACGGCTTCCTCGGCCCCAACGGCGCCGGCAAGACCACCACCCTGCGCATGCTGCTCGGCCTGGTCCGCCCCAGCGCCGGCACGGTACGGCTGTTCGGCCGTACCCCCGGCGCCGGCCGGCTCGCCGGAGTCGGCGCGTTGATCGAGGGGCCGGCCTTCTACCCGTACCTGTCCGGCCGGGAGAACCTCCGCGTGCTGGCCTGTTACACCGGGGCCGGCGCGGACCGGGTCGCGCTGGTGCTCGACCTGGTCGACCTCGCCGACCGGGCCGGTGACCGGTACACCGGCTACTCGTTGGGCATGAAACAGCGGCTCGGCGTGGCGGCCGCGCTGCTGAAGGACCCACGCCTGCTGATCCTGGACGAGCCGACCAACGGCCTCGACCCGGCCGGCATGGCGGACATGCGAACGCTGATCCGGCGGCTTGGTGCGGCCGGCTGCACGGTGTTGGTCTCCAGCCACCTGCTCGGCGAGGTCGAGCAGGTCTGCGACCGGGTCGGCGTGATCGCCCGGGGCCGGATGGTGGCCGAGGGCAGCGTCGCCGAGCTGCGCGGCGCCGCCGGTCTGCGGCTGCTCGCCGACCCGCTGGACGAGGCGGCGGCGCGGGCCCGGGAACTGGTGGGCGCCGACCGGGTACGTGTCGTCGACGGCGGCCTGGAGCTGGCGGTCGAGCCGGACCGGGCGGCCTGGCTGAACACCGAGCTGGTCGGGGCCGGGCTCGCCGTCCGCGAGCTGCGACCCCGGGAACGGGACCTGGAACAGGTCTTCTTCGACCTCGTGGAGAGGGGAACCGCTGATGTCGCGTAGTTTCCGCGCCGAACTCGTCAAGCTGGTCCGCCGTCCGGCCGCCTGGCTGCTGCTGGCCATCACGCTGGCGCTCTCGCTGATCTTCACCTACCTCTTCCCGTACGCCGGGGTAGCGGGTGGCGCCGACGGCCCGAACACGGACCGGGCGCTGCCCGCGATGCTCCCGGACCACCTGGTCGGCAACTCGCTGGGCGGCCTGCCGGTCTTTCTGGGCGCGATCCTGCTGATCCTCGGCGTGCTCGTGGTGGGCGGCGAGTACGGCTGGGGTACCTGGAAGACCGTGCTCACCCAGGGACCCACCCGGCTCCAGGTGTACGCCGGCAAGGTGCTCGCCCTGGCCGTCGCCGCGCTTGCCGTGGTGTTCGCCGTGTTCGCCGTCGGGGCGGTGGCCAGCGTGGTCATCGCGTCCGCCGAGGCGCAACCGGTGCGCTGGCCGTTGGCGGCCGACCTGCTGACCGGCGTCGGGGCGGGGTGGCTCATCGCGACGATGTGGGCCATGCTCGGTGCCGTGCTCGCCGTCGCGCTGCGGGCGGTGGCGCTGCCGGTCGGGCTCGGCCTGGTGTGGATGCTCGCCGTGCAGAACCTCCTCGCGGCCATCGCCGCCCCGCTCGTCGACTGGGTGGCGACGGCCCAGCGTGGGCTGCCCGGCCCGAACGCCGGGGCACTGGCCGCCGCGCTGGGCGCGCCGGGGGACACTCCGGGCGTCGCGGCCACCGTCGGCGGTGGGCAGGCGACGGTGGTGGTGGCCGCGTACCTGGTGGGCTTCGCGGCGGTCGGCGCGGCGCTGCTGCGCCGGCGGGACATCGACTGAGCCGGGACGGGGGAGGGGACGTGGACCGCGCGGGTGAGGACCGGCGACGGTGGCTCCTCGACGGCCTGTTCGCCCTGGCCCTGCTGGCGATCGGGCTGGTCGGCACCGCGCCGGCCGGCCTGAACCAGGGCGTGGGCACCGGCCGGGTCACGTACCCGCTGGTCGTGGTGGCCGCGGTCGCGGTGGCGGGTCGCCGGCGATGGCCGTTGGTCGTCCTGGCCGTGGTCACCGCGGCGGTCACCGCGTACCTGATGCTGGGCTACCCGTACGGCCCGATCCTGCTGTCGTTCATCGTCGCCGTCTACACGGTGGCCGCCCACCGTTCGGTCCGGACCGCGGCCGTGGCCGGCGCCGCGACCTTGTCCGCGCTGCTGGTGTACGTCTTCGTCGGGGCGCGCCCGCCCGGCCTGATCGGCCTGATGCCGGTCGCCGCGTGGGTGGCGGTTCCGTTCGCGGTCGGGACGGTCGTGCGCCTGAGCCGGGAGGCCGCCGTTCGGGGCCGGGCCGACCAGGCCCGCCGCCTGGCCGACGCCGAGCGGTTGCGGGTCGCCCGGGAGGTGCACGACGTGGTGGGCCACGGGCTCGCCGCGATTCATCTGCAGGCCGAGATCGCGTTGCACCTGCTGGGGCGCAAGCCGGAGCAGGCCGAGGCGGCGCTGACCGCGATCAGTCGGACCAGCAAGGAGGCGCTGGACGAGCTGCGGGTCACGCTCACCGTGGTCCGCCGCGACGGGGCCGCCGACGAGCGGGCGCCGACGCCCGGCCTGGCCCAGCTCCCGGAGCTTCGGCAGCGGCTGGCCGGCGCCGGAGTGCCGGTCACCGTCGAGGTGGCCGGCGCACCACGTCCACTGCCGGTGGCCGTCGACCTGGCCGCCTACCGGGTGGTGCAGGAGGCGCTGACGAACGTGCTGCGGCATGCCGGCCCGGCCACCGCCACCGTCCACCTCCGGTACGCAGCGGACGGGGTGACCGTGACGGTCATCGACACCGGCCGGGGCCGGGTCGGTGTGCCGGACCGGCCCGCCGGTCACGGCCTGGCCGGCATGCGCGAGCGGGTCGAGGCGCTCGGCGGTGCGTTCGACGCCGGGTCGGCCCCGGCCGGTGGTTTCCGGGTACACGCCACACTGCCCGTGCGGGAGGTCGAATGATCCGCGTGCTGCTCGCCGACGATCAGGATCTGGTCCGGATCGGGCTGCGGGCCCTGGTGGAGAGCGAGGACGACCTCGCCGTGGTCGGGGAGGCCGCCGACGGCCTCGCCGCCGTGGAGTTGGCCCGCCGGGAACGCCCCGACGTGGTGCTGATGGACGTGCGGATGCCCGGCGTCGACGGCATCGAGGCGACTCGCCGCATCCTCGGCGACCCGGCGCTGACCGGCACCCGGGTGGTGGTGCTGACCACGTTCGAACTGGACGAGTACGTTTTCGACGCGCTCCGGTTCGGGGCCAGCGGCTTCCTCACCAAGGACACCCGGCCGGTCGAGCTGCTGCGGGCGATCCGCCTGGTCGCGGAGGGGGAGGCGCTGCTGTCCCCGTCGGTGACCCGCCGGGTGGTCCGGGAGTTCGCCACCCGGCCGGCCCGGGTGCCCCGCCTGCATCCCCGGCTGGGCACCCTGACCGATCGGGAACGCGAGGTGGTGGCGCTGGTCGGCGAGGGGCTGAGCAACGCCGAGATCGCCGTCCGGCTGGTGGTCAGCCCGGCAACCGCGCGGACCCACGTCAGCCGGGCCATGGTCAAGCTGGGTGCCCGGGATCGGGCCCAGTTGGTGGTCTTCGCATACCAGTCGGGTCTGGTCGTTTCCTGATCTCCGGGCGGTGGCGGGGCGCGGGGCTGGCCGGCCCAGAGCGGGGGTGCGGGCGGCGGGCTACCCTAGCGGTGGGTTGGACAACAGCCCGGCCGCACTGTGCCCGCCGAAAACGACAAACGGGATGTTCGCGTGTTTGACACCTTGAGTGACCGCCTGTCCGGGATCTTCACCAAGCTCCGCGGCAAGGGGCGGCTCACCGACGCCGACATCGACGCCACCGCGCGCGAGATCCGGCTGGCGCTGCTGGAGGCCGACGTCGCCCTGCCGGTGGTCAAGGGCTTCATCGCGAACGTCAAGGAGCGGGCCCGCAGCGCCGAGGTCTCCCAGGCGCTGAACCCGGCCCAGCAGATCGTCAAGATCGTCAACGAGGAGCTGGTCAACGTCCTCGGCGGCGAGGGCCGGCGACTCCAGTTCGCCAAGAACCCGCCGACGGTGATCATGCTGGCCGGTCTCCAGGGTTCCGGCAAGACCACCCTCGCCGGCAAGCTGGCCCGCTGGCTCAAGGGCCAGGGCCACCAGCCGCTGCTGGTCGCCGCCGACCTCCAGCGCCCCAACGCCGTCGGGCAGCTCCAGGTGCTCGGTGGGCGGGCCGGCGTCGAGGTGTACGCCCCGGAGCCCGGCAACGGCACCGGTGACCCGGTGCAGGTGGCCCGCGCCTCGATCGAGCACGCGAGGCGGGCCGCCCGCGACATCGTCATCGTCGACACCGCCGGCCGGCTCGGCATCGACGCCGAGATGATGCAGCAGGCCGCCAACATCCGGGACGCGGTCCAGCCGGACGAGGTCATCTTCGTCATCGACGCCATGGTCGGTCAGGACGCCGTCCGCACCGCCGAGGCGTTCCGCGACGGTGTCGGCATCACCGGTGTGGTGCTCTCCAAGCTCGACGGCGACGCGCGCGGTGGCGCCGCGCTGTCGGTCCGGGAGGTCACCGGGCAGCCGATCCTCTTCGCCTCCACCGGTGAGAAGCTGGAGGACTTCGACGTCTTCCACCCCGACCGGATGGCCAGCCGGATCCTCGGCATGGGCGACGTCCTCACTCTGATCGAGCAGGCCGAGCAGGCCTTCGACGCCGATCAGAAGGAGAAGATGACCGCCAAGCTGATGGGCGGCGAGCAGTTCACCCTGGAGGACTTCCTCGACCAGCTCATCGCGGTCCGGCGAATGGGCCCGATCGCCAACGTGCTGGCCATGATGCCCGGCATGGGGCAGATGAAGGACCAGCTCGGCGAGCTGGACGACAAGCACTTCGACCGGGTCACCGCCATCATCCGGTCGATGACCCCGGCCGAGCGCACCAACCCGAAGATCATCAACGGCTCCCGGCGGGCCCGCATCGCGGGCGGCTCCGGGGTCACCGTGATGGACGTCAACCAGCTGCTCAACCGCTTCGCCGACGCGCAGAAGATGATGAAGCAGATGGGCGGCATGATGGGGCTGCCCGGCGGGGGCCGGCGCAAGGCGACCAAGTCGCCGAAGAACAAGCGCAAGGGCACCAAGGGCGGCAACCGGCCGCGCGCCGGGGCCGGGATGCCGGGCGGCTTCCCCGGGGGCATGCCGCAGCTGCCGCCGGGGATGGACCCGGGTGACCTGGCCGGCGGCCAGGGGCTGCCGCCGGGCTTCAAGCTCCCGAAGATCGACTTCAACAAGCTCGGCAAGGGGGACAAGGGCCCCCGCTGAGCGCCCGGCGCGACGCCCTGCTCGCCGCCGAGGACGAGTGATCGGGTAGGACTGTGCACATGGCCCTTCATGTGCGCGGTGTGCTCCTGCCGGACGACGAGGTACGGGACCTGTGGCTGGTCGGCGACCGGGTGACCTTCGAGCCGGTGCCCGGCGCGGAGACGGTGGTCGACGGCGGCTTCGTGCTGCCCGGCCTGACCGACGCGCACTGTCACCTCGGCATCGCCCGGGGCGGCGCCCCGATCACCTCGCTGGACCAGGCGCGCGAGCTGGCCCGCGTCGACCGGGACGCCGGGGTCCTCGCGATCCGGGACGCCGGCTCGCCGTACCCGTACCCGGAACTCGACGACGAGCCGGAACTGCCGCGACTGGCCCGCGCCGGCCGGCACGTCGCCCCGCCGAAGCGCTACCTGCGCGACATCGGCGTGGAGGTCGAAGCCGCCGAACTGGCCGCCACGGTCGCCGCGCAGGCCGCCGCCGGCAACGGCTGGGTCAAGCTGGTCGGCGACTGGATCGACCGCGGTGTCGGGGACCTGGCGCCGGCCTGGGACGCGGACGCCATGACCGCGGCCGTGGCCGCCGCGCAGGCCGCCGGGGTACGCGCCGCCGTGCACACGTTCAGCGAGGCCGCCGTGGAGATCATGGTGCGGGCCGGGGTGGACTCGGTGGAGCACGGCACCGGGCTGAGCCTGGACCTGATCGACCTGATGGCCCGGCAGGGCACCGCGCTGGTGCCGACGATGATCAACATCCAGACCTTCGGCGGCATCGCCGAGCAGGCGCGGGCCAAGTTCCCCGGGTACGCCGACCACATGCTCGCCCTGCGCGACCGCTTCCCCGAGGTGGTCCGTGCCGCGTACGAGGCGGGGGTGCCGATCTACGTCGGGACCGACGCCGGCGGCGGCATCGACCACGGGCTGGCCGCCGAGGAGATGCTCCTGTTGCACGAGCGGGCCGGCATGTCCGCCGAGGACGTCCTGGCCGCCGCGTCCTGGGGCGCCCGCGAGTGGCTCGGCTTCCCCGGCCTGGTCGAGGGGGGCCTGGCCGACCTCACCGTCTATCCCGAGGACCCCCGCCGCGACCTGCGGGTCGTCCGTACCCCCGCCCGCATCATCCTCCGCGGCCACGTCCTCCGCTGAACACCGCGGGGCGCGGGGCGGGCGCTTGTCAGCGGCGGTGGCGAGGAAGAGATGGACGGCCAGGTCGGCGAGTCGGGCGGCCGTCTCCTCGACCGGCGCCTGCGGCAGCACGACATGACCGCACATGCTAGTGATGGCGCGCCCGCCCGCGCCGTCCCGCCGGTGGCCGCATAGGATGTGCGGTCATGGCTCGCGTGCTCACTCCCCGTGCGGAGGACTTTCCCCGCTGGTACCAGGACCTGATCGCCAAGGCGAAGCTGGCCGACAACGGCCCGGTCCGGGGGACCATGGTCATCCGACCGGCCGGCTACGCCATCTGGGAGCGGATGCAGGCCGAGATGGACGCCCGGATCAAGGCGGCCGGCGCGGAGAACGCGTACTTCCCGCTCTTCATCCCGGAGAGCTACCTCAAGCGCGAGGCCGAGCACGTCGAGGGCTTCTCGCCGGAGCTGGCCGTGGTCACCCACGGCGGCGGCAAGCAGCTCGCCGAGCCGGTGGTGGTCCGCCCCACCAGCGAGACGGTGATCGGCGAGTTCATGGCCAAGTGGATCGACTCGTACCGGGACCTGCCGCTGCTGCTCAACCAGTGGGCGAACGTGGTCCGCTGGGAGCTGCGCCCGCGGATCTTCCTGCGCACCAGCGAGTTCCTCTGGCAGGAGGGGCACACCGCCCACGCCACCCGCTCCGATGCCCGCGCCTACGCCCGGCGGATCCTGCACGAGGCGTACGAGGACCTGATGGTCAGCGTCCTCGGCATCCCGGTGGTGGTCGGCCTGAAGACCGCCCGGGAGCGGTTCGCCGGGGCCACCGCCACGTACACCTGCGAAGGCATGATGGGCGACGGCAAGGCGCTGCAGATGGGCACCAGCCACGAGCTGGGGCAGAACTTCGCCAAGGCGTTCGACATCAGCTACTCCTCGGCCGAGGGCGGCCGGGAGCACGCGTGGACCACCTCCTGGGGCACCTCGACCCGGATGCTCGGCGGCCTGATCATGTGCCACGGCGACGACAACGGCCTGCGCGTGCCGCCGAAGCTGGCGCCCGTGCAGGCGTACGTGATGGTCGTCAAGGACGGCGAGGGCGTAAGTGAGGCCGCGGCCAAGCTCCGCGACGCGCTGCGCGACGCCGGGGTCCGGGTCGCGCTCGACGACCGCACCGACACCCCGTTCGGCCGCCGGGCCGTCGACGCCGAGCTGCGCGGCTATCCCGTACGCGTCGAGGTCGGCCCGCGCGACCTGGCCGCCGGCAACGCGGTGGTGGTCCGGCGTACGGACGGCTCGAAGGCCCCGACCCCGGTGGCCGACGTGGTGGGCGCGGTCCTCGCGGCGCTGGAGGCCGACCAGCGGGCGCTGCACGACCAGGCGCTCGCCAACCGCGAGTCCCGGACCACGGAAGTGTCGACCCTCGCCGAGGCGATCGAGGCGTCCGCCACCGGCTGGGCGCGGGTGCCGTGGTCGGCGGTCGGCGCGGCCGGCGAGGCCGAGGCGAACGGCCAGGGCGTGACGGTCCGCTGCCTGCAGCGCGCCGACGGTTCGGTCCCCGACGCCGAGGACGAGCCGGATCTGGTAGCCATCCTCGCCCGCGCCTACTGAGGTGTAAGGAGGGCCCCCGCTCAACGCATTCGGTAGAGCCGGGGGCGCCGCTCAACAAGCGAGGGATGGTGGGCGTGCGGTTCGAGCCGGGCCGGCTGATCATGCACCGGAACGTGCGGCACGGGCGGATCGGCTGGGTCCGGCCGGCCCGCGTCGTCCTGGACGACGAGCGGGGGTTGCTGGTCTGGGTCGCCCGGGACACCCCGATGGCGCACGAGGTGACCGAGGCGGGGCTCGGCATGCGGGCGATGCCGTTCACCGAGTGGATCACCTCGTCCTACCGGCTCGCCCGGGGCCGCTGGGAGGGACCGCCGGTGTTGAAGTTCCTACCCACCGGCGCGGCCCACTCGGTCTGGTGGTTCCGGGACGCCGACGACCGGTTCGCGTACTGGTACGTCAACCTCGAAGAGCCCGGGGTTCGCTGGGACGACGGCCCGGTGGCCGGGGTCGACATGGTGGACCAGGACCTGGACGTGCTGGTCCGGCCGGACCGGAGCTGGGCCTGGAAGGACGAGGACGAGTTCGTCGAGCGCCTCGCCCATCCCGACCACTACTGGGTGACCGACGAGAAGGCGGTACGGGCCGAGGGGGAGCGGGTGATCCGGATCGCCGAGGCGGGACAGTTCCCGTTCGACGGCACCTGGTGTGACTTCACCCCGCCACCCGACTGGGACGTACCGGACGAACTGCCGCCCGGCTGGGACCGCCCGCCGGCGCGCTGAGCCAGTGTCCTGCGTCACCCGGGTGCCGGCGCGGGCGAGCTGTCCGGGTCCGGTGCGGGAGATCGGCGCGGGATCTGGCAGAATGGGGCGCTGGTATCCGGCGCGCGTCCGGCGCCCTCTAACCCGGGCGCGTCGCCAGTCCACCGAGTAGTCTCCGGCCCAACCCCACTGTGCCGGTCGGCGCTCACCCGCACACCGCCCGTACCGGGCCGGTGAGATCGCAACAGGAGCGAAACAACTGTGGCCGTAAAGATCCGGCTCCTGCGGATGGGCAAGATCCGCAACCCGCAGTACCGCATCGTCGTCGCCGACTCGCGTACCAAGCGTGACGGTCGCGCGATCGAGTTCGTCGGTGTGTACCAGCCGAAGGAGGACCCTTCGGTGATCGAGGTCAAGTCGGAGCGGGTCCAGTACTGGCTCTCGGTCGGCGCGCAGCCGAGCGAGGCCGTGCAGCGCCTGCTGGAGCTGACCGGTGACTGGCAGAAGTTCAAGGGCCTGCCCGCCCCGCCGCCGCTGAAGGTCGCCCCGGAGCGGGCCGACCGCAAGGCGGCGTACGAGGCCGAGGCGAAGGCCGCCGCCGGCGTGGCGGAGACCCCGGCCAAGCCGGCCAAGAAGGCCGCCAAGGCGGAGGCCCCGAAGGCGGAGGCCCCGAAGGCGGAGGCCCCGAAGACCGAGGCCCCGGCCGAGACCGAGGCGCCGAAGACCGAGGAGCAGGCCGGTGCGGACTCCGGCGAGCAGGCCTGACGTGGAACTGCGTCCCGCCCTGGAGCACCTGGTCAAGGGCATCGTCGACCACCCGGACGACGTCCGGGTGCGGATGGCTGATTCCCGCCGGGGCAAGCGGCTCGAGGTCCGCGTGCACCCCGAGGACCTGGGCACGGTGATCGGGCGGTCCGGCCGGACCGCCAAGGCGCTGCGCCAGGTGATCGGCTCCATCGGCGGGCGCGGGGTACGCGTCGACATCGTCGACTCGTACTGATGCTTCTCGTCGTCGGCAGGATCGGTAAGCCGCACGGGATCCGCGGTGAGGTCACCGTGGAGGTGCGGACCGACGAGCCCGAAGCACGGTTCGCCCCCGGCATGGTGCTCCGCACCACGCCGGGGGCGGTCGCGCCGGAGCCCGGTGCCTGGCGGGTGCCCGCCGAGCTGACCGTCGAGACGGCCCGCTGGCACCAGGGACGGCTGCTCGTCGTCTTCGAGGGCGTGCTGGGCCGCGACGTCGCCGAGGCGCTGCGCAACACGCTGCTCGGCGTGGACAGCGCCGACGTGGCGGCCCCGGAGGACCCGGAGGAGTTCCACGACCACCAGCTGGTCGGCCTCTCGGTGGTCACCCGGGACGGCGAGCGGCTGGGCGAGGTGGCCCGGATCGACCACGCCCCCGCCTCCGACCTGCTGGTGCTGCGCCGCCCCGAGGGGCGGACCGCGCTGATCCCCTTCGTCAAGGCGATCGTGCCCGAGGTCGACCTCGCCGGCGGTCGCGTCGTCGTCGACCCGCCCGCTGGCCTGCTCGACCTGTAGCTGGAGCCACCCCCATGCGCGTCGACATCGTGTCGATCTTTCCGGAGTACCTCGCCCCGCTGGACCTGTCCCTGATCGGCAAGGCCCGCGCCAACGGCTCGCTGCGGCTGGCCGTACACGATCTGCGGACCTGGACCCACGACGTGCACCGCACGGTCGACGACACCCCGTACGGTGGCGGGCCCGGCATGGTGATGCGGCCGGAGCCGTGGGGGGAGGCGCTGGACGCGCTGGCCCCCGACGAGCTGAGCCCGGACGGGCACACCCTGCCCCGGCTGCTGGTGCCGTCGCCGGCCGGCGTCCCGTTCACCCAGGCCATGGCGCACGAGCTGGCCGCCGAGTCGCACCTGCTCTTCGCCTGCGGCCGGTACGAGGGCATCGACCAACGGGTGCTCGACCACGCGGCCACCCGGATGCCGGTGACCGAGGTCTCCCTCGGCGACTACGTGCTCTTCGGTGGCGAGGTCGCGGTGCTGGTGATCCTGGAGGCGGTCACCCGGCTGCTGCCCGGGGTGCTCGGCAACGCCGGCTCGCTGGACGAGGAGTCGCACGCCCACGGGCTGCTCGAAGCCCCGATGTACACCAAGCCCGCCACCTGGCGCGGGCTGGCGGTGCCGGAGGTGCTCCGCTCCGGCGACCACGGGCGGATCGCCCGGTGGCGGCGCGACGAGGCGCTGCGCCGGACGGCCGACCGGCGGCCTGACATGATCGCCGCGCTGCCCCGGGAACACCTGGACAAGCGGGACGTCGACGCGTTGGACCGGGCCGGATTTCAGCTGCCACCGGTGGATATGGCAAAGTAGAGGGGTTGCCGCATCCGCCCGCGCCGTGGGTGGCTGCGAGGACCCCCGAACGGGGTCGGCTGCGAGGACCCCCGGACGGGGTCGGCGTCGCCGGCCACATCCGGGGGTCAGAATCACCCATCCGCGCATCGAGTGACGGTGCGCCGTGAGCCTCACGAGGACACAGCGATGAACATCCTGGACTCCCTTGACGCCCAGTCGCAGCGGGTCGACATTCCCGATTTCCGTGCCGGTGACACCGTCAAGGTGCACGCGCGGGTCATCGAGGGTGCCCGGTCCCGGGTCCAGATCTTCCAGGGCGTCGTCATCCGCCGCCAGGGTGCCGGCCTGCGCGAGACCTTCTCGGTCCGCAAGGTCAGCTTCGGCGTGGGTGTCGAGCGGACCTACCCGATCAACAGCCCGGCGATCGACCGGATCGAGATCGTGACCCGCGGCGACGTCCGGCGGGCCAAGCTCTACTACCTGCGCGAGCTGCGCGGCAAGAAGGCCAAGATCAAGGAGCTGCGCGAGAAGCAGCCGGCGAGCTGACCACCGCTCGCCACGTCGCCCTGGCTGCCCGGATGTCGTACGCGTCAGAGCCCACTACGCTGTTCGTACGGGCGCGGGAGGGCGGCGGGTCGCGGTGACCGCGACGACGGAACGTCCACCACCGCCCGTGGGGCCTCGACGAGGCTCCCGGGCGGTGGTGTTCTTTCTGCGGACCGGAGACTGGCATGGTGCAGATGATTGACGAGGACGGCACCGTCGATCCCTGGCGCCGGCGGGCCCGGCGCGGCCGGCGACAGATGCCGCTCTGGCAGGAGTTGCCGCTGCTGCTGATCGTCGCGTTCTGCCTGGCGGTGCTGATCCGCACCTTCCTGCTCCAGGCGTTCTACATCCCCTCCGGTTCGATGCAGGACACCCTCCTGATCGGCGACCGGGTGCTCGTCAACAAGATCGTCTACGACGTCCGGGACCCGGTCCGCGGCGAGGTGGTGGTCTTCCGGGGCACCGACAACTGGGTCGCCCAGGAGGTACGCGAGCCCGAACCGGGCCTGGCCGGCAAGGTCGGCCGGACGCTGGGTGACCTGGTAGGGGTGTCCCGCCCGGGCGAGAAGGACTTCATCAAGCGGGTGATCGGCCTCCCCGGCGACCGGGTGCGCTGCTGCGACGAGCAGGGTCGGGTGATCGTCAACGGGGTGTCGCTCGACGAGCCGTACGTGATCCGCGACTCGCCGCTGGACGTGCCGCCCAACCCGAAGGAGTGCCGGTCGCGCTTCTTCAACGAGGTGGTGGTGCCGCCCGGCCAGCTCTGGGTGATGGGTGACCACCGGGCGGTCTCCCAGGACGCCCGCTGCCAGGGGCCGGTGCCGATCGACAACGTCGTCGGCCGGGCCTTCATGGTGGTCTGGCCGTCGTCGCGGTGGGCCTCGCTGCCGGTGCCGGACACCTTCGGGGCCCTGGACCGGCCGGTGGCCGCGCCCGCCGGCGCCCCGGTGCCGGTCGAGCCGGTGCCGCAGGGCGGTGTCAACCTGGTTCTGCCGGTTCTGGCGGCGCTGTCCGTCGTCGCGCGTTCCGGTCGTAACCGCCGCGCCCGGCAACGTAGGCTCCTTCCGTGATTGACGAGCAGACCGACAAGCCACACAGTTCCTTCTGGAAGGAGCTGCCCATCCTCCTGGGTGTGGCGATCCTGGTCGCGGTGCTGGTGCGCGCCTTCGTACTGCAGACCTTCTTCATCCCGTCCCCGTCCATGGAGAACACCCTCAAGATCGACGATCGGGTGCTGGTCAACAAGCTGGTGTACGACTTCCGGTCGCCGCACCGCGGCGAGGTGGTGGTGTTCAAGGCGCCAACCGAGTGGAGCGGGAACCCCGACGGCGAGGACTTCATCAAGCGGGTGATCGGGGTCGGCGGCGACCACGTCGTGTGCTGCGACGCCGACCGGTTGGTGATCAACGGCAAGCCGATCGACGAGCCGTACATCTTCCCCGGCAACAAGCCCGCCGACCAGGAGTTCGACATCACCGTGCCGAACGGCCGGCTCTGGGTGATGGGTGACCACCGGCAGGCCTCCGGCGACTCGCTCGAGCACTGGCAGCAGTCCAACCAGAACATCGACAGCGCCACCATCCCGGTGGATCAGGTGGTCGGCCGGGCGTTCACCGTCTTCTGGCCGGTGAACCGGGCCACCTGGCTGACCGTGCCGAAGACCTTCGACGGCGTCCCCAACCCGTAGCCGAGCCCGGCTACGCCGGGTCGACTCGTCCAGGTCGCGGCGCGGCGCCAGACGCGCCGAGCCGGAATGGTCGAGGGTGGGCGTGGGCGTTCGTCGGTGCGGTCTGGCAGTCTGGGACGGTGACCGTCTACACCCCTCGTCGCGCGGCGCGCGTGCTGCTGGTCGACGCGGCGGGGCGGGTCCTGCTCTTCGCGGGCACCGACCCGGCCCGCCCGGAGCACCGCTACTGGTTCACCCCGGGCGGCGGCCTGGACGCCGGGGAGACCCCGGCCGCCGGCGCGGCCCGGGAACTGGCCGAGGAGACCGGGCTGCGGCTGCGCCCCGAGGAGTTGGGCGAGCCGGTGTGGCGGGAGACCATCGAGTTCCCGTTCGACGGCGTCCGGTACCGGCAGGAACAGGAGTTCTTCCTGGTCCGGGTGGACGCCTGGGAGGTGGACACGGCCGGCTTCGACGCGGTCGAGCGGGCCAGCGTCACCGGCCACCGCTGGTGGTCGCCGGACGCGCTGACCGCCACGACCGAGCGGTACTACCCGGACAAGCTGCCGGCGATCCTGAGCGCCGCGCTCGCCGGCCACCGGGCAGGGCCGGCGCGGGCCGTCGCCGCCCCACCGGGCGCACCCGTGGGCAGCGCCGGCCCGACCTGCCGGGGCGGTGGTGCGGCGTGCTGACGCCCCCGCGCACCGTGGTGCGCCGCGACGGCGGCCTGTACGCCCTGGAGCGCGCCTTGCAGCGCCGTGGCTTCCGGCACGTCGCCGGCGCCGACGAGGCCGGCCGGGGCGCGTGCGCCGGTCCGCTGGTCGCCGCCGCGGTGGTGCTGCCCGAGGGGCGGCGGGGTGAGATCGACGGGCTGGCCGACTCCAAGCTGCTCACCCCCGCCAGCCGGGAACGGGTGCACGACGAGGTGGTCGCCCGCGCCCTGGCGTACGCCGTGGTGGTCATCCCGGCCGTCGAGGTCGACGCCCGCGGGCTGCACGTGTGCAACCTCGCCGCGATGCGCCGGGCGCTGGCCTCGCTGACCACCCGTCCGGAGTACGTGCTGACCGACGGGTTCGGGGTCGACGGGCTGGACGTGCCCGGGCTGGCGGTCTGGAAGGGTGACCGGGTGGCCGCCTGCGTGGCGGCGGCGAGCGTGCTGGCCAAGGTCACCCGGGACCGGATCATGGTGGAGCTGGACGCCAGCTTCCCCGGGTACGGTTTCGCGGAGCACAAGGGTTACATCACGCCGGAGCACTCCGCCGCGCTGCGGGCGCAGGGGCCCTGCGCGGAGCACCGGTTCTCGTACGTCAACGTGGCCGCCGTCTCCGGTCGGGACGGCCGGCCGCCCCGGTCCCGCCGGCCGGTCCTCGGCGGTGCCCACGATCCGGCGGGCGCTGGCGCGTACCAGCCGATGGCGCGCTCGGCGGCGGCAGGGAGTACCGTCGGCGTGGCGTTGGACGAGCAGCCTCGGCCTCCGGTGCCGGTGGGGGAAGATGTGGTCATGGAAGGCGGAGAGCGATGAGCGCGGAAGATCTCGAGAAGTACGAGACCGAGATGGAGCTGCAGCTCTACCGGGAGTACCGCGACATTGTCCGCCAGTTCTCGTACGTGGTGGAGACCGAGCGCCGCTTCTACCTCGCCAACCAGGTCGACCTGCACGTGCGCAACTCCGACGGCGAGGTGTACTTCGAGGTCGAGATGCACGACGCCTGGGTGTGGGACATGTACCGTCCCGCCCGGTTCGTGAAGAATGTCCGGGTAATGACGTTCAAGGACGTCAACGTCGAGGAGCTCGAGAAGCCGGACATCTCACTGCCGGCCGACTCCGGCTTCGGCGGCTGACCCGCCGGCCCAACCCGCTCTGCCTCCGCCGCGGGGCACCCGGCCGCCGGTCTCCGGACCGTCCGTCACTCCGGCAACACCACCACCTCCACCCGTTGCACCAGGTTGTTCGCGAACCCGCCGCGGTTCCACGCCTGCTCCACCGGTTGGCACCGCCCCGAGGCGTCGGTGGCCCGCGCGCCCAGCACGTGCCGGCCCGGCTCCGGCGTCCACTCGTAGCGCCAGCGCCGCCAGGCCCACTCCCCGCCGGTCGGCGGGTCGAGCAGCGCCGGCCCCCAGGTCGCCCCGCCGTCGGTGGTCACCTCCACCGAGGTGACCGGGGCGTGCCCCGACCAGGCCCGCCCGTCCAGCACGCACCGCCCCGGCCGCAGCACCCGGGTACGGGACATGAAGTCCGGGAAGCCCGGCGGCCGGACCAGCGCCCGCGGCTCGATCCGGGTCACCGGCACCCCCGGGTCGTCGGCGTCGCGCCGCAGCCGGTAGGCGACCGCGTTCTGGTAGCCGTCGAACGGCTCGGTCCGCACCGTGATCCCGCGCAGCCACTTCACGTGGGCCATCCCGTACCAGCCGGGCACGATCAGCCGCAGCGGGGCGCCGTGCTGCGGCAGCAGCGGCGCGCCGTTCATCTCGTACGCCAGCAGCACCTCCTCCCGCAGCGCGTCCGCCGCCGGCAGCGCCCGCTGGTAGTCCTGCTCGACGCCCCGCTCGACGCCGTGGTCGGCGCCGGTGAAGACCACGTCCACGGCGTCCGGGGAGATCCCGGCCTCGCGCAGCAGCGGCGCCAGCGGGATGCCCGTCCACTCGGCGTTGCCGACCGCCTCCACCAGCCACGGCTGGCTCACCGGGCGCGGATGCAGCAGCGCCCGCCCGTTGCCGGCGCACTCCAGGGTGACCCGGTGACTGACTCGGGGCCGTTCCCGCAGCGCGGCCAGGTCCAGGGTGAGCGGCCGGGCCACCGCGCCGTCGACGGTGAGCGCGTGCACCGCCGGGTCCACGTCCGGGATGTCGTAGTGGATGAGCAGGTAGTGCAGCCCGGCCGGGGTGACGTCGTAGCGCAGCGCCTCCAGCGGGATGCCGTGGTTGCGGGCGGCGAGCTGCAACTCCTCGCCGCTGATCGCCTCGTCGGGGCCGGCGATCCGACCGGGTCGGCTGGCGTCGTCCATCGTGGTCATCAGGGGCCTCCCGGGTTCGGCGACGGGTCGCGGCCCGGTGGGCCGGCGGTACGAGTATGCCGAGCGGGTGCCCTGGCCGGTCAAGATCTGGCTTCCGGTCCGGGCCCGGCCGGGGGTCTGGACGCGCTTCGACTCCGGGCCTGGCCGGGGGGCCGGACGTGCTTCGGCGGGGTCGCGCGGGCGCTGGCGCGGTCGGGCGCCTTCGCCGGCGCCCCGGCCCGGCGGCAGCCCGGTATAGCAGATCATCACGGCCGGCGGGCGCTGTCCACAGTGGCGGTGTTGTCCACCGACGACCGGGCTGAGGGTGGCGCGGCGGGCCGGTGATGGCGCAGGCTGCGCCCGTGCTGACAGCCGTGCGGCGCGCCGCCGCGACACTCCTGTCCGGGACGCTGGTCCTGGTGGCCACCGCCGCGTCCGCCGGCCCGCCCGCCCCGGCGTCCGCCATCGGTGCGGTGCGGTCGCCGCTCCAGATGCCGGCCGTCCGCGCCCCCTCCGCCGGGTTGGCAGCGCCGGCCGCCCGCGGCGCGTCCACCGAGACGACACCGCCGGCCGCCCCCGACCCGGCGGTCCCCGATTCGGCCGTCCGGGACCCGGCCGTCGCAGGCCCGGGCGGTGACGTTCCGGAGCGGCTCGTCTTCCGGTGGCCGCTGGACGGCCCGCCCACGCCGGTACGCCGGTTCGCGCCCCCACCGCAGCCCTGGCTCGCCGGGCACCGCGGCGTCGACCTGGCCGCCCTGCCCGGCGGCACCGTCCGGTCGCCCGGACCCGGGGTGGTGAGCTTCGCCGGCCAGGTGGCGGGGCGCCCGGTGGTCACCGTCGGGCACCGCGCGGGGCTGCGCACGACCTACGAGCCGGTGCTGGCGAGCCTGCGGGTGGGCGAGTCGGTCGTCGCCGGCTCGGCGCTGGGCACCGTGCTGCCCGGCCACCCCGGTTGCCCCGCCCCGGCCTGCCTGCACTGGGGGCTGCGCCGGGGCGAGGAGTACCTCGACCCGCTGGCGCTGGTGGGTGCCGGTCCGGTCCGGTTGCTCCCGCTCGGGTCGCCGCCGGCCGGTCCCGGGTGAGCCGCCGGGCCCCCAGCCGGCCCCGGCAGGCGGGTCGCCGGTCAGCGGCGGGCGAGCAGGGTGGGCAGCCGGACGGCGAGCCGGTCGTACTCGTCCGGCGAGTTGTAGACCTGGCCGCTGAGCCGCAGCCAGCCGCGCCCGCCCCAGCTCATCACCGCCACCTCGGTGGCGAGCCGGTCGGCGATCAGCGTCCGCACCGCGGTCGCCTCGTCGAGGGTGGTGGCGACGCCGGGCGGCAGTGGCACGATCCGCATCGCCACCCCCGGCCCGCCGGGCGTAGGCAGGTCGGCCGGGGCCACCCCCAGCGCGTCACCGACGACCCGCTGCCCGTACGCCGCCAGCGCCGCGTTGTGTGCGCGGACCCGGTCCACGCCCAGGCTGCGCAGCGTGTAGAGGCCGACCGGCGCGGCCAACCACGACGTGTAGTCCAGCGTCGCCTGCCACTCCACGTTGCCGGGGAACCCGGCCGGCTGCTCCCAGGAGACCACCAGCGGTTCGATCCGTTCCCGCCACGGCGGCGCCACCACCAGGACCGCGGTGCCGCGCGGGGCGTACCCCCACTTGTGCAGGTTGCCCACCCAGAAGTCGGCGCCGATGCCGCTCACCGGCGCGGGCAGCATGCCGGGCGCGTGCGCCCCGTCGACCAGCACAGGTACGCCCTGCTCGCGGGCCACCCCGACGATGGCGGCGGCCGGGAGGAGGCGGGCGGTGGCCGAGGTGAGCTGGTCGACGACGAGCAACTTCGTCCGGCCGGGGCGCAGACCGGCCCGGACGATCTCGACGATCTCCTCCTCGGCGGCGTCCAACGGCACCCGGACGACCCGGGGGACGGCGCCGGTCCGCCGGCACTCCCGTTCGACGCTGAGGCCGACCGCCCCGTACCCGTGGTCGGTGGTCAGCACCTCGTCCCCGGGACGCAGGCCGAGCGAGGCGAGCACCACCGCGACCCCGGTCGTCGCGTTGCCCACCAGGGCCGCCCCGTCCGGGTCGGCGCCGAGGCAGGCGGCCAGGTGCCGGCGGGTGTGCGTGATCCGGTCGACCAGCCCGCGGGTGAAGAACCGCAGCGGGTTCGCCTCCATCTCGTCGCGTAGCCGCTGCTGGGCCCGCTGCACCCCGATCGGGACCGCGCCGAACGAGCCGTGGTTGAGGTGGCTCACCGCCGGGTCGAGCGAGAAGAGCAGCCGCGCTCCGGCGATGGGCTCGGGCGGCTGCGGGACGCTCACCGCATGATCGTAGCCCGAGATCGATCATCGGCGGGCTCTTCGCGCGGTCGCCCCGCCCGGCCGGGTCGGTCAGGCGCGCGGGTGGGCCTGCCGGTACGCGGCGCGCAGCCGCTCCGTCGAGACGTGGGTGTAGATCTGGGTGCTGGCCAGCGAGGAGTGGCCCAGCAGCTCCTGCACCGAGCGCAGATCCGCGCCGCCTTCGAGCAGGTGGGTCGCGGCCGAGTGCCGTAGCCCGTGCGGGCTGACCCGGGGGAGGCCGGCGGCCTCGGCGTACCCCGCGACGATCCGCCGAGCGGTCGTCGGGTTGAGCCGCCCGCCCCGCGCGCCGAGCAGCAGCGCCCGCCCCGAGGCCGGGCCGGCCAACGCCGGCCGTCCCCGGTCCAGCCAGTCCCGCAGGGCCCGTTCGGCCGGCAGCCCGTACGGCACCGCGCGTTCCCGGCCGCCCTTGCCGAGCACCCGGACCACCCGGCGACCCTGGTCGACGTCGGTGAGGTCGAGGCCGCACGCCTCGCTGACCCGTACCCCGGTGCCGTAGAGCAGTTCGAGCAGCGCCCGGTCCCGCAGCCGCGCCGGCTCGGCGGCATCGGCCTCGGCGGGCGCGTCGGCGGGCTGCCGGCGGCCGGGCGCCTCGACGAGGTCGGCGGCCTGGTCGGCGCGGAGCACGGTGGGCAGCTCACGGTGGGCGCGGGGGCTCGCCAGCCCGGCCGCCACGTCGGTGGGCAGCAGCGCCGCCCGGTGCGCCCACCCGCTGAAGGTCCGGGCGGAGGCGGCCCGCCGGGCCAGTGAGGTACGGGCGGCGCCCGTCGTGCGCTGCTTCGCCAACCAGCTGCGCAGCACGGTCAGATCCAGCTCGGCCGGCTCGGCGCAACCCATCCGGGCGGCATGGTCGAGCAGGGAGACCAGGTCGGTGACGTACGCCCGCACGGTGTGCGCGGAGCGGCCGCGCACGCCGGAGAGGTGAGCGGCGAAGTCGTCGACCGCCTCGCGCATCGCCGGTGGCAGCGCCTGATGCAGCGCGCGCGTGCCGGTGGCGGGCCGATCCATCAGCGCGCCGCCGCCGGTCGATGGCGCGCCGCTCCGGGCGCGGCCGCCGCCCCGCCCGGAAAGAGCTGGTTGTCCCGTGACACGGGTTCAGCTTACGGTCGAACCAGGCGGGGTGGCAGCCCGGCGAACCCGCCGGTCCCGGGGCCACGACGGCCCGGGCGCGTGCGGGTTGTCCACGATGGCCGGTGGGCGGCCATCTGTTCGGCACCGCACGTCCGCCGGCACGGGCACGTCGGCGGACGGAGGCGACCGGATGGGCCTGGATGCGGTTCTCTACCGAGTGGTCCGGGCGGGCTCGTCCGGGCGGCGCAGTTCGTACGTCCCGGTGCAGGTGGTGTCGGACGACGACGAGGTGCTGCTCGGCCTGCTGGCCCGGGTCCGCGGCGGTGGCCGAACCCCACTGCTGGACCGGCTGGACCCGGTTCGGGATGCGGTGGTCGTGCCCGAGCAGGGGGCGCAACTGCTCGCGGAGCTGCGCTGCCTGGTCGAGGTGGCGGGGTCGCAGCGGGAGACCGACCGGATCCGCGCCCTCGCCGCGCTCACCCGGCGCTGCCTGCGGGAACGCGATGCCGAGATCCGGTTCGAGGGCGACTGAGCCCTCAAGGCGTGCGTCCCGCACCCGGCGGCGTCGTGCGCGGCGCCCGGGGCGGTCCGCGCGGGGGACGACCCTGCCTCGCCGCGGCTTCCGGCGGTGGCTAGGAGGGCTCGATGGCCGTCCCGCGGCTCCGGTCGGGGCCGGGGGCCAGCGCGTAGCCGCCGTCGTCGCGGCGGACCGCCAGGACCAGCTCCTCCAACAGGGACAGTTTCCGCAGTGCCGTCCGCACGGAGACGCCGGCACGCCCGGCGAGGGCGTCCACGCCGATCGTCCCGCGCCGGGGCAGCGACTCGCGGACCAGCGCCGCCTCGTCGTCCAGGGCATCCGTCGGCCGGTCCGGTCCCCGGGCCGGCGGGGCGAGGTCGTCCCCGATCCGGCCGACCTCCTCGAGCACGTGCGCCAGCCCGGTGACCAGGCGGGCTGAGGGCTGCTCGCGGAGCAACTCGTGGGCCCCGACCGACATCGCCGACGTGACCGGCCCGGGCACCACCATCGCCGGCCGGTTGAGAGCGAGGGCCCGGTTCATGGTCTGGGTGGCGCCACTGCGGGCCGACGCCTCCACCAGGACGCTGCCCCGGGTGCCGGCGGCGATCCCCCGGTTGCGGATGAGGAACCGGGGTCGCAGCGGTTCGGCCCCCGGCAGCCACTCGCTCACCAGCAGCCCGGTCTCCGCGATCCGGTCGAACAGCGCGGTGTTGCCCACCGGATAGGGGCGGTCGATGCCACAGGCCAGCACCGCGACGGTCAGCCCACCGGCGGCCAGGGCGCCACGGTGCGCGGCGGCGTCGATGCCGAAGGCGCCCCCGGACACCACCGTCCAGTCCCGGTCAGCGAGCCCGTGCCCCAGCTCGGTGGCGACGTGCACGCCGTACCCGGTCGCAGCCCGCGCACCGACCACCGCCACCGAACGCTCCAACGCCTCGCCCAGCGCGGCGGTGCCGCGTACCCACAGGCACAGCGGCGGGGCGGTCTCCAGGTCGACCCGGCGGTGCGCCCCGGGCAGGAGCAGCCGCCGCAGGTTGTCGACGCGCGCCGGCCATCCGCCGCATCGCCAGGCCAGGCAGGTAGGCCACCTGATGCCCACACGCCCGCGCCACGGCGACGGGCAGGGCGCCGATCGACGCGGGCTGGTCCACCACCACCAGGACCCGCCCGTGGCGGCCGAGTTTGTCGAACACGGCCCGCAACCGGGCCTCGGTGTTGGGCAGCGGCGCGTCATGCAGTCGCTTGCCGTCCGCGGCCAACCCGACCGCGTGATGATCACCTTTACCGACGTCCAAGCCCAGGAAGACCTGGTAGTCGCCGGTGCCCCTGCACCGCCTCCGTTCGCTGTCGCGTACCTCGGCCGCTGGTCAGGGCGTCGGACTGCCGGCAGCCACGTTGCGAAGAGACCTACCCCGAGCACCGGGGTGGCCGGGTCCCTATCAGCGGTCCGCCGACGCCACCCGACCCGGCGACAACACCCCCCGGATCATGCGTACGACAGGGGAAGTAAGTCATACCGGGCCGGGCGACCGAGGAGTCCCCGGCTGGGGACAATCAAAAAGGTAATGGGGCACTTCATGCCGCTGCACTGGCCTGCCCCCCACCGTTGATGAGGGCGGAGAGCCGGGCGCGCTGCTCTTCGGTCAGCGGTGGGGCGGCGTCGACCAGGCGAGTGATGTGCCGGGAGAGTGCTTCCTCTCGCAGCTCGCGGGATGCGGCTTGCGTGGCGGGGTGATCAGCGCCGTGGCAGCGCTTGAGCGCGGCATACCTGGCGCGCTTCGAGATGAGGACGTCATTCATCAGTTTGCCGGCCCTCCCGGACCGGTTACTGCGTCGACGTCAGCTAGCAGCTGAGCAAAGAAGATCGTTTCGGCCGCGTCGGGATGGTCACCGCGTTGCCGCCGCCGTCAGCCCTTCCATTTGATGTCGACGGTGGACGGATCGAAGTACGAGCTGCCCGGCGTCCAGCCGCGCGGCCTGCCCTTCTTCGTCCGGTGGATCGTCACCGTCATCAGCGTGTCGACGACCGCTCGCCGCCGGTGAAGGCCGAGCGCTTCCCACGCCTCGCCCGGGTCCGGCACCCCGATCAGGCCGGCCAGCGCGTCACCGCGGCCGGCGGCGGCCATCTGTTCTTCGAGCTCGGCGAGCCGGGCACGCAACCGCTCGGAGCCCTCGCGCAGCTGCCGGACGTCGATCGCGCCGTCGGCGTACGCGGCGGCCAGGCCGTCGAGACGCTCGCGCAGCGCGGCGGCGTCGCGATGCAGCGCCCCAGTGTCCGGGCGACCGGACGCGGCGAGCAGCTCGGTGACGTCGGGCCGAGACAGTCGCTCGACGACGATCGCGCCGACGAACACGTCCAGCTCGGCCGCGTTCCGGCTGACGCACTTCGCCGCCTTGCAGGTGTACGAGGGCACGTTGCGGCTGTTGGTGGCCACCAGCGTGGCGCGCACCGGCGAGCCGCATACCCCGCACAAGGCCAGGCCGGAGAGCAGCCACCGGCGGGCCGACGACCACTGTGTGCGCCGGCCGGGGTGAGTCAGCACCGACACCACCGCCCGCCAGCGCTCTTCGTCGACCAGGGGCAGCCACGCGGCCGGGCCGACGACCTCGCCGCGGTGCTCGCGCAGCCCGGCGTTGCGGGCGCGCAGCAGCACCTTGCGCAGCTCGCTCGGGGTCCAGGGGCGCCCGGTGGAGGTGAGTAGACCGCGAGCGTTCATCTCGGCAGCGTGGCCGCGCAGGCTGGCACCGGACAGAATCGCGTCGGTGGCCTCGGCGACGGCCCGGGCCTCGTCGGCCCGCAGCGTCACGCCGTCCGGTTCGTACCCGTACGGCCGCCGGCCGCCGGCCCACTTCCCGTCGGCAGCAGCCTGGAGCTTGGCGCGCTGCTGCCGCTCGACCAGGTGCTCTACCTCGTACCGGGCGACGGCGCCGAGCTGCCGGGCGACCATGCGGCCGCTCGGGGTGCTCAGGTCGAGCGGGCCCGCCTTGACGGTGAACGTCGGCACCCCTCGCGGCTCGCAGGCGCTGATGTACTCCTCCAGCTCGGTGGGGGAGCGGTGCAACCTGTCGGTGTGCCAGGCCAGGATGGCATCGATCCGGGCGGCGGCGATGTCGTCGAGCATCCGCCGGTACGACGGGCGCGGCTTGCCGGAGTACGCCGATAGGTCGTTGTCGCTGTATACCTGAGCTACCGTCAGCCCGTGCCGCGCGGCCAGCTCTCGGCAGTCTTGCTCCTGTCGGGCCACACCGAGGCCGCCGCCCTCCCGGTCGCGGGAGATCCGGACGTAGATAGCCGCTCGCGTCATGGCGCTGAGTATGGCACAGCTTGACATTCGCTAGGTCGAACGCCGGGCCGAACTTCGGCAGCGTGGCAGGCAGCAGGTTGAGGGTGATCCGCCGGTTCGGCCACCGCTGGCCGGAGTTGACGATCGCGGCCCGGACCCGGTCGCGGGCCTCGTGCAGGGCGGTGTCCGGCAGCCCGGAGATCACCACCGCCGGCAACCCCGGCGCCAGGTCCGCCTCCACCTGCACGACGTGGCCGGTCACCCCGACCAGGCCGACGCAGAGCACCCGCGCGTAACTCACCGGGTGCCCCCGCCGGGCCGCCGGTCGGTCCCGCCCCGTGCCGGTCCGACCGTCGCCCCGCCGCCCCGTCCGGCCGCCACCCGCCGCATCAGAACGGCCCCTTGACGTGCTCGACCCGGGCCGGGCCGGCGTCGGGCAGCTCCACCGCGAGCAGGTCGAACCGCAGCTCGTCGGCGGTGGTGGCGGTCGCGGCCAGCCAGCGGACGGCGAGCCCGCGCAGCCGGCGGGCCTTGGCCGGGACGATCGCCTCCGCCGGGGTGCCGAAGCGGCCGGTGCGGCGGGTCTTCACCTCGCAGAAGGCGAGCACCGCGCCGTCCCAGGCGACGATGTCGATCTCACCGGCCGGGCAACGCCAGTTGCGGTCGACCGGGCGCAGCCCGGTCTCGATCAGATACCGGACGGCGCACCGCTCGCCGTACGCGCCGACCGCCTGGTTCCGTGTCGTCATGGCGGTCAGGGTGCGCCGTCGGCCCTCGGGCGCGCCGCCCTCGACCCGCAACCTGTGGACGGCGGGACCGCCTGTGGACAGCCGGACGATCATGCCTCGGTTGTGCTAAGGGAGGTGCCCGGCCAGCCCCTTCACGCGTCGACGTCCCCGGCGCTGGCCGGCTAGCCTCCGACCATGATCGAGAACTGGCGCGCCGAGCGGGTCGGGGTGGCCCTGCGCGGCGAGAATCCGACCGTGCTCCGACGGCTCTCGGCCGGTTTCGCCGTCATCGGCGGGCACGACGATCTCCGGGCGGACCTGATCGTGGAGATCGCAGCGCTCGCCGGCTGATCACGCTCCATACGTCAGGCGTGACCCGACCGCGGTGGGATTGACCAGCGCGATCGGGACCGTGGAGCACGAATGGCGCCGCGGCGGCGCGTCACATACGGTGCCGGACGTGGACGGACGACGGAGCTTTCCCGAAGATCAGGAGTCGCGGTGGTATCCCGCCGAGCGCGGGTACGGCGAGCCGGACTGGCGCACCGCGGGCGAGCCGCGGCACCGCGACGAGCAGCACCCGGACGAGGGCCGGTACGCGGAGCCGGTGAGCCCGGCCGGTGACCGGTACGCCGAGCGCTTCGGCGCGGCCCAGCCGGCCGGGGAGACCCGCCCGGCCGACGACGGCTACCGCGCCCCGCGGATGCGGCGGCCGGACGCCGATCCGGAGATCTCGGGCGAGCTGCCCTCCGAGCGGGCCGGCCGCCGGGCCGTCCGGGAGGCCGCCGACCCGCTGCTCGGCGCCGGCGTCGAGGCCACCCGGCCGGCGCCGTTCGCCGGGTACCCGATCGTCGAGCCGCCGCGCCCCGCGGAGCCGCCCCGCCCCGCCGATCAGCCGCACCCCGCCGAGCCCGCCCACCCAGTGGACCAGCCCGGTCCCGCCGCGGGCCCGCACCCGCTGGACGTCCCGACCGGTCCGATGCCGGCGGTCGGGCTGCGGCTCGACGGCGGCGTCGCGTACCCCCCGGTCGGCGCCCCCGAACCGGCGCCCCGGCCCGGTGACGGCGTCTACCGGACTCGGCGGCCCGCGCTGGCGGTGATCCTCGCCGTGCTGACCCTGGTCTTCGAGGTGCCCGCGCTGCGGGTGCTCTACAACGGGGTGGTCGGCGACCCGGTGTCGGCGGTCAACGTCGTGGTCGGCACCTTCCTCGTCGCCGGGCTGCCGATCTTCGCCACCGGCCTGTACGGCCTGCGCACCGGCGGGCTGGCCCTGGCCGAGGGCAGCCGGGGCTGGCTGCGCCCGCCGACGGCGTACCTGACGGTGGGCCTGGTGCTCTTCCTCGCCGCCGCCCTCGCGGCGGGCTGATCCGGCCCCGCCCCGCCGCGCCGGCCCGGACCGGCGGGGCGCGGGGGACGCCAGCGCCGAAACGGGATCGGAAACGGTCACCGGGCCGCCGGCCGCACCCGTGGGGTGGGCGGCGGAGAAGGGGCGTACACTGGTCGACTGGCGACCGCCTCGTGCGGTCGACCTCGCGCGCCTTCCCCACGGTTGATCGTGGGGCGACGGCCTCCCTGGTCCCGATCTTGGTCGGGCCCACCATGGCCGGCGACCGGGTGCCAGGACGCCCGGCCGCCGGCCGGGCGGGACAACCAGGGATCACAAGGAGTACCCCATGGCCGTCGTGACCATGCGTCAGCTGCTGGAGAGCGGTGTCCACTTCGGGCACCAGACCCGGCGCTGGAACCCGAAGATGAAGCGCTTCATCTTCACCGAGCGCAATGGCATCTACATCATCGACCTGCGCCAGACCCTCGACTACATCGAGAAGGCGTACGACTTCGTGCGCGGCACCGTGGCCGAGGGCGGCAGCATCCTCTTCGTCGGCACCAAGAAGCAGGCCCAGGAGGCCATCGCCGAGCAGGCGACCCGGGTCGGCCAGCCGTACGTCAACCACCGCTGGCTCGGCGGCATGCTGACCAACTTCCAGACGGTGTACAAGCGGCTGCAGCGGATGAAGGAGCTGGAGGCCCTGGGTGACCTGAGCGGCACCGCCGCCGGTTACACCAAGAAGGAGACGCTGCAGCTCTCCCGCGAGAAGATCAAGCTCACCAAGACCCTCGGTGGTCTGCGGGACATGCAGAAGCTGCCGGCCGCGGTCTGGATCGTCGACACCAAGAAGGAGCACATCGCCGTCGACGAGGCCCGCAAGCTGGGCATCCCGGTGATCGCCGTGCTGGACACCAACTGCGACCCGGACGAGGTCGACTTCCCGATCCCGGGCAACGACGACGCGATCCGCTCTGCCGAGCTGCTGACCAAGGTCGTCGCCGCCGCCGTCGCCGACGGCCTGATCGCCCGCTCCGGTCGTCGCCGGGGCACCGACGAGAAGCCGGAGCCGGGCGTGGGCACCGACGAGCCGTTGGCCGAGTGGGAGCGCGAGCTGCTGGAGGAGCCGAAGAAGGCCGACGAGCAGCCCGCCGCGACCGAGCAGCCGGCGACGACCGAGCAGCCGGCCGCGACCGAGCAGCCTGCCGCGGCCGAGCAGCCGGCTGCCGCGACCGAGCAGCCCGCGTCGACCGAGCAGCCGGCCGCCGCCGCCCAGTGACCCGTACCGCCGCCCCCGCCCCGGCCGTCGCGCCGGCGGCGGGGCGCGGCGGAAGGCCCGGGCAGCTCCGGCCCGAAACCGGGTAACCGGACCATCACTCCGCAGTTCCGACACGACACCGAAGAGAGAGTCATGTCCAACTTCACCGCCGCGGACGTCAAGAAGCTCCGCGACCTCACCGGCGCCGGCATGATGGACTGCAAGAAGGCGCTGACCGAGGCTGAGGGCGACTTCGACAAGGCCGTCGAGATCCTGCGCGTCAAGGGCGCCAAGGACGTGGGCAAGCGGGCCGGCCGGACGGCGGCCAACGGGCTCGTCGCGCACTCCGGCCAGGCGCTGCTGGAGCTCAACTGCGAGACCGACTTCGTCGCCAAGAACGACGCCTTCATCGCGCTGGCCCAGCAGCTCGTCGAGCACGGTGTGGCCAGCGGTGCCAGCAACGCCGAGGAGCTGCTCGCCAGCACCCTCGACGGCCGGACGGTCGCCGACCTGATCCAGGAGCAGTCCGCCAAGATCGGCGAGAAGCTGGTGCTGAGCCGGTTCGGCAAGCTCGACGGCACCACTGCCGTCTACCTGCACCGCAAGTCCCAGGACCTGCCCCCGGCGGTCGGCGTGCTGGTGCAGTACGCGGGCAAGGCCGACGAGGCCGCCGACGCGGACGCCCGGGGCGTGGCGATGCAGATTGCCGCGATGCGGCCGAAGTTCCTCACCCGGGACGAGGTTCCGGCCGAGACCGTCGAGTCCGAGCGGCGGATCGCCGAGCAGACCGCCCGCGAGGAGAACAAGCCCGAGGCGGCGCTGCCGAAGATCGTCGAGGGTCGGGTCAACGCCTTCTTCAAGGACTTCGTCCTGCTGGAGCAGTCCTCGGTCGCCGACAACAAGAAGAGCGTCAAGCAGGTGCTGGCCGAGGCCGGCATCGAGGTGACCCGCTTCCTGCGCTTCGAGGTCGGCCAGGCCTGAGCCGGTCGCCGGAGCGCATGACGCGCCCGCGCGCAGGGAAATGTGGACGAGGAGGCCGCCGGTGTACGTGACAGGCACCGCGGCCTCCTCGTCGCATAGGGTCAGCAGCGGCAGTTTCGCAGTACGCGACGCACGCGAGGCGCGCGAGGGAGGGGCGAGCGGATGACGCAGGTTGTGAGTGACCGGAGCCTGGCGGCGGACGACCCGACGGCGCCACCGCCGGGGCGGGCCCGCCGGGTGGTGCTGAAGCTCTCCGGCGAGGTCTTCGGTGGCGGCGCGATCGGCGTCGACCCGGACGTCGTGCAGGCCATCGCCCGGCAGATCGCCACCGTGGTACGCCGCGGCGTGCAGGTCTCCGTGGTGGTCGGCGGTGGCAACTTCTTCCGCGGCGCGGAGCTGCAGAAGCGCGGCATGGACCGGGCCCGCGCCGACTACATGGGCATGCTCGGCACGGTGATGAACTGCCTCGCCCTCCAGGACTTCCTGGAGAAGGAGGGCATCGAGACCCGGGTGCAGAGCGCTATCACGATGGCCCAGGTCGCCGAGCCGTACATTCCGCTGCGGGCGATCCGGCACCTGGAGAAGGGCCGCGTGGTCATCTTCGGCGCTGGCGCCGGCATGCCGTACTTCTCCACCGACACGGTGGCCGCCCAGCGGGCGCTGGAGATCCACGCCGACGTGGTGCTGATGAGCAAGAACGGGGTGGACGGGGTCTACGACGCCGACCCCCGGGTCGACCCGTCCGCGAGCAAGTTCGACTCGATCACCTTCTCCGAGGTGCTCCGCCGCAACCTGCGCGTGGCCGACGCCGCCGCGTTCAGCCTCTGCATGGAAAACGGCCTGCCGATGCTGGTCTTCGGCGCGCAGGGCGAAGACACCATCGTCCGCGCCGTGGGTGGCGACAGGATCGGTACCCTGATCACCGCCTGAGCCGCCCGGCGGGAGTTTCCCGCCGACGACCGCGGCGGTCCTCCGACACGACAGCAGAGCCCACACGAGCACAAGAAGGAGGCGAGGAGACCGGTGATCGACGACACCCTCCTCGAGGCTGAGGAGAAGATGGAACGTGCCATCGAGCACGCCAAGGAGGAGTTCGGCGGGATCCGCACCGGTCGCGCCAACGCCGCCATGTTCGGCCGGATCGTCATCGACTACTACGGCAGCCCCACCCCGCTGCCGCAGATGGCGTCCATCGCGGTCCCCGAGCCGCGGATGGTGATCATCAAGCCGTACGACAACTCGCAGATCAACGCCATGGAGAAGGCGATCCGCGACTCGGACCTCGGGGTGAACCCGAACAACGAGGGCAACCAGCTGCGCGTCCTGCTGCCGCAGATGACCGAGGAGCGCCGCCGCGAGATGATCAAGGTCGCCCGGCAGAAGGGCGAGGAGGCCAAGGTGGCCGTCCGCAACATCCGCCGCAAGGCCAAGGAGGAGCTCGACCGCCTGGTCAAGGACGGCGAGGTCGGCGAGGACGACGGGCGCCGCGCCGAGCGCGAGCTCGACGAGCTGACCCAGCGGTACGTCGCCCACGTCGACGAGCTGATCAAGCACAAGGAGTCCGAGCTGCTCGAGGTCTGAGCGCGCCGAGGACGTGTCACGGCACCGGTGTGCCGCCACCCCGCCGAGCGGGGCCGGCACCCGGTGCCGTCGTCGTCGGGCCCCCACGTCCGCCGTGTCCGGCCGGCGGGTGCAGTAGGCTCGGCACGATTCCCGCCCGTCCCTGGAGTGAACGGCGGGGATCGACCGGTCGTCGGGCCGGTCAACCGTAGGGAACAGTCGCGCCGGTAGGGGATGGTCTTGGTCTTGCGTTCTGTGGTGGAACTCGCGCCGAACCCGTTCGGTGCCTGATGTCCCACCTCGACCCCTACGGCACCGCTGAGCCGCGCGGCTGGGAGCGGCCGGAGCAGCCGGCCGGCCTGCCGTGGCCGGAGCGGGACATCGAGCCCGGACGGCCCCGCCGGCACCCGGCCAGCGGCCCCGAGCTGTACGTGGAACCGTACGCCCGCCCCCGCGCCGATCGACCGGCCGAGCCGTACGAGCGCCGGGGCGGCCGGTACGACGAGCACACCCGGCCCGAGCTGGAGCAGTTCTGGCCGGGGTCGCACGAGCCGCACCCGGACGAGCCGCCGCACCGGCCGGACCCGGGCCACCACGAGCCGCCGGAGCCGGGCTGGCGTCCCGGCCCGAACCGGCCCGACCAGCACCGCGCGGACGACCGGTACGACGCCCGGCCCGACCCGGACGAGGAGTACCCGACGGCGCAGTTCGCGCCGGTGCGGGGCGAACCGGTACGGGACGAACCGGTGGCGGATCCGGCCGGTCCGGAGGCGGAGCAGCCCTCCGCCCGGCGGCGGCCGGGGCGGCGCCGGGCGAGCGCCGACCGACCGGCCACCCAGCAGGCCCCGGCGAGCCGGGCCGGGCGGAACCTGCCGGCGGCGGTCGCGGTGGGGGTGGGACTGGGCGCGGTCATCCTGCTGCCGCTGTTCCTCTACCCGCCGGCCTTCCTGGTCGTGGTCGCCGCCGCGATCGCTGTGGGCACCTGGGAGATGGCCCGGGCGGTACGCCGCAGCGGCGCCCATCCGCCGCTGGTCCCGCTGATCGCCGGTGGTGTGCTGACGGTGGGGCTGGCCTGGTGGGCCGGGCCCGACGCGCTCAGCCTGGGCCTGCTGGTCACCGTGCTGGGCACGATGATCTGGCGGCTCGGTGACGGCCCGGCCGGTTTCCAGCGGGACCTGACCGCCGCCACCCTGATCGCCGTGTACGTCCCCTTCCTCGGCGGCTTCGCCGCGATGCTGGCCGCGGCGCCCGGGGACGGCCACTGGCGGGTGCTGGCCACCCTGGTGGCCGTGGTGCTCTCCGACACCGGCGGGTACGCCGCCGGGGTGACCTTCGGCAAGCACCCGATGGCCCCCCGGATCAGCCCGAAGAAGTCCTGGGAGGGCTTCGCGGGCTCGGTCACCGCGGCGGCCGCGGGCAGCGCCGTGCTGGTGTGGCTGCTGTTCGACGTGCCGCCCTGGTGGGGGGCGCTGTTCGGGATGGCGGTCTCGGTGGCGGCCGTCCTCGGTGACCTCGCCGAGTCGATGATCAAGCGGGACCTCGGCGTGAAGGACATGAGCAACCTGCTGCCGGGGCACGGCGGCCTGATGGACCGGCTGGATTCGATCCTGTTCGCCGTGCCGGCGGCGTACCTGCTGCTGGCGGTGTTCGTGCCGGTGACGGGCTGAGGCATGAATCACGCCGGTGAGCTCGGGTCATTCGTCCGGACGGAGCGGATTCGGCACCTCCGGACGGATGCGTTCGCGCTAGGGCGTGACAGACTGGACCCGCCATGACGAGCTTGCCGCTGATTCCCGTAGATCCCGACGCGCCCGGGCGCCGGCCCGCGATGCCTCCCCGTCACCTTGCCGACCTGGACCTGCCGGGCCGGCAGGCGTTGGTTGCCGAGCTGGGTGAGCCGGGCTTCCGCGCCAAGCAGGTCTCGAACCACTACTTCGGGCGGCTGGTCCGCGACCCCGCGCAGATGACCGACCTGCCGGCGGCGGCCCGGGAACGGATCGCCGACGGGCTGCTGCCTCGGCTGCTGACCCCGGTCCGGGAGCTGGCCTGCGACGACGGGGCGACCCGCAAGGCGCTCTGGCGGCTGCACGACGGCTCGCTGGTGGAGAGCGTGCTGATGGGCTACCCGGACCGGGTCACCGTCTGCATCTCCAGCCAGGCCGGCTGCGGCATGGCCTGCCCGTTCTGCGCCACCGGCCAGGCCGGCCTGACCCGCAACCTCTCCACCGCCGAGATCGTCGACCAGGCGGTCTACCTGGCGGGGGTGGCCGCGTCCGGCGCGGTGGCCGGTTCCCCGCCCCGGCTGTCGCACGTGGTGTTCATGGGGATGGGCGAGCCGCTGGCCAACTACAACCGGGTGTTGGCGGCGATCCGCCGGCTGGTCGCCCCGGCCCCGGAGGGGCTCGGCCTCTCCCAGCGGCACATCACCGTTTCCACGGTGGGGCTGGTTCCGGCCATCCGCCGACTGGCCGGCGAAGACCTCTCGGTGACTCTTGCGCTGTCGTTGCACGCACCCGATGATGATCTGCGCGACGAACTCGTGCCGGTCAACCAGCGCTGGAAGGTAGCCGAGGTGCTGGACGCAGCGTGGGACTACGCGGCCCGGACGGGGCGCCGTGTGTCGATCGAGTACGCCATGATCAGGGACGTCAACGACCAGCCGTGGCGGGCCGATCTGCTGGGTCGGCTGCTGGCCGGCAAGCTGACCCACGTTAACCTCATCCCGCTCAACCCGACCCCGGGCAGCCGCTGGGACGCGAGCCCGAAGCCGGTGGAGCGGGAGTTCGTCCGGCGGTTGCGCGCGGCCGGTGTCTCCACGACGGTGCGGGACACCCGGGGGCGCGAGATCGACGGTGCGTGCGGGCAACTGGCCGCCGCCCAGGACCAGGACACCGACGTGTCGCGCGAGGCCATGGCGTGACCGGGCGTAGCGAACGAGACCAGGAGACATAGTGGCGAGTCAGGGTCAGCGTTTCCGGCGTAAGGCGCTCCGCCGGGGATACAAGGTCGACGAGGTCGACGCCTTCCTGGACCGGGTCGAGGCGACACTCGCCGGCCAGCCGGTCGGTGCCCCGGTCGCCGCCCAGGAGGTCCACGACGTCGTCTTCCGGGTCCGGTTCAACGGCTACGACGAGTGGCAGGTCGACCTGCACCTGGACCGCGTCGAGCGGCAGCTGGCCGAGCTGGAGGAGCGCGGCGGCCCGGCCGGGCGCGGCGGTGACCCACGCCAGATGGACCGGCTCGGCCCGCCGATGCGCGACGACCGCGGTCTCTCGCCGGTGCCGCAGCCACTGCCGCCCCGGGCCATGCCGGCCCAGGCCGGCCCGCCGGACCGGTACGGCCGCTACGACGAGCCCACCGGTGCCTTCGCGGGCGGGTACGACGGCCCTCGCGGTGGCTACGACGGGCCGCGCGGTCCCGGTGGTCCCGGCGGCCCCGGCCCGATGGGCCCGGGCGCCCCGATGGGGCACGGCGGCCCGCCGTCGCGTGGCCTGCCGCCCGGCCCGGGCGGTTACGGCCCGGACGACCGGTTCGACGGTTTCGAGGCCGGCCGGCACGGCCGAACCGACATGACCGCGGAGATCCGGATGCCCGACCGCGACCCGCGCGGCCGCGGCCCGGCCGGCCCGCCGGCGGTGCCGCAGCAGGGCTACGGACCTGGCCCCGGCCCGGAGCAGGGCTACGGACCTGGCCCCGGCCCCGAGCAGGGCTACGGCCCCGGCCCCGAGCAGGGGTACGGTCCCGGCCCCGGCCCCGAGCAGGGCTACGGACCCGGCCCGGAGCAGGGGTACGGTCCCGGCCCGGGCATGTCCGGCCCGCCCCCGATGGCCGGCCCCCCGATGGGCAGCCCGCCTATGGGTGGCCCCCCGATGGTCGGTCCCCCGATGGCTGGCCCGCCGGGCAGCGACCTCTACCGGGTGGACCAGATCCGGCGTCGCTTCCAGGTGCGCCGCTTCGGCAGCGGGTACGACCCGGACCAGGTGGACCGCTTCTTCGAGACCCTGCTCGGCGGCATGCAGGGGCGCAACCCGATGCCGGTCAACCCGAAGGACCTGGACACGCTGCGCTTCGGCCTGGTGCCCGGGGGCTACTTCGAGGCCGAGGTCGACGCCGCGCTCAAGGACGTGCAGGACATCCTCCTCGGCCGCTGAGCCGGGTACGACGCGAGGAGGGCCCACTCCCGCCCGGCGGGAGTGGGCCCTCGTGCGTGTCCGGTTCGGCGTGCCCCGGCCCGGTCAGGACCGCAGGCCGTTGCGGCGCAGCACCGCGTCGCCGATGACGATCAGCACCAGCAGCGCGGCGACGCCGATCAGCCAGATGTCCTCGACCCGGCCCTCGTGGTTGCCCCAGAGCGCCATCAGCACCAAGGCCGCCGCCGTGACGAGCGCACCGATCCGGCCGGACTTCCGGTGCCCCGGCTTGTGCTGATCTGGCGCCGTTACCGGCTCGCTTCCTGCCACTGTCGGTCCTTCCCTCGCGATCGGATCTCCGATTAGTCTGGCACGTCCGGTGGCCGGCCCGGCGCAGGGTCCGGACCGGCGGCACCCAGCGACGACCGGCGGGCGCCGGACGCCGCGCGAGGCGGGTCGAGCCGGACCGGCCACACCGGCCGTTGGACCTGTTCCGGGCGGGGCAGACCGGCACTACCGGCGTCGCGGGGCGGTGGCGAGACTCCCTCCGGTAGCGTCTTGACGTACACCTTGATTGTCTTTTTGAGGGGGACTGCGGTGCGAGTGACCGGTACGGGACATGCCAGCATGCGGATCGACACGCCCGCGGGCAGCATCCTGTGCGACCCGTGGGTCAATCCCGCCTACTTCGCGTCCTGGTTCCCCTTCCCGGACAACTCCCAGCTCGACTGGGGGACCCTGGGTCAGGTCGACTACCTGTACGTGTCGCACCTGCACCGGGACCACTTCGACGCGAAGCACCTGCGGGACTTCATCTCGAAGGACGCCACCGTCCTGCTGCCCGAGTTCCCCACCTCGGAGATGGAGGACGAGCTGCGGGCGCTGGGCTTCACGAAGTTCCTCAAGGCGCCCAACGAGCAGGTGGTGGAGCTGCCCGGCGGCCTGAAGATCATGATCCAGGCGCTGACCAGCCCGACCGACGGCCCGATCGGTGACTCGTCGCTCTGGGTGGAGTACGACGGCGTCCGGCTGCTCAACCAGAACGACGCCCGCCCGACCGACCTGAGCGTCTTCGCCGAGCTGGGCCACGTGCACGCGCACATGCTGCAGTTCTCCGGCGCGATCTGGTACCCGATGGTCTACGAGCTGCCGCAGGCGGCGAAGACCGCGTTCGGCAAGCAGAAGCGGGACCGGCAGTTCGACCGCACCTGGCGCTACATCGACGACCTGAAGGCCGACCACGTCTTCCCGATCGCCGGCCCGCCGTGCTTCCTCGACGACGAGCTGTGGCAGTTCAACGACATCTTCGGCGACGAGGGGAACATCTTCCCCGACCAGTCGGTGTTCCTGGCCGAGTACGCGAAGGTCGGCGGCACCAACGGCATCGTGCTGCTGCCGGGGAGCGTCGCCGAGGTGACCACCGAGGGCGCGACCACCACCCACCCGGTGCCGGTCGAGGAGTTCTTCGCCGACAAGGTGGCCCACCTGGAGGAGATGCGGGAGCGCAAGCGGCCGATCATCGAGGCGGAGAAGGCGTCCTGGCGGCACCCCGAGGTGGACGTGCTCGGCGAGATGAAGCGCCGGATCGAGCCGCTGCTGGACGAGTCGATCTATCTGGCCAAGGGGGTCGGCGGTCCGGTCCGCTTCGACCTGGTTGGCTACGACGGCGACAGCGTCGAATCAATCGTGGTGGACTTCCCGGGCAAGGAGGTCCGGCCGTACGCGGACGAGAAGGTGCGCTACCGGTTCCGTACCGAGCGGGCGCTGATCGAGCACCTGCTGCACATCGACGAGGTGGACTGGGTCAACTCGCTCTTCCTGTCCTGTCGCTTCTCCGCGGCCCGGATCGGCCAGTACAACGAGTTCGTCTACGCCTTCTTCAAGTGCCTCTCCGAGGAGCGCCTCCAGTACGCGGAGGGCTGGTACGACGAGAACGAGCGGGCGGTCGACGCCGAGGACATCTCGCTGGAGGGCTGGGTGGTGCAGCGGCGCTGCCCGCACCTGAAGGCGGACCTGACCCGGTTCGGCATCGTCGACGGCGACCAGCTCACCTGCCAGCTGCACGGCTGGAAGTTCGACCTGCCCAGCGGGCGCTGCCTGACCAGCGTCGGCCACAAGATCCGCGCCCACCGCGCGGACGCCGACGCCCCGGCCCCCGCCGGGGAGGCGGTCATCTGAGTTTCGCCCCGCCCGCCGCCCCTGCCAGGTGACCATCAGGTCAGGAGGGGCGGCGTGACGGAGTCGGGCGCGGAAGGCAAGCAGTACCGGTACCGGCGTGACCGGGAGATGGTCCGGGACGCCTCCCGGGTGGAGACGTTCAGCGACGGCGTCTTCGCGGTCGTGCTGACGGTGATGGCCGTCGAACTGCTCCAGAACGGCCCGGCCCGGGACCCCGGGAAGCAGCTTCCCGACGCCCTCGCCCACGCCTGGCCGTCCTACCTGGCGTACGTGATCACCTTCGGGATCGCCGGCCAGATCTGGCTCGGCCACCACAACATGTGGCGGTACGTGGTGCGGGTCGACCAGCTGCTGCTGGTGTTCAACCTGCTCGTGCTGCTCTTCGTCGCCACCATCCCGTTCACCGCCGACCTGCTGTCGGACAACCTGCGCCGCAGCCCGGCGGAGCAGCGGCTGACCGCCGCCCTCTACGTCGGCACCGTGCTCGGTGAGTCGCTCTTTTTCAACCTGAGCTGGTGGTGGGCGCGCCGCAGGCACCTGCTCCATCCCGAGTTGGATCCCCGGCTGGCGCGGGCGGTCGCCTGGCGATTGCGGCTGCGCCCACTGCTCTACCTGATCGCCTTCGCCTTCGTCTTCGTCGACCCGATCCTCAGCCTCCTGCTCTACCTGCTGCTCGTCGGCCTCTCCCTCATCCGCCGCCCCGGCGACCTGCCCCGTTTCGCCGCCGGGGCCAGCGAGGAGATCAACGGCCGAGGTCGCTGAGGATGCGCTGGGCGGCGTTGTGGCCGGCGGCGCCGATGACGCTGCCGGCGGGGTGGCAGCCGGCGCTGCCCGCGTACACGCCGTCGATCCCGGTGGCGTACGGCATCCGGTCGGTGAACGAGACGGTGTTGTCGACGTGGTGGATGTGCCCGCCGGTGATGCCGAAGTGCGCCTCGATGCCGGGCGGGGGCAGCGGCACCGCGTCGGCGATCAGGTCCCCGGTGCCCGGGGCGTACCGCTCGCAGATCGCAACCAGCCGCTCGACGTAGCCGGGCAGCGCCTCGTCCCAGCTGGTGCCGGCCAGCTCGTACGGCACCGACTGCACGAACAGCGCCGACGAGTGGTGCCCGGCCGCGTCGGACAGTGACGGGTCGACGGTGGTGTGCAGGTACCACTCGATGGTCGGCTCCGCCGGCAGTCGCCCGGCCTGCACGTCCGCCCACATGGCGCGCAGCGCGGCCATCGGCGACTCGCCGCCGGCGCCGACCAGCGAGGCCGACCCGGGCAGCAGGTGGATGGTGGAGCCGAACGGGCTGGGCGCGTCCGCCGGCAGGCAGGAGAAGCGGGGCAGCCCGGTCAGCGCCAGGTTGAGCTTGAGCGTGGTGCCGGGCCGGCGGACCGCCGCCATCCGGTCGCCCAGCTCGGCCGGCAGCGCGCCGTCGGGCACCAGCTCCATCAGCCGGTACGGGTCGCAGGCCCCGAGCACCACGGAGGCGGCCACCTCCCGCCCGTCGGCGAGCACCACCCCGGCGGCGGCCCCGCCGTCCAGGGTGATCGCGCTGACCGGCGTACCGGTGTGGATGCGGGCCCCGGCCGCACGGGCGGCGTCGGCGAAGGTGCGGGACACGGTGCCCATGCCACCCCGCGCGATCATCCAGGTGCCGTCGGAGCCGGGCAGCCGGCACATGTTGTGCACCAGGAAGTTGTGTCCGGTGCCCGGGTCGTCCGGGCCGGCGTTCAGGCCGGAGAGGCCGTCAGTGACCGCGTACATGCTGACCAGCAGCTCGGAGCGGAAGTCGAAGCGGGCCAGGTAATCGGCGACCGAGCCGCGGACCAGGTCGACGAAGACCTGCCGCAGTGCGGGGCGGACGTACCGCTCGGCGGTCTCCTCCACCGGCAGCGGCTCGGCCAGCCAGGCCGGCGCCAGGTCCGCGCGGAGCTGGGCCAGCTCGGCCTGGAGCGCGTCGTCGGCGGCCACGTCGGCGGGGGAGAACATCTCGGTGAGCTGCCGCCGGGTGGCGGCGCTGTCGCTGCCGAAGAGCAGGTACGGCGAGCCGGGCCCGCCCGGGGTGGGCAGGAAGTAGTGCGGGTCGCGGCGCAGCACCGGAATGGTCACGTCGAGCGTGGCGAGCAGTTCCGGCGGCATCAGCCCGAGCAGGTACGACCCGGTGGAGTGCCGCAGCCCCGGCACCTTGGGGAACGGGTTCTCCGTCCGGGTCGCCCCGCCGATCACGTCGGCGGCCTCCAGCACGACCACGTCCAACCCGGCCCGGGCCAGCAGGATCGCCGACACCAACCCGTTGTGCCCCGATCCGACGATCACCACGTCGGCCCGCCCGGGCATCCCACCACCGTCTTCGCTCATACTCGCGCACCCTACTGCCCGCAGTGCCTTCCCCAACCGCCTCCGGCGCCCCGACCTGTCGATCATGAAGTTAGCGGGGGTGGGGAGCGCTCTCTCGGCCGCAAACTTCATGATCAACGGGTTGGGTCGGGGGGAGGGACGGTGGGTTACGGTGGGCGGCATGTCGGCGGGTGTTCAGGTCGCCCTTGGGGTGGCGGTTGTCGTGGTGGTGCTGCTGGTGGTCGTGCTCGGGCGGGCCACGGGGCGGCCGCGGGAACTGGGTGCGCCGGGTCGGTCCGCCGAGGGCGGGCAGGCCGAGGTCCTCCGGCTGGTCGGGGAGCGGCGCACGGTCGAGGCGGTCAAGGTGCTGCGCCAGCAGACCGGGCTGCCACTGCTGGAGGCGAAGCGGGTGGTCGACCTGCTGGCCGCGGGCGGCAGCTGGTCACCCGGGTCCGCGCCGCCCGGAGCCGACGTCGACGACGGGGTGCGGGCCGAGGCGGCCCGGCTCGCCCACGGCGGGCGGAAGATCCAGGCGATCAAGCTGGTGCGGGAGCACACGAACTGGTCGCTGGCCGAGGCGAAGGGGTACGTGGAACGCCTCTGACGGCGGGCCGGTCAGGGGCGGCCTGCCGCCCGGGCGGCCCGCCACCGGCTCAGCGCCAGCGTGGCCGAGTAGCCGGCCAGGACGATCACGTGGAAGAGGTAGAGCCAGAGCAGGACGGCCACCCCGGCGCCGACCGCGCCGAACCCCCCGAACGGGACGCCCAGGTCGAGGGGGAGCGAGCAGAACAGCACGAAACCGTGCAGGAAGCCGGCGAGGTTCGCCGCCGTGAACGACCCGAGCGCCAGCGTGGACAGCCAGTCCGGGGAGGCCGGCCCGACCACCCGGAACACCCACATCAGCACCGGGGTGAGCACCAGCCACACCCCGAGGAAGGACAGCACGACGCCGAGCGCGCCGATCAAACCACCCTCGCGGACCAGCCGGGTGGTCAGCGGCAGCGCGATCAGGATCGACAGCAGCAGCGCGGGGGCCGGGGCGAGCAGCGGGAGCAGCAGCAGCCGGCCCCGCCAGCCGACCAGCGACTCGTCCGTGCCGCCGGGCAGGGCCACCGAGACGAACGCCCGGCGCAGGCCCTCGCCGTACAGCGAGGCGGGCAGCAGCGACGCCAGCGCCAGCAGCGGGGTCAGGTCCAGGCCGGCCTCGACCAGCGCGGCGACCGCCCGGTTGGCGCCGATGTCGGCGGGCAGGGTGTCGATCGCGTACGAGGTGAGCCGGCGGACCCGGTCGTCGCTGGCGAGCAGCCCGGTCAGCCAGATGGCGAGCAGGGCCACCGGCACCACGGCGATCCCCCCGTAGAAGGTGATCGCGGCGGCGTGCAGCGACACATCCCGACCGCTTACCGGCCGGAACGCGCCCCTGGCGATCCGCTTCGCCCGCTGCCACCCCGCACCCATCGCGATCTTCTTCCCCACGCGGTGACCCGGTACGCATTACGATCGCGCCTCATGACCGTCCTCACCACCGACCGGCTGCTGCTGCGCGACTGGACCGAATCCCCGGCCGACCTGGCCCGGCTCTACGACATCTACTCCCGCACGGAGATCACCCGCTGGTTGAACGCGCCCGGCCTGCCGCTGACCGCCCCGGAGCAGGCGGCCGAGCGGGTGGCGATGTGGCGGGCCCGGCACGCCGAGCACGGCGACCGGTACGGCACCTGGGCGATCGAGCCGCGCGGCGGCGGGCCGGTGATCGGCTCGCTGCTGCTCAAGCCGATGCCTGGCCGGGACGAGGCGGTGTTGACCGACGACATCGAGGTGGGCTGGCACCTGCATCCGGACTCGTGGGGCCACGGGTACGCCACCGAGGCGGCCCGGGCGGCGGTGGAGCGCGAGCTGGCCACCGGCACCGCCCAGGTCTTCGCGGTGGTGCCGCCGGGCAACGAGCCGTCGATGGCGGTCGCCCGGCGCATCGGCATGACGCACGTGGGCCAGCGCACCGACTGGTACGGCGGCGAGTTGCTGGAGACCTTCGTCCGCCGCCGGCCGGCCTGACCGGCCCGCCGGACCTGAAAAGGGACGGGCCCGAGCAGTCGCCTGCTCGGGCCCGTCCTCGATCGGGGAAGTTCGTCAGCCGAAGGCCTTGACCCCGCTCCAGTTGTCGCCCAGCACGGTCTTCACCGGCGCGTTGGTGTTGGTGGTGGACGGGTGGTAGATCACCATCGTGCCGTCCGCCCCCTTGCGGGCCCACATGTCCGGGACCCGGTCCCCGTTCACGTCGGGGATGCCGATGACGGCGCTGATGTTGGTCTCCGTCCAGTTCGTGCCATAGGAGACGTCCCCGCTGCGGGAGGCGGCGGCCGACTTGAGCGAGTCCAGGTTCACGCTGCCCGCGGCGGTGCCCGGCTTACCGTGGCGGACGTACATGGTGCCGGCGTCCAGGTTCCGCCAGAGCAGGTCCGGGGTGCCGTCCAGGTCGATGTCCGCCACGTTGAGGATCTCCCGGCGGGCCCAGGCGGTGCCCTCCATCAGGGTGGCCTCCTGGAAGCTCGCCCCGGTGTAGCCGCTCAGCGTCCAGAACGCGGTGCCGGCCCGCAGCACCAGGTCGGGCAGCTTGTCGCCGGTGATGTCGCCGACCGCCTTGAGCTGCGTCCAGGTGTCCGGGGCGGGGGCGTTGGCCGGCAGCAGCACCCGCAGCCGCTTGTCGACGTTGAAGCTGCCGTACCCGTCACCGGGGTAGAGCCAGAACCCGCCGTCCGGGGTGCGGGCGAACAGGTCGGTCGAGCCGTCGCCCGGGTACGCGTCGCCGTACTTGGCGATCAGTGCCGACTTGCCGCTGGCCGCGTCGTACCAGTGGCCCGCCGGGTTGAGCGCGCCCTTGTCGTCGTAGGAGGCGTACTGCCAGCCGTACAGTTCGCCGTCCACGTCGCCGGCGTAGTTGCGCAGCCGGCCGCTGGTGTCGATGAGCAGCAGGTCGGGGATGGCGTCGCCGCCGGTGTCACCGGGGCTGTCCGCCGCGTCCCTCGGCGGCATGTAGAAGGAGTAATCGGTACGGGCGCTGCGGTTGCCCACCGTGTCGTACGCGTACACGTGCAGGGTGGTGGGGCCGGCGTGCCGTGGCGCCAGGTCGGTCACCGTGGCGGTGCCGCCGCTGGCGGTCACCTCCTTGGTGCCGATGCCCTCGAAGGCGTAGCTGAACTTGGCCGCCCCGGTGGCGGTGAAGGTGATCGGGCCCTTCTGGCCGAACTTCACCGTGGCCCAGGTGGCGCCGTCCGGGGTGGCCTGCTTGAACACGTCGCTGGTGACCTCCGGCGCGGGCGGGGCGGAGGCGTCGATGGTGAACCGGCACGGCTCGGTCCCCGGCGGGAAGTACGTCGACACCTCGCCGCCGGAGTCCTCGGAGCGCACGTCCCACGAGTAGGTGGCCTTGTCCTCCAGGGTGGTGGACGGGATGGTCACGGTGCCCTTGCCGCTGCTCAGGCTGGTGACCAGGGTGCCCGCCGGCACCGTGCCGCCGGTCTTCCACCAGCGGAAGCGCAGGCCCTTCAGGTTGCCGTCGGGGTCGCTGCCGGTCGCCGTCAGCACGATGTTCGTCTTGGCGATCGTCACCCCGTTGCCGGGGCCGGGCACGCACGCGCCACCGGGCGTGGTGGTGCCGCCGGTCGGCTCCTTCGGCGGCCGGTTGTAGGTGACGGAGAGCTCGGCGGAGGTGGCCCGGAACTTGCGCCAGGTGTACTTGTCGGTCTCACTGGTGGCGCGCATGCCGAGGGTGACGCTCGACCAGCCGTTGTCCGCGCCCTGCTGGGCGGCGTTGAGCACGTTGAAGCTCACGTAGTCGTCGGCGCAGCTGCTGCTGTAGCCGTACGCGAAGCTCTTGCGCTGCTGCTCCTTGGTCCAGCTCGGCTGCTTGTTCCAGGTGGTGCCGGTGGAGATGGCGCCGGTGAGCCAGAGCTGGATCTCGCGGCCGGAGCAGGACCAGGAGTAGTTGTTCAGCACCTTGAAGCTGGCCGAGCTGATCGTGGCGCCCTTGAGGCTGCTGCTGTAGCCCATCCGCCAGAAGGCGCGGGACGTGCCGCCGGTGTCGGACTCGTAGCCCACCCGGGCGTCGGAGGTGCCGCCGTTGAAGTTGGTGCCGTTCCAGTAGTTGCTGTTGGGGTACGGCTTGTAGGCGAAGGTCCACGCCGATTCGCCGGTGGTGAGGGTCGGGTCCAGGAAGACGGGGAAGCGCACGTCGGCGCGGGTGAGCAGCCCGCTGGCGGTGGCGTCCAGGCGTAGCAGCACGTCGCCGGTGCCGTCCCGGTCGAGGCGGGTGGGGATGGGCGCCTGGTGGGCGCCCGGCTCGATGCCGCTGAGACCGGAGAGCTTCAGCACGTCCGCCGCGGTGCCCACCGCGGTGCGGGGGGCGCTGCCGGGCTCGGCGTCCGGGTCCCGGCCGGAGGAGTCCCAGCCGAACGGGGTGGGGATCGAGCTGATCTCCTTGCCGGCACGGTCCAGGGCCCGGACCCCGCCGGTGTCCGGGTCGTGCCGGAAGACCAGCGTCGCCGAGCGCAGGCCGTAGCCGAGGGTGCGCACCGCCGCCAGGGTGCCGGCCGACCGGTCCTTGACGATCAGCAGCTGGGCGAAGCCACCGGCCTCGCGGGCGACCACGAGCAGGTCCACTCCGGAGCGTACGTCGGGGTAGAGCGCGCGCGGGCCGTCGAGCACCGGCTCCGGCAGCGGGCCGGGCCAGACGTACGCGATGGTGTGGCCGTCGACGTCGATCTCGGCCAGCACGCTGTCCTCGCCCTTGCTGCCGCCGGAGAAGCGGACCGGGGTGGGCGGGTTGGCCGGGCGGACGCCGAGGTCGCCGCCCCCGGTCCGGGTCAGCCTGGTGTCGATGTCCGTCCACCGGCCGGCGGCGTCCCGCACCCGGCGGGGCGCGGCGTGGAAGGTGGTGCGCAGCTGGCCGTCGGGCAGCGCCCAGGTCTGCGAGGTGGCGGTGGTGGCGGTCTCCACCAGCACCTCCTTGCCGGTCCGGCGGGCGTCGGCCACCGCGACCACCTCGTCTCGCGGTCCGGTGGGCGCCGGCGCGGCGGCGGTGGCCGCCTCCTGCGGCTCGTCCGGCCCGAGCCACCAGGGCAACGGGGCGGCGACGAGGGCGGCCAGTGCGAGGCCCAGGGTGAGGGTCAGCCTGGTGCGCGTGCGTACGAAGGGGCTGAGCAGGCGAGGCACGGTCACGGCGGTCCACTCCCGTGGGGGCCAGGGGACAGGGAAGGGCGACAACGAACGGCCCCGGTCGGCGGGGCCGAGGGGCAGAACGCGGGCACACGATCGCACGCCGCCAGCGGTTCGCGTCGTCCCGTGACCGTTATGAATCCGTTATGCGCGGAGCGTGACCGTCCGATGTGGTGCCGGAAATTGATCATGCGTCCGGATTTGGCCACGCCGCATGACGGACATGCCGGGATCCGAGCCTTTGGTGGCAACGCTGGCGATGTGACGGCTTCTTACCCCAAAGAGACAGTGATAGAGGTCACTTCGATGACCATCTTGTCACCCTCCGTGCCCTTGAGTGGCGGCTCCTCCTGACGCAGAGTGCTCACGCACGTGCCGTATCGGCGCGTGTCCTGCTGCGGTTTACCGCGCCCTTTTTTCGTTCTCGCGCTGGGTGGGAGTCGACGCGTATGCCTGGTACCGGTTTGCTGTCCCGGCGGTGGCCTGGCCGGGGGAACCCGACAGAGCCCGGTCGCCGTGTCCGGCGGCGTCGCGCCCGTACGGCCATGACACTGGCCCTGTCCACCACCCTGGTCGCCACGATGCTGCCGGTGCCCGCGTGGGCGGTCCCCGGCGCGGGCATGAGCCGCGAAGGGCTCACCCTCACCCTCCCGGACGTCCCCGCCAGCGAGCAGGTCGGTGAGGACGAGAGCGGCGAGAAGAACCTGACCACCGCGGACGAGGTCCCGGTCGAGCCGTACGAGCCGCAGGCCGTCACCCCGTGGCAGCAGGACAGCGGCGTGGTCGACCTGACCGGCGTCGAGGCGGGCGCCTCCGTGCCGGTCGACGACCTGCCGGTGGCCCTCGGGGTGCCCGAGGGCGCCGACCCGGCCGCCCTCGCCGGCACCTGGAGCGTCGACCTGGCCGCCCCCGAGGCGTCCCAGGACGCCGGCGTCGCCGGCCTGATCATGAAGATCACCCCGCCGGCCACCGCCGACCCGGCGGCCGAGGTCGCGCTCAGCGTGGACTCCACGCCCTTCGTCGACCTGTACGGCCCGCAGGCCGCCGACCGCTTCGGCGCGGTGCTGCTGCCCAACTGCGTCTACGACTCGCCCGACACCGGCGACTGCGCCCCGGACGGCGGGGAGGAACCGCCCGCGCCGCTGCGGACGCTGACCAGCGACGTGGAGCTGCTGCCCGGCAAGGAGGCCGGCTTCCGCGCCGCCGCCGGCGGCGACGAGCCGACCCGGCGGGTCATCACCAGCACCGTGCCCGTCGGCCCGCTGCTCACCGGCCAGGGCGAGACCGCGGCCCGGTCGCTCGGCGCGGCGGCGACCGACCCCAGCGTCGTCGGCGTGCTGGACACCGGCGCCTCCACGGGCGGCGACTTCACCGCCACCCCGCTGCTCTCCTCGGGTTCCTGGGCGGCCGGCGCCTCGTCCGGCGCGTTCACCTACTCGTACCAGGTGCAGGTGCCGGAAACCGCCGGTGGCCTGATGCCGAAGGTGGCCCTGGCGTACTCCTCGCAGTCCGCCGACGGCCGCACCTCCGCCACCAACAACCAGGCCTCCTGGATCGGCGAGGGCTGGGACTACAACGCCGGCGCGATCACCCGCAGCTACGCGAACTGCCGGCAGGACTCCAAGAAGACCGGCGCCAACAACAAGGACCACCGCACCGCCGACCTCTGCTGGGGCTCGGACAACGCGACCCTGTCGCTGGCCGGGATGACCACCGAGCTGGTCTGGGACAAGAGCAAGCAGAGCTGGTTCACCGCCAACGGCGACGGCTCCACGGTCGAGTTGAAGAAGAACACCGCGCTGGCCAACGGCGACGCGGACGGCGAGTACTGGGTGGTGACCACCCGGGACGGCACCAAGTACCACTTCGGCCTGAACCGCCTGCCGGGCTGGTCGGACAACGGCTCCGCCGCCGACGACCCGGTCACCAACTCGGTGCTCACCGTGCCGGTGTACGGCAACCACCCGGACGAGCCCTGCTACCAGGGCACCGGCACGGACAAGTGGAAGACGTCCTCCTGCACCCAGGGCTGGCGCTGGTCGCTCGACTACGTCGAGGACATCCATGGCAACGCCATGAGCTTCTGGTGGGCCAAGGAGAAGAACTGGTACGCCAAGAACTTCAACTTCAAGGCGCCGGTCGAGTACGACCGGGCCGGCTACCTCACCCGGATCGACTACGGCCAGCGGCGGGACAGCCTGTTCTCGGCCGAGGCGCCGGCCCGGGTCCGCTTCGAGGTGGCCGAGCGGTGCTACGCCGAGGGCGGCCTCGCCTGCACCGACGCGAACTTCGCCGCCAAGGACCCCGGCAAGTACCGCATCTGGTACGACACCCCGGCCGACCTGCGCTGCGAGTCCGGCAAGAAGTGCTGGAACGCCGGGCCGTCGTTCTTCAGCCGTAAGCGGCTCGACAAGATCAGCACGTCGGCCCAGCGGCGCACCGACACCACCGCCCGCCAGGTGGTCGACGAGTACCAGCTCAAGCAGTCCTTCCCGATCCTGCGGACCGGCCCGAACACGGCGCTCTGGCTGGAGTCGGTCACCCGGACCGGCTACGGCCGCAACGGCACCACCGACGCGAAGGTCACCCTCAACCCGGTGCGCTTCGAGCCGAACGTCGAGGACATGCCGAACCGCGTCAAGCGGGACCACCGCCCCGGCTTCTCCCGGCTGCGCATCGCCCGGGTCATCAACGAGTACGGCGGCGAGACCGTCATCACCTACCAGCAGCCCACGGGGGACTGCGCCAGCGGCACCGGCCTGCCCGGCAAGGAGGACACCGCCGAGCTGAAGGCCAACACCCGGCTCTGCTACCCGTCCTTCTGGCACCCGGATCCGGACGCCGAGCAGATCGACTGGTTCCACAAGTACGTGGTGGAATCCGTCGAGGAACTGCCCAACGTGGACGGCGCGTTCAGCACCCTCACCCGGTACGCCTACGCCAAGGCCGGCTGGAAGCTCGCCGAGCAGGAGTTCACCAAGAAGTCCACCCGCACCTGGTCGCAGTTCGCCGGCTTCGAGCAGACCACCGTCATCACCGGCGCGGACGACCCGGCCATCGGCAGCAAGCGGACCAAGGCCGTCACCCGCTACTTCCGCGGCATGGGCGACGCGGTGTCGATGAAGGACGTCACCGGCGCCGAGATCGCCAAGGACCGGGAGCCGTTCGCCGGTCGGGTCGCCGAGGAGCTGACCTACGCCAACGCGGACGACGCCGACACGAACTGGCTCACCCGCAGCGTCACCTTCCCGGCCGCACAGCTGCTCGCCAGCCGCACCCGCGACGACGGGCTGAGCCCGCTGGAGGCGTGGCGGGTCACCGAGCCGCGCCAGGTGTCGTACACGAAGTCGTCGGGCACCGGCGACGACACCCGTACGTCGCGGTCGGTCGAGACGAAGACCACCTTCGAGACGACGTACGGCCTGCCGACGCAGATCGAGTCGCTCGGTGACACCGGCAAGGCCGGCGACGAGTCCTGCACCTTCCTGGAGTACCAGCACCGGACCGACAAGAACCTCATCGGTCTGACCAGCCAGGTCCGGACCAGCCCGACGACCTGCACCGCCGCCACCTTCGACAACCTGAAGACGCTCAGCTCGGCGACCCGGGTCGCCTACGACAGCCAGCCGTACGGCACCGCCCTGGACGCGACGACCCGTGGCCTCGCCACGCAGACCTGGTCGCTGAAGGGCGACGGCTCGGGCTTCCAGAACGAGGGCACCACCGGCTTCGACAGCATCGGCCGGGTCGTCTCCGGGACGGACCCGGACGGCAAGACCTCGACGATCACATACACCCCGTCCACCGGTCAGGCGTTCAGCGTCACCGAGCAGAACTCGCTCGGGCACAAGCAGGTCCAGGAGCTGGACCCCGGCCGGGCCGTCTCGGTGAAGACGACCGACCTCAACAACCGGGTCAGCGAGGCGAAGTTCGACCCGCTGGGCCGCCTGGTCGAGGGCTGGGCCCCCGGCCGTACCCCGTCGACCGCGGCGATGCCGGACTTCAAGGCCGAGTACGCGACCCCGGTCGGCAAGCCGCCCTACGTCACCACCTTCAGCCGCGGCCACGACAACAAGATCCAGACCTCGGTCACGCTGTACGACGGTCTGGGCCGCGAGCGGCAGAGCCAGGACGAGGCCACCGGCGGCGGCCGGCTGATCACCGACACGCTGTACAACAGCTCGGGTGAGGTGTGGCAGACCAACAACGCCTACTTCGCCGAGGGCTCCCCGGTCGGCACGCTGTTCACGCCGCTGGCGGACACGGCCGTGCCGAACGCCACCCGCTACACCTACGACGGGCTGGGTCGCGTCCTCCAGGAGATGCCGGTCCTGCGCGGGGTCGACACGCCGGCGCGGGCCATCACCTACACGTACGGGGCCGACAACTCGTCGGTGATCAACCCGACCGGCGCGGCCTCCTACCGGCTGTTCACCGACGCTCTGGGCCGCACGACCCGGGTGGACACCTTCAAGGACGCCGGTCGCAGCGAGTTCACCTCGATGCGCTACGAGTACGAGGCGCGGGGGCTGCTGGCGAAGGCCACCCACTCCGCCGACCCGACCCGCCCCTGGACCTGGACCTACGACCAGCGCGGTCGGATGGAGACGGCCACCGACCCGGACAACGGCACCTCCCGGACGACCTACGACCACCGGGACCGCCAGCTGACCGCCACCAACGCCCGCAACGTCACCATCTGGAACAGCTACGACGAGCTGTCCCGCCCGGTGCAGCAGCGGCTCGGCGGCAGCACCGGCACGGTCCTGGCCGACTTCCGCTACGACACGGCTCCCGGGGGCAAGGGCCTGCCGGCGAGCGCCACCCGCTACACCGACGGCCTGCCCTACACCCAGACCGTCGGCGGCTACACCAACGACTACCAGCCGACGTCCACCACGCTGACCCTGCCGCAGTCGATCGCCGACACCTGGGGCCTGCGCTCCTCGTACCGGTACGACTACACCTACACCGACACGGGGGTGCCCGAGTCGGTCACCGTGCCGGCCGTCGGCTCCCTCGGCGCCGAGAAGATCCTGGTCCGCTACACCAAGGACGGCCTGCCGCTGTCGGTCTCCGGCAACAACTGGTACGGATCGGAGACCGTCTACTCGCCGTACGGTCAGGTGCTGCGGTCCACCCTCGGCGCGCAGCCGTACCGGGTCTGGACCATGGCCAGCTACGACGACGCCAGCGGCGCGCTCACCGACCAGCAGGTCTACCGTGAGCAGACCGGTGACAAGGCGATCGTCTCCGGCAACCTCGTCTCGCACCGCTCCTACTGGTACGACAACGCGGGCAACGTCACCTCGATCCGTGAGCGCTCCCTCGGCATCGAGGAGCGGCAGTGCTTCCGGTACGACACGGTCGGCCAGCTGACCACGGCCTGGACGGCCAAGGACCAGGCGTCCTGCCAGGCCGACCCGGCCGGTACCACCGTGGCGGCCGGTCCGGACGGCGCCGGCTACTGGCAGCAGTACGAGTACGACCTGCTCGGCAACCGCAGCAAGCTGGTGGAGAAGGACCTCACCGGCGACACCGCCAAGGACGCCACCACCACCTACTCGTACGGCAAGGCCGACGGCAGCCAGCCGCGCACGCTGACCAAGGTGAGCAAGAACTACGTCACCCCGGAGGGTGCCGCGGTCACCGCCGAGGCGCAGCGGCTCTACGAGCTGACCGGCGAGACGAAGTCGGTCACGTCGGTGCAGAACGGCGACCAGCAGACGCTGTCCTGGAGCTACGACGGCCAGATCGAGCGGATCAGCGGGCAGGGCAGCAAGGGTCGGACCGCGTACGTCGGCCTGGGAAACAAGTGCGTCGACCTGAAGGGCGGCCTGGCGGTCGCCAGCCAGCCGCTCCAGCTGTACGGCTGCAACGACTCGATCGCGCAGAAGTGGACCTTCACCCCGGCCCCGAACCAGCCCAACGCCAACCTGGGCACCCTGACGGTGTACGACGAGTGGTGCGTCCAGCCGACCGCCAACACCGCCGGATCGGCGTTGCAGATCCAGAAGTGCAACGGGTCGACCGGTCAGCGTCTGGAGCGCACCGCCGCTGGTCAGCTCAAGCACACCGGCTCCGGCCTGTGTCTCGCCGTGAAGGACGCCAGCACGACCGACGGCACGCCGCTCGTGCTGGTGAGCTGTGACGCCGCCGCGGCGGCGCAGCAGTGGGAGGCGCAGAACGAGACCCGGCACATCTACGGCCCGGACGGCAACCGGCTGCTGACCATCCAGAACCGCCAGGCCAAGTTGCATCTGGGCGAGGCGGAGGCCACCGTCCAGAAGGGCGGTGCCCTGGTCAACACCCAGCGCACCTACTCGGTTCCGGGCGGCACGATCCTGCGCTACGCGTACGGCACCAGCGGTTCCACGTTGGTCGCCCTCGCCGACGATCACCAGGGCAGCCCGTACGCGGAGGTCGGCCTCAGCGGCACGTCCGTCGTCCGGATCCGTAAGCAGGATCCGTTCGGCAACCAGCGGGGCGCCTCGCGGGTCGGTGGCAACCTGCAGACCCACCAGGGCTTCCTGGGCGCCACCCAGGACGACGCCTCCGGCTACACCCCGCTGGGCGCGCGGCTGTACGACCCGGCGGTGGGCCGGTTCCTCTCGGCCGATCCGATTCTCGACCTGGCGGACCCGCGGCAGTCCAACGGATACGCCTACGCGCACAACAACCCGGTGACGCTCACCGACCCGACCGGGCTGTCGGTGTCGCTGAACGCCTCGGAGATGGCGGCGGCCCTGGCCGGCGCGGGCCTGTCGGCCGCGCAGGTCGCCCAGGCGCAGTCGACCATGGGGCGCTCGCTGGTGTCGGTGATCCTCGACTCGGCGTGGTACGTCCTCAAGGAGTTCATCGGGATCAACGACGCGATCAACTGCTTCGGCGGTGACATGTGGTCGTGCGGCAGCCTCATCATCGGGGCGATCCCCTGGGCGAAACTCGGCAAGATCCCTGCCGTGATCAAGGCCGTCAACCGGGTGATCGACGCGATCCAGGCCTGGCGGGTGGCGAAGAAGGCGGCCGAAGCGGTCCTCGCGGCGGCCAAGGCGGCGGAACGAGCGGCGATCAACGCCAAGAAGCTGGCCATCGAGCGGGCGAAGAAGGCCGCCCAGGCGGCGAAGAAGAAGGCCGCCGACAAGCTCAAGACGACGAGCCAACGGGCCGTCGAGGCCAAGAAGAAGACGGGCAACCCGGTCCACAAACAGGCTCAGGCCAAGGCCAACCCGAGAGGGTCCGCCGCCGCCTCCAGCGGCGCGGGCAAGTCGGGCGGTGCCAGCAAGCCGGCCAAGCCGGGCGGCGCCTCGGGTGCCTCCGCCCGCAGCCAGGGCGGTGCCACCGGTGGCGGCGGCGCCGGCAAGGCGGGGGGCAGCTGCAAGACGGCGGGCAACAGCTTCGTTCCCGGTACGAAGGTCCTGATGGCCGACGGTTCCACCAAGCGGATCGAGGACGTGAAGCCCGGTGACAAGGTCCGGGTCACCGACCCGGCGACGGGCCGTACCGAGGTGGAGACCGTCACCGCGACGATCAAGGGCGAGGGCGTCAAGCACCTGGTGCGGGTCACCATCGACACCGATGGTGCGCGTGGCTCGGCGACTGCTGAGGTCGTCGCGACCGACGGTCACCCGTTCTGGGTGCCCGAACTCCGCGAGTGGGTCAACGCCACCGACCTGCGGGCGGGCCAGCTGCTGCGGACGAGTGCCGGTACCCGCGTCCAGGTGGCGGCGGTCGAGCGGTGGACCACGCCGCGAGCCACCGTCCACAACCTCACGGTCGCGAACATCCACACCTACTACGTGCTGGCCAGCAGCACGCCGGTGCTGGTGCACAACTGTGGCGGCAACACCGCCTACAGCGAGGTGGAGAACGGCCGGGCCGGTGCGGCGTACGCGGAGATCACCCCGCAGGTGCTGGACGACGCGGCCGCCGGCCGGATCGGCAGCGGGACCAGCCGGGGCCTGACCCGCAACGCGCCGGCGGGCTTCCAGGGTGGGGCCGCGGGCCACTCGAAGGGGCACCTGATCGGTCGCCAGTTCGGCGGTGACGGCCGGGACGTCCGCAACCTGGTCACCCAGTCGGCAGCGCAGAACAATGGGCCGATCTCGGACGTGGAGGACATGATCGCCGCCCATGTCCGGCAGACCGGCAATACGGTCATCATGTCGGTCACGCCGTTGTACGAGAATGGCGGTGTCGTGCCCAGCCATGTGCTGATCGAAGCGGTGGACGACTTCGGGTTCAACATCAGCAGGAAAATGGACAACATGTAGCATCCACGCGTGGATGAACTTGATTGTTTGAAGCGGCTCTGCCCGCCACCGCCGGCTCCTCGCACCACCGGCGGTGGCGGGTACGGGGTGGCTTTGCCGGACGACTATGTCCGCCTGGTCGCCACGTACGGGCAGGGCTGCTTCGACGACTTCCTCTGGGTGCTGTCCGAGGGCTCCGGGAATCCCCATCTCGACCTGGCCGAGCAGACCCGGACGATGCGCGAGATCCTGGGCAGGAAGCAGAATCCGGGCTTGCACGCGACGCTCGCGGACCACGGCGTGTCGGCCACCGAGCTGATTCAATGGGCGACGACCGATGGTGCCGACTCGCTTCTCTGGCTGCCGGTCGGTCCTCCGGGGAGTTGGCAGACCATCGTGGTCGAGGCCGGGGCGTTGAGTTTTTCCGTGCTGGATCAGAGCACCACGGCGATCCTTTTCGACCTGCTGCGGGGCGCGCTGCGGCTGCCGCAGTTCCCGGACGATTTTCCGGGTGACGAGCCTCGGTTCGTGCCGGTGGACTGACGGGCATCTTCCAGTATCCGGCGGCCGGAGGATTTCGTGCCGAACGGCGATGAACCGGGCGAAGAACTCGGCCGGGTCGACCTCGTCGGGCCGCAGCCGCAGCCGATCGGCCACCGCGTCGTGCAGCAGCGTGCAGAGGTAGACGGCCAGGCCGGGCCGGTCGTCGGCGTAGTCGGCGCGCAGGGCCAGCTTCGCCGGTTGGCAGGGCCACGGCGCGGCGCACACCCGGCAGAGCCAGGTCGGCCGGGCCGCGACGTGCCGCCGCAGATCGGCGAGCGAGACGCTCATCCCGGGTCACCCGTCGCGCCCCGGCGCAGCGCCGCGACCCGCACCAGCGCGGTCCGGGTACGGCCACTGGCGGCCTCGGTGCCGCCGGGCCGCAGCTCCACGCCGGTCAGTTCCACCCACTCCAGTTGGGCATGGTCCAGCCCGGCGGGCTCCCGGGTGACCCGCAGCCGCAGCGGCCCGGCCCCGTAGCAGTAGTCCGCCTCGAGCACGGTCACTATTCGCCCGACAAGCGGAAAACGGTGGTCCATCGGCTTGCTCCCCTCGCCACACCTGCTCACACTCTGCTGTGGACGTGACTACGGTCGGAAGGTGCCGCGAGCCCTCATCGCCGCCTGTGCCGGTGGGCACGGCACCGTGGCACGGCTGTGGTGACCGGGCACGGCTGTGGTGACCGGCGGGCGGGCTGTGGTGGAGGTGTGATGGGCAACGACCGGATGTCGACGCTGGAGTTCCTCGGCGCGGAGCTGCGCCGGGCCCGCCGGGCGAAGGGGCTCAGCCAGGAGGAGCTGGCCCAGCGGATCAGCTACTCCTCCTCGCTGGTGGGGATGGTGGAGATCGGCCACCGCACCCCGTCGCAGGACTTCATCGCCCGGGTCGACGCGGTGCTGGAGGCCGGCGGCCTGTTCGAGCGCCTGCTCGTCCTGGTCCGCGCCGACGCCGCACCGCCGTGGCTGCGGGAGTGGATCAGCGTGGAGCGGGAGGCGACGCTGATCCGCTGGTTCGAGCCGTCGCTGGTCCCCGGCCTGTTGCAGACCGAGGCGTACGCCCGCGCGGTGCTCGAATGGGGCGGACTCATCCGGCTCCCCGAGGTCGAGCAACGGCTGACGTCTCGTCTGGAACGCCAGTCGGTGCTGACGACGGACAAAGCTCCCCAGTTCATCGCGCTGGTGGACGAGTTCGCCCTACGTCGAGCGGTCGGCGAGCCGGCGCTGATGGTGGAGCAGCTTGAGCACCTGCTGCGGATGACCGAGTTGCCGCACGTGCATCTGCATGTGGTGCCGTCCGAAGCGGGTGCCCACGCAGGTCTCGCCGGGCCGTTCATCTTGGCCCGGACCGCCGAGGGCACTGAGGTGACGCACCTCGACAACCAGCTCCGCGCTCAGGTGACGGACAACCCCGAAGACGTTGATACCCTTCAGCGCAAGTGGGAGGCCGTGCGCGGCGAAGCGTTGCCCCGACGGGCGTCCCGAGAATTAGTCCGGGAGTTGGCGAAGTCATGGACCTGACGGGCGCGGTCTGGCGCAAGTCCACCCGCAGCGGCAACGGCGGCTCCACCTGCGTCGAGGTGGCCACCAACCTGCCGGGCGTGGTCGGCGTACGCGACAGCAAGGACCGTCAGGGGCCGGCGCTCACCTTCCCGTCCGCCGCCTGGACCGCCTTCACCCACGCCACCACCACTGGATCCTTCGGCTCGACTCGCTGAGCACGCGTGAGCGCAGCCGCGCCCGGTCGGCGAACTCCGCGGTCGCCAGCGTGTGCCGACAACGTTGGGCGCTCCGACCACGCCGCCGTGGCCTACCACGCGGCCGCCCCGGAGATCTTGGACAGTTGCCGTTCGTCATGAGCGCTAACCGTCCAAGATCTTCAAGGGAAGGCGTTCGATGACGAGGTTGAGGTGCGTTGGAACGCCGCGCTTCTCGTGGCCAACGGCATGCCTCGGCTGCCGGGTCGACGGGGCGTCCCGGATGGTCGTCGGACGCTAGGGTCGACGCCCGTGGTGATCGAGTTCACGTATCAGCGCGACCGCGCGTACGCCCGCCGGCTCGCCCGCGCGACGACCACCCGGCTGCGGATCACCTGCGCCGTCGTCGGCCTGTCGGCGGCCTGCGCCGGCTTCGGCGCGTTCACCGCCGACCCGGGTTGGGCTGTCCTGTGCGGCATGGTCGGCCTCTGGGTCGGCGGCACCTTCCTGCTCACGGCGCTGATGCTGCCCTGGCAGGTGGCCAGGCGGGCGCCCGCCACCAGCTACCGGACGTTCACCTACCGGGTCGACGACGAGGGCCTCGCCTGGGCCTCGTCGGACCTTCGGTCCTGGGTGCGCTGGACCTACTTCGCGCGGGTCACCGAGCGGCCTTTCTGCTACCTGCTCTGGCAGGAAGGTGGCCATACCGCCTGGGACATTCCGCGCGCCCCGCTCACCCCGGAACAGGACCGTCGGCTTGCCGACCTGCTCACCGAGCGGGTCCGCCCCGCGACCCGTACGGCCGTCCCCGTTCCCGCCGCCGGACAGGCCGAACCGCCCGCCGAGCCGGAACTGCGGCCGGACCACCAGGTGCGGCCCTCGGCTCCCGCCGCCGACGCGCCCTGACGGACAACCGGTGCGATCCGCCGGCCGCGGGACAGCGCGACTAGGGTGTTCGGTAGCACGATGTCCCGCTGAGGGGGTGAGCCCGATGGCCCAGGCCGCATACGCGCCGGAGCCGGCACCCGGGTCGGCGTCCGAGTCGATCGGGCCGTCGTTCGACGTGCTGCGCTGGCGTGACGAGCCGTGGACCGCCCAGCTCGCCCTCGACCTGTTGCCGGAGACCAACGGTCCCAAGGTCGAGGTCCTGAGCGGAAGCGTGATCGTGACACCACATGCCGGATATGACCACCAGGATGCCGAACTCGACCTGGCCTACCTGCTCAAGCAGGCGGCCCGTCGGGCGAAGCTGTGGCTCTACCTCGAGGCCAACGTCGTTTCGGGGGACGACCTGTTCATCCCGGACATCGTCATCCTCAGGGTGCCGGGTGGCGGTCGCACGACGATGGACATCGGCCACGCCGTGTTGCTGGGTGAGATCGTGTCGCCGGGGAACCGCCGGAAGGACGTGATCGACCGGCCGCGGGAGTACGCCGCCGCTGGCGTTCCGTACTTCCTCCGGGTCGATCTGCGGAACCGGGTTCCCACCATCGCGTTGTTCGAGCTGACCGATGGCGAGTACCGGCCTGTTGCCGCCGCCGCGGCAGGGACGTCCTTCGTCATGAGGGAACCGTTCGAGTTCCGTATCGATCCCGCCGACCTGCTCGGCGAGGAAGCCCCGGTCGAGGACGACGGCGGCGCGGGCTGAGGCTCCCGGCGGGCCCAGCGCGCCGCTGGGGAAGAATGGCCCCGTGACATCTCCCCGCGCCCTCGTCCTGCTCGGCTCGACCGGTTCGATCGGCACCCAGGCCATCGACATCGTGCGGCGCAACCCGGACCGGTTCCGGGTGGTGGCGCTCGGCGCCGGCGGCGGCAACGTGGAACTGCTCGCCGCCCAGGCCCTCGAACTCGGTGTCGAGGCGGTCGGCGTGGCGAAGGCGTCCGCCGCCCAGGACCTCCAGCTCGCCTTCTACGCCGAGGCGAGCCGCCGGGGCTGGGCCACCGGCGACTTCAAGCTGCCCAAGATCGTGGCCGGGCCGGACGCGATGACCGAGCTGGCGCAGTGGCCCTGCGACGTGGTGCTCAACGGGGTGGTGGGCTCGTTGGGGCTGGCGCCGACCCTGGCCGCGCTGCGCTCGGGGCGTACCCTCGCGCTCGCCAACAAGGAGTCGCTGGTGGCCGGCGGCCCGCTGGTGAAGGCCGCGGTGCAGCGGCCGGGGCAGATCGTCCCGGTGGACTCGGAGCACTCGGCGCTGGCGCAGTGCCTGCGCGGCGGCACCCGGGGCGAGGTACGGCGGCTGGTGGTGACAGCCAGCGGCGGGCCCTTCCGGGGGCGGCGGCGCGACGAGTTGGCGTCGGTCACACCCGAGCAGGCACTGGCGCACCCGACCTGGAACATGGGGCCGGTGGTGACGATCAACTCGGCCACCATGGTCAACAAGGCGCTTGAGGTGATCGAGGCGCACGAGCTGTTCGACGTGCCGTACGCCGACATCGAGGTGATGGTGCACCCGCAGTCGGTGATCCACTCGATGGTCGAGTTCACCGACGGCTCGACGCTGGCCCAGGCCAGCCCGCCGGACATGCGGCTGCCCATCGCGCTCGGTCTCGGCTGGCCGGACCGGGTGCCCGACGCCGCGGCGGCGGTGGACTGGACCAGGGCGCACACCTGGGAGTTCGCCCCGCTGGACGACGAGGCGTTCCCGGCGGTGGCGCTGGCGAAGGCGGCCGGGGAGGCCGGGTGCTGCCGGCCGGCGATCTACAACGCGGCCAACGAGGAGTGTGTGGCGGCGTTCGTGGCCGGGCGGCTGCCCTTCCTCGGCATCGTCGACACCCTGCGGCGGGTGCTGGAGGACGCACCCGACTTCGCCGAACCAGGTACCGTCGAGGACGTGCTCGCGGCCGAGTCGTGGGCGCGTGCGCACGCGCAGGAGATCATCGCGGGTTCGGTGGAAGGAGCTTGATGTCGTACCTGCTCGGGGTGGTGCTCTTCGCCCTCGCGATCCTCATCTCGGTGAGTCTGCACGAGGCGGGGCACATGGCCACCGCCAAGGCCTTCGGGATGAAGGTCACCAAGTACTTCGTCGGCTTCGGCCCCACCCTCTGGTCGGTCAAGCGGGGCGAGACCGAGTACGGCGTCAAGGGCGTCCCGCTCGGCGGCTTCTGCAAGATCGTCGGCATGACGCCGCAGGACGACGACGTCGAGCCCGCCGACCAGCACCGGGCCATGTGGCGGTACCCGGTCTGGAAGCGGACGATCGTGATGTCCGCCGGCTCCATCACCCACTTCGCCCTGGCCCTGGTCGCGCTCTGGATCATGGCGGTCTCCGTCGGCCTGCCCAATCCCGCCTTCCCGACCACCGACGCCGAGGCCCGTCAGGAGCCGGCGGTGGTCGGGCTCGCCGAGTGCGTGGTGCCCGGAGCCACCCCCCGCGCCTGCCAGGCCGGCGACCCGGCCAGCCCCGCCGCCCAGGCCAACCTGCGCGACGGCGACCGGATCACCTCCCTCAACGGCAAGCCGGTTGCCGACTACGGCGACCTGCTCACCGCGCTGCGGGCCGCCAAGCCCGGCGAGCGCGCCGAGATCGGGTACGTCCGCGACGGCCAGCCGGCCACCACCAGCACCGTGCTGGCGACCACCCAGCGCCCGCCACTGGACAACCCGGACGGCAAGGTCGGCCCGGTCGCCGCGCTCGGCGTCGGCCTCCAGTTCACCACCCCGACCCGGGTCACGTACGGGCCGGTCTCCGCGTTCGGCGCCACCGGGGACTACACCGGCCAGATGGCGGTCGGCACGTACGAGGCGATGAAGCGCATCCCGCAGAAGGTGCCCGCGCTCTGGACCGCCATCACCGGCGGCGAGCGGGACGTGGACACCCCGATCAGCGTGGTCGGCGCCAGCCGGCTCGGCGGCGAGGCGGTGGAGAACAACGCCTGGTACCTGTTCTTCATGTTGTTCGTGTCGCTGAACTTCTTCATCGGCGTGTTCAACCTGCTGCCGCTGCTTCCGCTGGACGGCGGCCACATCGCCATCGCCTGGTTCGAGCGCGCCCGGTCCTGGCTGTACGCCAAGATCGGTCGCCGGGACCCGGGGCGCGTCGACTACCTCAAGCTCATGCCCCTCACGTACGGGGTGATCCTGATCGGTGGCGCGTTCACGCTGCTGACCATCACCGCGGACGTCGTCAACCCCATCACGCTCTTCGCAAGGTGAGTGCCTGAAGTGACTTCCGTCAGTCTCGGTATGCCCGCCGTACCGCCCCCGCCGCTGGCCCCGCGCCGGGCCAGTCGCCAGATCATGGTCGGCTCGGTGCCGGTCGGTGGCGGTGCGCCGGTCTCGGTGCAGTCGATGACCACCACCCTCACCGCCGACGTCAACGCCACCCTCCAGCAGATCGCCGAGCTGACCGCGTCCGGCTGCCAGATCGTGCGGGTCGCCGTGCCCTCGCAGGACGACGTGGAGGCGCTGCCGGCGATCGCCAAGAAGTCCCAGATCCCGGTCATCGCCGACATCCACTTCCAGCCGAAGTACGTCTTCGCCGCGATCGACGCCGGCTGCGCCGCCGTCCGGGTCAACCCGGGCAACATCCGGCAGTTCGACGACAAGGTCAGGGAGATCGCCCGGGCGGCCGGCGACGCGGGCGTGCCGATCCGGATCGGGGTCAACGCCGGCTCGCTGGACAAGCGGCTGCTCACCAAGTACGGCAAGGCCACCGCCGAGGCGCTGGTCGAGTCGGCGCTCTGGGAGTGCTCGCTCTTCGAGGAGCACGGCTTCCGGGACATCAAGATCTCGGTCAAGCACAACGACCCGGTGGTGATGATCCGGGCGTACCGGCAGCTCGCCGAGCAGTGCGACTATCCGTTGCACCTCGGGGTGACCGAGGCCGGCCCGGCGTTCCAGGGCACCATCAAGTCCGCGGTCGCCTTCGGCGCGCTGCTGGCCGAAGGGATCGGCGACACCATCCGGGTGTCGCTGTCCGCCCCGCCGGTCGAGGAGATCAAGGTCGGCAACCAGATCCTGGAGTCGCTCGGCCTGCGCGAGCGCGGCCTGGAGATCGTCTCCTGCCCGTCCTGCGGCCGGGCGCAGGTCGACGTCTACAAGCTCGCCGAGGAGGTCACCGCCGGCCTGGAGGGGCTGCCGGTGCCGCTGCGGGTGGCCGTGATGGGCTGCGTGGTGAACGGCCCCGGCGAGGCCCGCGAGGCCGACCTCGGCGTCGCCTCCGGCAACGGCAAGGGGCAGATCTTCGTCAAGGGCCAGGTCATCAAGACCGTGCCCGAGGGGCAGATCGTGGAGACCCTGATCGAGGAGGCGCTCCGGCTGGCCGACGAGATGGGCGCGGAGATCCCCGAGGAGCTGCGCGACCTGGTCCCCGGCGCCACGGTCACCGTGCACTGACAACCACCGAGAAGGGCCGGCTCTCCCGCGGGAGGCCGGCCCTTTTCGCGTACGCGGCGGTGTGGCCGGCGTGGCGGGCGGCACTGCCGGCACGGTCACGCCGGGCGGCGTTGCCGGGGAGGCCGGCCGGGCGGTGTGGCCGGTGCCGTCAGGCCGGGGCCGGGCGGGGCACGGTGGCGAAGGCGGAGAGGGTGAACCAGCCGGGCAGGGCCCGGCGCACCGGCTCCGGGCCCGACACCTGCACCGCGCCGTCCCGCAGCGCCGCCGACCAGGTCAGGTCGCCCCGCCACACCTGGACCAGGCCGCGCAGCCGGGCGGTGACCGTGACGGTCACCGCGTGGCCCGGGTCCACGTCGCAGACGTCGACCTCCGCGCCGGCGATCACCAGCCACCAGTCGCGCTGACTCGGCGGCACGTCGGGGAAGGTGAAGCGGACGACGGTCCGCCCGGCGGGCACGGCGTCGTGGTCGACGTGCCGGTGCATGTCCCACAGCAGCAGCTTCGGGTCCAGGTCCTCGTCGCCCAGCTCACCGATCCAGCGGACCCCCCAGGCGCCGAGCGCCTCCAGCACGGGCCGCAGTTCCTCGCCGGCGGGGGTCGGCACGTACGCCCCGTCGGCCTGCCGGCGTACCACCCCGGCCCGGACGAGCTGGTGCAGCCGCCGGGACAGTAGGGTGGGTGACATTCGCGGCAGGCCGCGGCGCAGCTCGTTGAAGTGCCGGGAGCCGCTGAGCAGCTCCCGTACGACGAGCAGCGTCCAGCGCTCGTCGAGCAGTTCCATCGCCTTGGCGACCGGGCAGAACTGGTGGTACGGCGCACCCATGGCGGCAGCTTATGCCCGCGCCGGCCCGGCGCCGGTCGGGAAGCCGACCGGTACACATCTGGTACTAGGTGGCCCGGGCCCGGCTGCCTAGCGTCGGTGAGGAGCAGGACCCGACCACGAGGAGATGCGTCATGACCACCGAGGCGATGGAGGCGGACCGGGCCGTGAAGGAGCGGCACCGGCAGATGTGGGCGCTGGGCGACTATCCGACCCTCGTCGACGAGATCATTCCCGAGCTGGGTTACACGCTGGTGCGGGCGGCCGGCGTACGGCCGGGGGACCGGGTCCTGGACGTGGCGGCCGGCACCGGGAACGCCGCCGTCCCGGCCGCGCTGGCCGGGGCGAGCGTGGTGGCCAGCGACCTGACCCCGGAACTGCTGGCGGCCGGGCAGGCCCGCGCCACCGGACGGGGCGCGGTGCTGGACTGGCAGCAGGGCGACGCGGAGGCGCTGCCGTACGGCGACGGCGAGTTCGACACGGTGCTGTCCTGCGTGGGCGTGATGTTCGCGCCCCGGCACCGGGTGGCCGCCGACGAGCTGGTCCGGGTCTGCCGGCCGGGCGGCAGCATCGGCCTGCTCAACTGGACGCCGGGCGGCTTCGTCGGGCAGTTGTTCGCCACCATGAAGCCGTACGCCCCGGCGCCGCCGCCGGGCGCGCAACCGCCCCCGCTCTGGGGCGACGAGGAGCACGTGCGGGCCCTGCTGGGGGACCGGGTCACCGATCTGGTCGCCCGCCGGGAGACGGTCGTGGTGGACCGGTTCACCGAGCCGGAGGCGTTCCGCGACTACTTCAAGACCCACTACGGGCCGACGGTCGCGGTGTACCGGGCCATCGCCGGTGACCCCGACCGGACCGCCGCCCTGGATCGCGATCTCGCCGGGCTGGCCCGGCGGCACCTGGAAGCCGGCGCGATGCGGTGGGAGTATCTGCTGCTCACCGCGGTCCGGCGGGGCTGAACCAGCGCGACCCGGTAGCAGTGGCCGGGCTGAACCAGCGCGACCCGGCAGGAGTGGCCGGGCTGAACCGGCACGACCCGGCGGGGGTGGCAGGCACCCCCGCCGGGGGCCGGGCGGCGCTCACTCGCTCTCGGCGAGGATGGCGTAGAGCTTGCGCCGGGTCTCGTCGAGCACCTGGGCGGCGCGTTCGCGCTGGTCGTCGGTGCCGTTCCTCATCACCTGGCGCAGCGCGTTCATCGCCTGCATGCCGGCCTCGCGGATGTCGTGCCAGCTGGCGACGGTGTCCTCGGCGAACTCCGCCCACGGCGGGGCCTGCGCCGCCTCCGTCGCCTCGGCCTGTCCCTGCTCGGTCAGGGTGAACCGCTTCCGGCCGCCGCCGGACTCCTCGACGGTGGTGGCGACGACGCCCTCGTCCTCCAGCAGTTGCAGGGTCGGATAGATCGATCCCGGGCTGGGCCGCCAGGCCCCGCCGGTGCGGGAGTCGATTTCCTGGATCATCTCGTAGCCGTGCATCGGCCGCTCGGTGAGCAGCGCGAGCACGGCGCCGCGGACGTTGGGCCGGCGGCCCCGCCCCCGGCCGCCGCGGCCGTGCGGGCCGTGCGGGAACGGGGGGAAGCCCATCCCGCGCATCCGGGCCTCGTGCATCGCGTGCATTCGTCGGTGGAATCCCATTCGATCCTCCTGGGAGCTATCGCTGATGCATCAACGATATATCGCCGATGCATCAGCGACAAGGATGGCGCGCTGCCGGCGAGGGGCGGGTCCCACCGACGGGCGGGCGGCGCGTCTGGCAGGCTGGTATTCGTGCTGACGGTGCCGGTACGGCAACTCGGGGAATCGGAGCGCCGCGCGGTCGAGCGGCTGCTCGACCTCGACCCGTACGCGGGTGCGCAGGTGGCCGAGCGGGTCGCCGCGCGCGGATTGGCCTGGTGGCGGGCCGAGGGCCGGATCCTCGGCTACGGCAGCCGCCGCAACCTGGAGTCGATCTGCTGGCTGGGCGGCAACCTCACCCCGGTGCTCGCCACCGAGCCGGCCGTCGCCGCCTACGCCGACCTGCTCGTCGGCGAGGAACGGCTCTGCTCGTCGATCGTCGGCCGGGCGGACGCCGTGCTCGGCCTCTGGGAGCGGCTGCGGGAGCACTGGGGCCCGGCCCGGGACGTCCGGGCCAACCAGCCGCTGCTGGCCGCCGACGCGCTGCCCGACGTGCCGCCCGATTCGCAGGTACGGCGGGTCCGCCCCGGCGAGGTGGACCTCCTCTTCCCGGCCGCGGTCGCCATGTACACCGAGGAGGTCGGCGTCTCGCCGCTGGCCGAGGACGGCGGGCGCGGCTACCGGCGGCGGGTCACCGACCTGGTCCGGGCCGGCCGGGCGTACGCCCGGTTCGTCGACGGCCGGGTGGTCTTCAAGGCGGAGCTGGCGGTGGTGACCCGGCGTACCGCCCAGATCCAGGGGGTCTGGGTGGCGCCCGAGTGGCGTGGGCGGGGCATCGCCACGGCGGCGATGGCCGCGGTGGTGCGGGACGCGCTGGTCCGGGTCGCCCCGACGGTCAGCCTCTACGTCAACGACTTCAACCTGCCGGCCCGCCGGGTCTACGCCCGGTGCGGCTTCCGCCCCGTCGGCACCCTCGCCACCGTCCTCTTCTGAGGTGTTAGGAAGGGGCTCCGGTTAACGCTTTCGATATAGGCGGGGCCCCCGGCTAACACCTGCCCCGAACGCGCGCCGGGCGAGGCGATCGAGGTGATCGCAGAGATCGTGCGAGCGCCGGGTGGCGCAGACGTGCGGCGTATGCCGGCGGCGTAAATGCGTTGATCGGTCGTGGCCGGACGGGCCAGGCTGGGGTCACCGCCCCCACCGACCCGAGTCCGGGAGGACCGCTCATGCGCCTGTTCCGCGATCTCTGGGCCACCGCGCCACGCCGGATGGCGGTGGTCGGGCTGCTGGTCGTCCTCGGCGCCGCCGGCCAGGCCGCCGCCTCCGCGCTGGCCGGGCCGGTGCTGGTGCACCGCTCCGCCGGCTGGTTCGCCGGGCTGGCCGTGGCGCTGGTCGCCGCGGTCGTCACCGACCTGCTGATCGGCCTGCTGATGGCCGGCCTCACCGCCGACTGGTCCGCCGACGTGCGCCGCCGGCTCTGCCGGGTGGCGCTCGGGCAGGACCTGCCCACCCTGGAGACCACCCCGGTCGGCGAGCTGCTCGACCGGATCGACAACGACGTCTACCAGGTCGCCGCGGAGCTGCGGAACACCGGCGTCCGGCTGATCCAGGGCCTGGCGCTCTGCCTGCTCGCCACGGCCAGCGCGCTGGTGGTCTGGTGGCCGGCGGGCGTCGGCATGATCGTGCTGACCGTGCTGCTGGGCGTGGTGCTGCGCCGCCCCACCGCCCGGATCGCCCCGGCCCGGATGGCCGAGGAGGAGGCCTGGTCGGACCTCGCCGCGGTGATGGAGGAGGCGGTGCACGGCCAGGACGACGTACGGACCAGTCTCGCCCGGCCGTACGTGCTGCGCCTCTACGCCCGGCGGGCCGCCGAGGTGATCAGCCGGGGTGGCCGGGTGTTCCGGATGTCCGCCCAGGTCACCGCGTTCTCCACCGGCGCGATCCGGGTCGGCATCGCCGCGGTGGTCATCGCCGGCGCGTGGGCGCTGTCCACCGGCCGGATCGACGGCGCCCGGCTGACCGCCGTCTGGCTGCTCGCCATCGCGTTCGGCGCGACCGTCGAACACATCGCCCGTTGGGTGCCGCACCTGCAGTACGCCCTCGGCGCCTGGGCCCGGGTGCAGCTGCTCCAGGACTCCCGGCAGGAACCGGCTGGCGGGGCCACCCCGGTCGACGGCGACCTGACCGTGCGCGGGCTCACCTTCCGCTACCCCGCCACCGGCGAGGAGCGGGAGCCGGCGCTGCGCGACATCCACCTGACCTTCGCCCGTGGCCGCTCGTACGCCCTGCTCGGGCGGACCGGTTCCGGCAAGTCCACCCTGACCAAGGTGCTCACCCGGGCGGTGGACGTGCCCCACGGCACCGTCTTCCTCGGCGACACCGACCTGGTGGACCTGGACGTCGAGGCGCTGCGCCGGTGGATCGCCGTGGTGCCGCAGCGCACCGAGATCCTGGCCGGCACGCTGGCCGAGAACGTCGCCCTGTTCGACCCCGAGCTGCTCGACGACGCCACCCGTGCGCTGGCGGAGCTGGGGCTCGCCGGCTGGATCGCGGAGCTGCCAGACGGCGTAGGCACCCGGCTCGGCGAGGGCGGGCACGTCCTCTCCGCCGGGCAGGAGCAACTGGTGGCGTTCGCCCGGATTCTGGTGCGCGACCCGCGCGTGGTGATCCTCGACGAGGCCACCGCCCGGCTGGACCCGGTCACCGAGACCCGGGTACGCCAGGCCACCGAACGGCTGCTCGCCGACCGGATCGGCATCGTCATCGCGCACCGGCTCAGCTCGGTGCGCCAGTGCGACGAGGTGGTGATGATGGCCGACGGCGCGGTGCTGGAGGCCGGCCCGCTGCGCGAGTCGGCGCGCTTCGCCGAGCTGCTGGCCACCAGCCACGCCGCCGCGTACGTCGGGGCGGGCGCCGGCAGCGGCGGTGGGGTGGACCTGCTGCCCGGACCCCGCGCGCACTGGCCGGAGGCGATGCCCGCCGCCACCGGCGGCCCCGACCCGGAACCGGCCCCGCCGGAGCCGGCCAGGCCGGCCCCGGCGGCCGTACCCAGGGCCGACCCGCCACCGCTGCCCGCCGCGCCGCCCGCGCGGACCCTGCGGGAGATCCTGCGGCTGGGCACCAACGACCCACGGTACGGCCTGGTGTCGGTCGCCCTGTTCGTGGTGATGACGCTGCTCGGCCTGGACGGCGCGGTGCTGCCGTGGCTCTGGGCCGGGCTGGTCGACGGGGGCAGCCCGTGGCTGCCCGCGCTCGGCATCGTGGCCGCGCTGCTGGTCGTCCTGCCGCTGCCCTACCTGACCAACCTGTGGTTCCCGCAGTGGTGGATCCGGCAGATGCTGCGGATCAGCCTGCGCCTGGTGCACGGGCAGACCGGTCCGCGCCGGGTCAGCGGCCACACCCCGGCCGAGGTGGTCGCCCAGGGCGGCGACACCGAGCGGGTGGTGCAGCTCGCCGACAACCTGATGGACCAGTTCATCTCGCTGGCCATCGTGGCCACCATGACCGCGGTCACCGGCAGCGTCGTACCGGGGCTGTTCTTCCTCGGCACGATGCTGGTCTCCGGCCTGGCGGCGACCCTGTTCGGGCCGCGGCTGGAGCGCACCGCCGGCGGCACCGTCAAGGCCCGGGCGGCCTTCGCCACCGCGCTGGTCTCGTCGCTCTCCGCCGCCCGCACGGTCAAGCTGGCCGGTGCCACCCGCCCGGTGCTCGACCATCTGGCCAGGCTGGACACCGTGCGCAGCGACCGGCAGCGCCGGGAAATCGCCATGCAGGTCTGGGCGCGGTCGACCCCGTCGGTGGTCAGCGGGCTGCTGCCGGTCGGCGCGTGGGCGCTCTACCTGGCCGGCAGTCTCTCCGCCGGCGCCACCCTGGTGGCCGTGTCCACCCTCGGCGCGGCCCGCTGGTTCGCCTGGACCACCGCCGCGCTGGTGTCGCACTACCCGTCGGCGCGGGTGTGGACCCGCCGGACCGTGGCGATGGCCGGGGTGGGCCGGTACTCCGCGTCGGTGCCGGGCGTGGACCTGGCCGCCGGGACGGCGCCCGCGCCGCAGCCACCGCCCCGGCGCCCGCTGCACCGGCTGGAACTGGTCGGCTTCGGCGCGCTGCACACCGACGGGACGCTCGCCGTCCGGGACGTCGACCTGACCGTCGAGCGGGGACAACTGGTGCTGATGGTCGGGCCGGTCGGCTCCGGCAAGTCGTCGCTGCTGCGGGCCCTGGCCGGGATCGTGCACCACACCGGCACCCTGCGCTGGAACGGCGAGCCGGTCACCGAGCCGGAGCTGTTCCTCCGCCCCAGCCAGGTCGGGTACGTGGGACAGCTGCCCCGGGTGCTCTCCGGGACCGTCGCCGACAACATCGCCCTCGGGCACGAGGTGGACGCCGCCCGTGCGGTGTCGACCGCCCAACTGGAGCACGACCTGGCCGCCGCCGGTGGCGGGCTGGGGCTGCTGATCGGGCACAAGGGCACCCGGCTCTCCGGCGGGCAGCTCCAGCGGCTGGCGCTGGCCCGGGCGCTCGCGCCGCGTACCGAGCTGCTGGTCGCCGACGACGTGTCGTCCGCGCTGGACGTCACCACCGAGCTGGCGCTCTGGGCGGCGCTGCGCGAGCACGGGGTGACGGTGGTCGGGTCGACCGCCAAGCGGGCGGCGCTGGTCCGGGCCGACCACGTCGTGGTGCTGGTGGACGGCGCGGTGGTGGCCCAGGGCCCCTGGCGGGAGCTGGAGGGCCGCTGGTCCCACCTGGCCGGCTGACGCCCATCGCCGGCACTGGCGCCCATTGGGCGGCGCGGGGCCCGAGACTTCGGCCCCCGCGCCGCCGCCGGGCGGCGGGATGGGTGCGGGTGGGTCAGGTGGCGCGGGTGTACTGGGCGGGCCAGGCGGGCGTGGCGCCGAGTTTGGCGGCGGCGCGGCGCGGCCAGTACGGGTCACGCAACAGCTCGCGGCCGAGCAGCACCAGGTCGGCCTCGCCGGCGGCGACGATCTGCTCGGCCTGCTCCGGCTCGACGATCAGCCCGACCGCCCCGGTGCGCACGCCCGCGTCGCGGCGGATCCGGGCGGCCAGCGGGACCTGGTAGCCGGGGCCGACCGGGATGCTGGCCCCGACCGCCGCGCCGCCGGAGGAGGTGTCGACCAGGTCGACGCCGGCCGCGGCGAGCTCGCCGGCCAGCACCACGCTGTCCTCGACGGTCCAGCCGCCGGCCACCCAGTCGGTGGCGGAGATCCGGGTCAGCACCGGTACGTCCTCGCCGACGGTCGCGCGGACCGCGCGGGCCACCTCCAGGGTGAGCCGCATCCGCCCGACCCGGTCGCCGCCGTAGCCGTCGGCCCGGTGGTTGGTCAGCGGGGAGAGGAACTCATGCAGCAGGTAGCCGTGCGCGGCGTGGATCTCCACGGCGGCGAACCCGGCGTCCAGCGCCCGGCCGGCGGCGGCGGCGAACGCGGCCACCACCTCGGCGATCCCCTGCTCGTCCAGCGCGGTCGGGCGCCGGTACTCCGGCACGAAGGGCTCGGGGCCCGGGCCCACCGGGGTCCAGCCGCCCGCGGCGTCCGGCACCCCGCCCCGGTGCTCCGCCCACGGCCGGTACGTGGACGCCTTGAACCCGGCGTGGGCCAGTTGCACGGCGGGCACCGCCCCCTGCGCGGCGAGGAACCCGGTGATGGGGCGCCAGGCGTCGACGTGCGCGCCGGACCAGAGCCCGGTGTCCTGCGGGCTGATCCGGCCCTCGGGCAGTACGGCGGTGGCCTCGGTGACGATCAGGCCCGCGCCGCCGACGGCCCGGGCGCCGAGGTGAACGTGGTGCCAGTCGGTGGGCAGGCCGTCGGGGCCGGCACTGTACTGGCACATGGGGGCCATGGCGACCCGGTTGGGCAGGGTGACCGCGCGCAGGGCCAGCGGCGTGAACAGGGCACTCATGGGGGTGATCCTCCACAGCGGCGAGCGGACGGTTGGTTCGGGTGCGTCTGTCGTCGCGGGACCGACCACAGACGCACCCGAACCGAGGTCAGGCGGGCACCGGGGCGAGCCGGTCCGTGGTGGGCTGCTCGGCCTCGTCGGCGTCGGTCAGGTCCCGCCGGCCGGCGCTTTCGTACGCGGTGCGGTCCAGGGTGCCCTCGCGGGCGGCGACGATGGTCGGCACGAGCGCCTGCCCGGCCACGTTGGTGGCGGTACGGATCATGTCGAGGATCGGGTCGATCGCCAGCAGCAGGCCGGCGCCGGCCAGCGGCAGGCCGAGCGTGCTCAGGGTCAGGGTGAGCATCACGATCGCGCCGGTCAGGCCGGCGGTCGCGGCCGAGCCGACCACGGAGACGAAGGCGATCAGCAGGTAGTCGGTGACGCCGAGCTGGACGCCGAAGACCTGCGCCACGAAGATCGCGGCCAGCGCCGGGTAGATCGCCGCGCAGCCGTCCATCTTGGTGGTGGCACCGAACGGCACGGCGAACGAGGCGTACTCGCGGGGGACGCCGAGACGCTCGACGGAACGCTGGGTCACCGGCATGGTGCCCACCGAGGAGCGGGAGACGAAGGCCAGCTCGATCGCCGGCCAGGCGCCGGCGAAGAAGCGCAGCGGGTTGAGCCGGCCGGCGGCCACCAGCAGCACCGGATAGACCACGAACAGCACGATGGCGCAGCCGACGTAGACGGCCGTGGTGAACTTGGCGAGCGGCGCGAGCAGGTCCCAGCCGTACGAGGCGATGGCGTTGCCGATCAGGCCGAGCGTGCCGATCGGGGCGAGCCGGATGACCCACCACAGCGCCTTCTGCACGATGGCCAGCACCGAGCGGTTGAGGCTCACGAACGGCTCGGCGGCCTCGCCGATCAGCAGCGCGGCGGCGCCGACCACCAGGGCGAGGAAGACGATCTGGAGCACGTTGTTGTCGACGAACGCGCCGACCGGGTTGGTCGGGACGATGCCGGTGAGGAAGTCGGTCCAGGAGCCGGTCCTACTCGGCGCCTCGGCGCCGGTGACGTCCAGCGTCACCCCCCGTCCGGGGTCGGTGAGCAGGCCGAGGCCGATGCCGATGGTCACCGCGATCAGCGCGGTGACGCCGAACCAGAGCAGGGTCTTGAGCGCCAGCCGGGCGGCGTTGGCGACGCCCCGCAGGCTGACCACGCTGACCACGATGGCGGTGAAGACCAGCGGCGGGACGGCCAGCTTGAGCAGCTGGACGAAGAGGCCGCCGACGGTGTCGAGGGTGGTCGCCAGCCAGCTCAGGTCGGCGGCGCGGGCGAGGAAGCCGAGCGCCACGCCGAGCACCAGGCCGGCCAGGATCTGTACGGAGAAGGGAATCTTGCGCAGGGCGGAAGCCATGGGACGTCCAAGGGTCTGGTGGAGGTGAACGGGGCAGCGTCAGGAGAGCGGCTGCGCCGGACAGATGCCGCTGGCCTGCCGTCGGAGGTCGACGTACAGGCGCACGGTCAGGTGCCAGACATTGGTCATCGCCCGCCGAGGATACTCCCAGCCGATCCACAGCTGGAAGGAGCGATGGTGGTGACGCTCCTTACAGCTGCGGCTCACTCCGGCAGCACCTTCCCGGGATTCATCAGCCCGCGCGGATCGAACAGCCGCATGAGGTTCCCTTCCAGTCAGCCGAGCAGTACGGCGATCCCGATCAGCACCGGCCCGGACAGGACGGTGGTGAGCAGCACGACGTCCCGCGCCAGCAGCGTGCCCCGGTCGTAGGACGACGCGTAGACGAACACGTTCTGCGCGGTCGGCAGGGCCGAGGTGACGGTGACCGCCAGCAACGCCACCCCGGACAGGCCGGCGGCCCAGCGGCCGAGGGCGTAGGCGAGGGCCGGCTGGACGACGATCTTGAGCCCCACGGCCAGCCACACCGGGGCGGCGCCGTCGCCGGACGCGGGCCGGGGTGCGCCGTGCAGGCTCATGCCGTACGCCAGCAGCGCCGCCGGAACCGCGAGCGCGGCGGTGAGCTCGACCGGCTTCAGCACCAGCGCGGGCAGATCCACGCCGGTGGCCGCGACGAGCACCCCCAGGCCACAGCCCACCACCACCGGCGTGCGCAGGGGCTGGATGAGCAGCCGCCACCGGGCCGGGGCGTCGCCCGCCGGGTGGGAGCCGGCCAGCACGGCCAGCCCGACCGGCGCCATGACCAGCACCTGGAACAGCAGCACCGGGGCCACGAACGACGCGTCGTCGAGGACGTACACCGCGATGGGGATGCCCAGGTTGCCCGCGTTGACGTAGGACGAGGCGAGCCCGCCGACGGCCAGCTGGGCCGGCGGCGACCGCCAGCGCCACCGGGCCAGCGCCGCGTACGCCAGCCCGCTGAGCACCGCGCTGCCGGCGGTCGCCACCAGGGCGGCCGACAGCAGCGCCGCGGGATCGGCCCCGGCGAGGGTGAGCAGCAGCAGGGCGGGCGTCGCCACGAAGTACGACAACCGGGACAGCACCGGGCCGGCGCCAACGCCCAGCGTGCCGGTCCGGCCGAGGACCCAGCCGACGGCGATCACCGCGACCAGGGCGGTGAACCCGCCGATGACGCCGTTCATCCGGCCGGGCCGCTCACCCGGTCGGCGGGTGACCGGCCGTCGCGCACCGGCCGCCGGCCGGGCCGGCTCCTCACCCCTGCGGGGCGGCGGTAACGTGCGGCGCCGCAGGCCCGCCCGACCGCGCGAGCGGCCCGGTCACCGGGGCACCTCCAGGACGCCGTCGACCCGCCGCGGGATGCCCCGGTAGTCGTCGGTGAGCTCGGGCGGGAGCAGGTCGGCCGGCGCACCCTGCCAGGTGACCGGGCGCAGGAAGCGGCGGATCGCGGAGGTGCCGACGGAGGTGTGCTGCGAGTTGGTCGACGGCCACGGCCCGCCGTGGTGCTGCGCCCAGGAGACGGCCACGCCGGTGGGGTAGGCGTCGTAGACCAGCCGGCCGGCCCGCGGGCGCAGCCGCTCGGAGACCTCCTGCGGCAGTTCCGTCTCGCCCCCGCCGCGCAGCACCGTCGCGGTCAACGACGACGGGATCTCCGCCAGCGCCCCGAAGAGCTCGGCCTCGCCGTCGTATCGGGCGACCACCGACACCGGGCCGAAGCACTCCTCGGTGACCTGCTGCGGCAGGTCGCTCGCCGACGTCCCGAGCAGCATCGGCGCGGCCTGGAACCCGTCCCCCTGCGGCTGCGCTCCCCGGGCCAGCACCTCGACGCCCGGCGCCTTGACGAGACTGCCGGCGATGCTGCCGTACGCGGCGGCGATGCCCCCGTTGAGCAGCACCGGGGCGGCGCTGCCCCGGACCGCGTCGGCCATCGCGCCGACCACCGCGTCGCCGTCGGCGCCGACCGGCACGAACACCAGGCCGGGCTTGGTGCAGAACTGGCCGCCGCCGAGGGTGAAGGAGCCGACCAGTTCGGCGCCGATCGTCGGGCCCCGCTCGGCGGCGGCCCGTGGCGTCACGACCACCGGGTTGAGGCTGCTGAGCTCGCCGAAGAAGGGCACCGGGTCGGGGCGCTGCTCGATGATCCGCAGCAGCGCGCGCCCGCCGGTGGCCGAGCCGGTGAAGCCCACGGCCCGGACCGCCGGGTGGGCGACGAGGGCCGCGCCAGCCGGCACGCCGTGGACCAGGCCGAGGGTGCCGGCCGGGGCGCCCGCCTTCTCCGCCGCCGCGGCGAGGATGTCGAACACCAGCTGCGACGTCGCGGGGTGGGACCCGTGCGCCTTGACGATGACCGGGCAGCCGGCCGCGAGCGCCGAGGCGGTGTCGCCACCGGGTACGGAGAAGGCCAGCGGGAAGTTGCTGGCGCCGAAGACCGCGACCGGGCCGATCGGGACGAGCATCCGGCGCAGGTCGGGGCGGGGACCCATCGGGGTGTCCCCGGCGTGGTCGATGGCCGCCTCGAGGTAGCTGCCCTCGTCCAGCACCTCGGCGAAGATCCGCAGCTGGTAACAGGTGCGGGTCAGTTCACCGTTCAGCCGGACCGGGCCGAGCGCCGTCTCCCGGTCGGCGACGGCGACGACGTCCTCCCGCCGGTCCTCCAGGGCGTCCGCGAGGCCACGCAGCAGTGCCGCCCGCCCGGCGCGACCCAGCGCCTCCAGCCCGGGAGCTGCGGCGAGGGCGGCAGCGCAGAGCCGGTCCACCTGCGCGGTGGTGGTCTCCTGCGCCACCTCCTCGACCGGCTGCCCGGTCCGGGGGTCGATGCTGACGACTGCGGCCATGGGTTCCTCCAATGCTGCGGTGGGATGGGTCAGCGGGACGCGTCGACGTGCACGCGGTCCACCGTCCAGGCGCGGGCCTGCTCGCTGAGGGTGATGCCGAGTCCGGGACGGTCCGAGAGGTGCATCCGCCCGCCGTGCGTCTCCAGCCGCTCGTTGAACAGCGGGTACAGCCAGTCGAAGTGCTCCACCCACGGCTCGTGCGGGTAGGCGGCCGCCAGGTGTACGTGGATCTCCATCGCGAAGTGCGGCGCCAGTTGCAGGTTGCTGTGGTCGGCCAGGGTGGCGAGCTTGAGGAACTGGGTGATGCCACCGATCCGGGGGGCGTCCGGCTGGAGGATGTCCACCGCGCCGGCGCGGATCAGCTCGTAGTGCTCGGCGACGCTGGTCAGCATCTCGCCGGTCGCGATCGCGGTGTCCAGGGACCGGGCGAGCTGGGCGTGCCCCTCGGCGTCGTACGCGTCCAGCGGCTCCTCGATCCAGACCAGGCCGAACTCCTCCAGCGCCCGGCCGACCCGCATCGCGGTCGGCCGGTCCCACTGCTGGTTGGCGTCGACCATGAGCGGGACGCCGTCGCCGAGGTGCTCGCGGACCGCGCGGACCCGGCGCTGGTCCTCGGCGGAGTCGGGCTGACCGACCTTGATCTTGATGCCGCCGACGCCCGACTCGAGGGTGCGGGTGGCGTTCTCCAGCACCTGCTCGATCGACTCGTGCAGGAAGCCGCCGGAGGTGTTGTAGCAGCGCACCGAGTCGCGGTGCGCCCCCAGCAGCTTGGCCAGCGGCAGCCCGGCCCGCTTCGCCTTGAGGTCCCAGAGCGCCACGTCGATCGCGGCGAGCGCCTGGGTTGCCGCGCCGCTGCGCCCGACCGACGCGCCGGACCAGACGAGCTTCGTCCAGAGCCGGCCGATGTCGCTGGGGTCCTCGCCGATCAGGTCGGGGGCGACCTCCCGGGCGTGGGCGAACTGCGCGGGCCCGCCGGCCCGCTTGGAGTAGCTGAAGCCGACGCCTTCGTGCCCCGCCTCGGTCCGGATCTCGGCGAAGAGGAAGGCCACCTCGCTCATCGGCCGCTGCCGCCCGGTGAGCACCTTCGCGTCGCTGATCCCGGTGGGCAGCGGGAGGGTGACCGACGAGAGGATCACGGACTCGATCCGGTCGAGGACGGCGGGGGCGTTGCGGGTGGTCATGTCTCTCCTCGGGTGGGACGCGGCGGTGGCGTTCAGCGGACCAGGCAGGGACGCTTCGGGTCGAACGACCAGCCGGGCACGACGTACTGCATCGCGGCGGCGTCGTCGCGGGCGCCGAGGCCGTGCTCCAGGTACAACTCGTGCGCCGCGGCCAGGGCGTCGCGGTCGAGCTCGACCCCCAGCCCCGGGGCGGTGGGGACCTGGATCCGCCCGCTGCGGATCCGCAGCGGCGAGCGGGTGAGGGCCTGTCCGTCCTGCCAGATCCAGTGTGTGTCGAGGGCGGTGATCTGGCCCGGGGCGGCGGCGCCCACGTGGGTGAACATCGCCAGCGAGATGTCGAAGTGGTTGTTCGAGTGCGAGCCCCAGGTGAGGCCGAAGTCGTGGCAGAGCTGGGCCACCCGGACGGAACCGCGCATCGTCCAGAAGTGCGGATCGGCGAGGGGGATGTCGACCGCGTTCGACCGGACCGCGTGGGCGAGCTGCCGCCAGTCGGTGGCGATCATGTTGGTGGCGGTCGGCAGCCCGGTGATCCGCCGGAACTCCGCCATCACCTCGCGCCCGGAGAAGCCACCCTCGGCGCCGACCGGGTCCTCGGCGTACGCGAGCACCCCGTGCAGGTCGCGGCAGAGCTCGACCGCCTCGGCCAGCCGCCAGCCGCCGTTGGGGTCGAGGGTGACCCGGGCGTCCGGGAACCGCTCGGCGAGGGCGCGGACCGCGGCGACCTCCTGCTCGCCGGCCAGCACGCCGCCCTTGAGCTTGAAGTCGGTGAACCCGTAGCGGGCCCGGGCCGCCTCGGCGAGCGCCACCACCGCCTCGGGGGTGAGCGCCGGTTCCCGGCGCAGCCGCTCCCAGTCGTCGGCCGGCGCGGGCTCGGCGAGGTAGGGCAGGTCGGTGCGCCGGCGGTCACCGATGTAGAAGAGGTAGCCGAGCATCGGCACACTGTCGCGCTGCTGCCCGTCGCCGAGCAGTTCCGCCACCGGCACGCCGAGGTGCTGGCCCAGCAGGTCCAGCAGCGCCGACTCCAGCGCGGTCACCGCGTGGACCGTGGTGCGCAGGTCGAAGGTCTGCAGCCCGCGCCCGCCGGCGTCGCGGTCGGCGAAGGTGTCGGCCACCGTACGCAGCAGCCGGCCGAACCGCGCCACGGGCTGCCCGACCAGCAGGGAACCGGCGTCCTCGATCGTCCGCCGGATCGACTCGCCGCCGGGCACCTCGCCGACGCCGACCCGGCCCGCGCTGTCGGTCACGATGGCGACGTTGCGGGTGAAGAAGGGGCCGTGCGCTCCGCTGAGGTTGAGCAGCATGCTGTCGTGCCCGGCGACGGGCACCGCCTCGACACGGGCCACGGTCGGGGTGCGGCCGGTCATCGTCATCCTTTCGGTCTGAGTGCGCTGGGGTCGGTCGGCGGGCCGGGTCAGGAGACCTTCTGCACCAGGGTGGTCAGTTCCGCGCGCTCGGCCTCGGTCAGGTCGGCGAGCGGGGGCCGGACCCGGCCGCCGTCGCGTCCGACCGCGGTCAGGCCGGCCTTGATGATGGAGACCGCGTACCCCCGGGACCGGTCCCGGATGTCCAGGTAGGGGATCACGAAGTCGCTGAGCATCTGGTAGACCGCCGGGCGGTCCTGGGCGCGGACGGCCGCGTAGAACCGGAGCGCGAACTCGGGCAGGAAGTTGTACAGCGCCGAGGAGTAGGTGCTCACCCCGAGTTGGAGCAGCGGCAGCGCGTACGTCTCGGCGGTCGGCAGCCCGCCCACGTAGATCAGCCGGTCACCGACCCGGGCGTAGGTGCGGGTCATCCGCTCGATGTCGCCGATGCCGTCCTTGAGCCCGATCAGGTTGGGATTGCGGTCGGCGATCTCGGCGACGGTGGCGTCGGTGAGCACCGCGTTCGCCCGGCTGTAGACGATGACCCCGAGGTCGGTGGCCCGGCACACCGCCCCGATGTGCTCGATGAGGCCCTGCTGGCTGGCCTCGGTGAGGTACGGCGGAAACAGCAGCAGGCCGTCGGCGCCGGCGACCTGGGCGGCCCGCGCCTGGGCGACGGAGACGGCGGTGCCGCCGGTGGCCGGGGCGATGACGGGAACCCTTCCGGCCACCTCGTCGACGGCGACCCGCACGACGCGGTCCAGCTCGGTCGAGGTCAGCGAGAAGCCCTCACCGGTGCCGCCCGCGGCGAACAGTCCGGCGACGTCGAAGCTCGCCTGCCAGGCCAGGTGCTCGCGGTACCGGGCCTCGTCGAACTCCAGATCGGCGTCGAAGTGGGTGACCGGGAAGGAGAGCAGGCCCGACTTCAGCCGGTCGGCGAGAACATCCGGGGGCAGCAGCGTCACGGTGATCGTGTCCTTGGGTCCGGCGGGTCCGCGCCGGAAATCAGCCGGTGGCGCGGACGTGGTCGCGGTCACCGTAGAAAGCACCGACGATGCATGTCCAAGAGCGATTCCGCATCGAGCGATGCTGGTCGGGTATCAGGAAGCCCCGGATCGCGGCTCCAGCGCCGCGAGCGCGCGCCACAGCGCCGGGTTCTTCGAACTCCTCGCCCACAGCAGGTGCAGCTCGACCGGCTCGGGTGCCGGCGTCTCCAGCCGGACGAATCCCACCCCCTCGATGGGCAGCCGGGCGGCGGACGCGGGGACGAACGCTACTCCGCGACCCGCCGCCACCAGCCACAGCATGGTCAGCACCTGGCTCACCGTGTACACGGTGTTCTCGGCGGCGATCGGCACGACGCCGGCCACCAGGTCGTAGAAGTACTTCGCCTTGGTCGGCGAGTGCATGACCACCGGCTCGCCCGCCAGGTCGCCGGCCGTCGCCGGCCGGCCCAGTTCCAGCAGCCGGTGCCCGGCGGGCGCGGCGACCAGCAGCGCCTCCCGGTGCAGCAGTCGCGAGCCGAAGGTCTCCTCGTCGAAGGGCGGCCGGGCCAGGCCCAGGTCGATCTCCTCCTTGAGTAGGCCGGCGACCTGCTCCCGGGTCACCATCTCGGCCAGTTCCACGTGCACGTCGGGCAGTTCCCGGGACACCGCGTGCAGCAGTTCGCCGAGCACCCCGTACGCCGAGGCGGCGGTGAAGCCGAGCCGGACCACGCCGCTGGCGCCGGAGGAGAACCGGCGGGCGAGCTCCGGGGCGGACTCGGCGAGGATCAGCAGGCGGCGGGCCTCGACCAGGAACGCCGCGCCCGCCGTGGTGAGGCTGACCCGGCGGTTGTCCCGTTCCAGCAGTTGGGCGCCCACCACCCGTTCCAACTTCTGGATCTGGCGGCTCAGCGGCGGCTGGGTCATCTGCAGCCGCGCGGCCGCGCGGCCGAAATGCAGCTCGTCCGCTACGGCGACGAAACCCCGAAGTTGCTCCAACGTGAACGCCATGTCAAGAAGGTATCAATTGATGCTCCATTGGATTTGGACAGGCATGAGGCGAGGTTCCTAGGCTCCCGTCACCAGGCGTCCGTGACCCGACTCACAGCCGCCCACCGCGGAAACATGGATCTGCTATTGAGGAGAACGACATGACGATCAAGCGCGTGCGCCGGTGGGCGACGGCGGGAGCCGGGTTCGCCCTGGCCCTCTCGCTCGCCGCCTGCGGCGGCAACGTCGGCGGCGGGTCTGGCGACGATGCGGAGTTCCCGGGCAAGTCCCCGATCACGATCCTCGTCGGCCAGGACCCCGGCGGCAGCACCGACCTCATCGCCCGAGCGCTGGCCGAGCAGCTCTCCGACGACCTCGGCGTGCCGGTCACCGTGGAGAACAAGCCGGGCGCGAACGGTGCGCTGGCGGCGAAGGAACTGGCCGGCAAGAAGGCCGACGGGCACACGCTGATGGTCTACAACGGCAGCCTGGCCTACATCACGCCGCTGGCCGTCGCCGAGGGGCAGGCCCCCGACATCGCCGACTACGAGATCGTCACCGGCATCAGCCAGGACGACTACGTGCTCGTGACGGCGCCGAAGTCCGGCTTCAAGACCGTCGACGACCTGGCCGGGGCCGGCCGGCCGATCACCTTCGGCACGACCGGCGTCGGCACCGGCAGCCAGCTCTCCCAGGAACTGCTGTTCGCCCAGTCCGGCATCGCCGCCAAGGCCGTGCCGTTCGACGGCGGCTCGCCCACCCTCACCGCCGTGCTCGGCGGCCAGGTCGACGTCGGCTCGATCCAGCTCGGCGAGGCGGCCGAGCAGATCAGGTCCGGCAAGCTCACCCCGATCGTGACCTTCGCGGAGAAGCGGCCGACGTACCTGCCGGACACCCCGACCGCCGTGGAGGCCGGCCACGATGTGCCGGTCCAGCAGTCGCGGGCGGTCTTCGCCCCCAAGAGCACCCCGAAGGCCGTCCTCGACGCCCTGCGCGCGTCCTTCCAGAAGGCGTTCCAGGCCGAGGCGTACCAGAAGTTCAACGAGGAGAACCTGCTCACCCCGAACGAGGTCGACGGCGAGGAACTGCGCAAGCAGTGGACCGGCAACCTGGACAAGTACCGGAGCGTGGTCGAGCAGCACAAGATCAGCCTCGGTGGAGCCAAGTGACCCCTGGCCACGGCGGTGCTTCCGCACCGGTCAGCCCCGGCGGCCACCCGGCCGCCGGGGCCGGCCCGGGCAGCGGTGAGCTGTTCCGGGACACCGTCGGTCAGGAACCTCCCGTCGAGGAACTCAGCCTCGGCGAGGCGATCCACCAGGTCGAGGAGGTCGAGCACGAGGGCCGGCCCCCGGCGGCCGGGACGCTGAGCAGCGTCCTCACCGCCGCCGCGGTCGTCGCGCTCGGCGTGGCCACGCTGGTCGGCTCCGCCCGCCTCGGCCTCGGCTCCGCCCGCGGCCCCGAGTCGGGCACCTGGCCGCTGCTGGTCAGCGCCGTGCTGGTGGTGCTGGGCCTTGGCCTGCTCGCCACCGCCAAGAAGACCACGGACGCCGAACGCTTCTCCCCGGCGAGCTGGCTGGTCGCCGCCGGACTGGCCACCATGGTGGTGTTCGTCGCGGTCATCCAGACCATCGGCTTCGAGATCCCCGCCACGCTGCTCGCCTTCGTCTGGCTGCGGTTCCTCGGCCGGGAAGGCTGGCGTACCTCGATCGTCACCAGCCTCGCCGTGGTGGTCGCGTTCTACCTCGTCTTCGTGGCGGCCCTCTCCGTCCCCATCCCGCACCTCTTCTAGGAGGGCTCCGTGGACTTCGCCCCTGTCCTCGACGGATTCGGCGTCGTACTGGAACCGACGAACCTGCTGTACTGCCTGATCGGTGTCGTCATCGGCATGCTCGTGGGTGTCCTGCCCGGTCTCGGCCCCGCGGCGACCATCGCGATCCTGCTCCCGATCACCTTCGGCATCGAGCCGGTCACTGCGATCATCATGCTCGCCGGAATCTTCTACGGCGCCCAGTACGGCGGCACCATCACCTCGGTGCTGCTGCGGCTGCCCGGCGAGGCCTCCTCGGTGGTGACCGTCTTCGACGGGCACGCGATGGCCCGCCAGGGCCGAGCCGGCACCGCCCTGGGCATCGCCGCCATCGGCTCCTTCATCGGCGGCACGGTATCGATCATCGCCCTCACGCTGGTCGCCCCCCTGGTGGCGGGCTTCGCGCTGGACTTCGGCCCACCCGAGTACACGGCCCTGGCCCTGCTCGGCATCCTGCTGGTCGCCACGGTCAGCGGCGGCGGGCGGCTCAAGGCGGTGATCGCCGCCTGCGTGGGCCTGCTGCTGGCCACCGTCGGCCGGGACAGCTTCACCGGCGCCGAGCGGTTCACCTTCGACAACCTGTCGCTCGCCGACGGCCTGGACTTCGTCCCGATCGCCATGGGGCTGTTCGGCCTCGGCGAGATCCTCTACAGCCTCGAGGAGCGCCACCGCGCGGTCCAGGCGCCCACTACCGTGGCGAACGTCTGGCCGTCCCGCGCCGACCTGCGCCAGTCCTCCGGCGCCATCGGCCGCGGCTCCCTGGTGGGCTTCGTCCTGGGCATCCTCCCCGGCGGCGGCGCCACGCTCTCCTCGCTGGCCGCGTACGCCCTGGAGAAGCGGCGGGCCCGCAACCCGGAACGGTTCGGCCGGGGCGCCATCGAGGGTGTCGCCGCGCCGGAGACGGCGAACAACGCCGCCGCCACCTCGTCCTTCATCCCGCTGCTGACGCTCGGCATCCCGGCCAACGCCACCATGGCGGTCATCTTCGGCGCGCTGCTGATCCAGGGCGTGAGCCCAGGCCCGCAACTGGTCAGCCAGGAGCCCGAGCTGTTCTGGGGCGTGGTCAACTCGATGTACCTCGGCAACATCCTGCTGCTGATCATGAGCATTCCGCTGGTCGGCCTCTTCGTGCGGATCCTGCGGGTCCGGCCCACCGTCCTCGCGCCGATCACCGTGCTGATCACCCTGGTCGGCGTCTACACGGTGAACAACGACGTCTTCGACATCGTGCTGGTGATCGTCTTCGGCGCCCTCGGGTACCTGATGAAGAAGCTCGGCTTCGACCCCGGCCCGCTGGTGCTGGCCTTCGTGCTCGGCTCGCTGCTGGAGGACTCGCTGCGCCGCTCGCTGCTGATCTTCGACGGCGACCCGACCGGCTTCCTCACCCGCTCGATCTCCGGGACCCTGTTCGTCGTGTTCCTGCTCGTGGCCCTGCTCCCGCCGCTTCGGGCGGCGCTGCGTCGGCGGCCGGCGACCACCCCTTCCGACCCCGCACCTCAGGAAAGCAAGGAGCTGGTGTGACCGTTCTCGTCGCCTACATTCCCACCCCGGAAGGGAACGCCGCCTTCACCGCCGGCGTCGAGGAGGCCGGCCGCCGCCGGGAGCGCCTGCTGGTGCTCAACACACCGCGCGAGGGGGCGCTGGTCAGCGCGGACGTCGCCAGCGAGGCGGCGGTTGCGGCGCTCGTCGAACGGGCCGAGGCGGCCGGCGTCGACGTCGAGATCCGCCAGGACGCGCACGCCGGCGACCTCGCCGAGGAGGTCGTCCGCGTCGCCGAGGCCGTCGACGCGTCGGTGATCGTGATCGGCCTGCGCCGCCGTTCACCGGTCGGCAAGCTGATCATGGGCAGCTCGGCCCAGCGCATCCTGCTCGACGCCGACCGGCCCGTGCTCGCCGTCAAGCCCTGACCGACCGCCCGGCCTGGTCCGTCGTCACGGGCGGGTCAGGCCGATGGCGGTGGCCAGGCCCCACCCGGCGGTCGCCCCGAGCAGCAGCCGCTCCAGGCCGCCCACCAGGCCGCCCCGGCCCACCGTCAGCATCGCCAGCGCGACCGAGCCGGCCAGCGGCAGGGCCACCGCCGCGCCGAGCCGGGCCACCCGGCGCAGCCCTGGCCCCGCCGCCGGCGAGACCGCGATCGCCAGCATGGCCAGCACGGTCGCCGCCACGGCGGCGATGCTCGCCCCGCCATGCACCAGGTCCGCCACGGTCGGCGTCTCGAACGGCGGCAACGGGCAACCCGCGCTGCAGGTCACCGCGCCGGAGAGGGCGGCGAAAAGCGCGCCGGCGCCGAGCAGCCCGGCCGCGACCCGCAACGCCGGGGGCAGCGCCACGGCGAGCAGCAGCAGCGCCGCGGCCAGGGCGAAGATCCCGACCCGGTACGTCGGGGCCCAGCCGCTGGCCGCGATGCCGGCCTCGCTGACGTACGCGGTCAGCCCCGGACCAGGACCGGCGACCACCGCGACCGTCACCGCCGCCGTGCCGGCGAGCACGCAGCCGGCGGCGGCCGACGCGGCGACCGCCCGGGCCCCGGCGACCAGGCGCTCAGCCACGCCCGTGCGGCGTCAGCCAGCCGGCGGTGTCCGGGCCGAGCGGCACGATCCGGGTTGGGTTGATCGCCTCGTGGGTGGCGTAGTAGTGCCGCTTGATGTGGTCGAAGTCGACCGTCTCCCCGAAACCCGGGGTCTGGAACAGGTCCCGGGCGTACGCCCAGAGCACCGGCATCTCGGTCAGTTTCTGCCGGTTGCACTTGAAGTGCCCGTGGTACGCCACGTCGAAGCGGACCAGCGTGGTGAACAGCCGCACGTCCGCCTCGGTGATCGTCTCGCCCATCAGGTAGCGGCGTCCGGACAGCCGCTGCGACAGCCCGTCCAGCCGGGCGAAGAGCGCGGTGTACGCCTCGTCGTACGCCGCCTGGGAGGTAGCGAAGCCGCACCGGTAGACGCCGTTGTTGACGTCCCGGTGGATCTCCGCCATCAGCGCGTCCAGCTCCGGGCGCAGCTCGACCGGGTACAGGTCCGGCGCGTCCGGGGCGTGGAACCGCCGCCACTCGGTCGAGAGGTCCAGGGTGAGCCGCGGATAGTCGTTGGTGACCACCCGGCCGGTGACGGTGTCGACCAGCGCCGGCACGGTCACCCGGCCGGTGTAGTCCGGGTCGGTGGCCAGGTACGCCTCGGAGAGGAAGCCGATGCCGAGCACCGGGTCGAAGCCGTCCGGGTCGAGGGCGAACCGCCAGCCCCGCTCGTCCCGGATCGGGTCGACCGTGCCCAGCGAGATCACGTCCTGCAGGCCGAGCAGGTTGCGCACGATCCGGGCCCGGTGCGCCCACGGGCAGGCCCGGCACCAGATCAGCCGGTACCGGCCCGCCTCCAGCGGCCAGCGCCCCTGCTCGTCCGGCCCGCCGCCTTCGGGCGCGGTGGAGTGCGGGGTGACCCGGCCGGTGAACCGGTTGGGCTGGCGGACGAACGCGCCACCGCCGCTGGTCTCTGCGCTGAACTGGGCCTCGGCCATGCCGTCAACCTATCCGGTCCGGCGGCTGGATATCCTGGCCCGGACGTCCCCCCGCGACCCGGGCGACGTCGCCGTCCGAACCCTTCCACCCCCCGAAGGACGTGCGTCGATGACCGTGGCATACCTGGTGGCCGGAGTCCGTACCCCGATCGGCCGGTACGCCGGCGCCCTCGCCGGGGTACGCCCCGACGACCTGGCCGCCCACGTGATCCGGGAACTGGTCGCCCGCCACCCGTCGGTGGACTGGGCCCGCACCGACGACGTGATCCTCGGCTGCGCCAACCAGGCCGGCGAGGACAACCGCAACGTGGCCCGGATGGCGGCGCTGCTCGCCGGCCTGCCGGAGGAGGTGCCGGGCAGCACCGTCAACCGGCTCTGCGGCTCCGGCCTGGACGCGCTGGCCACCGCCGCCCGCTCCATCGTGGCCGGCGAGGCCGACCTGGTGGTGGCCGGCGGTGTGGAGAGTATGAGCCGGGCGCCGTTCGTCATGCCGAAGGCGACCACCCCGTTCTCCCGCGCCGCCGAGGTGTACGACACCACCATCGGCTGGCGGCTGGTGAACCCGCTGATGAAGCGCGGCTGGGGCATCGACTCGATGCCGGAGACGGCGGAGAACGTGGCCGCCGAGTTCGGCGTCTCCCGCGCCAGCCAGGACGAGTTCGCGTACCGCTCGCAGCAGCGGGCCGCCAAGGCGCAGGCCGACGGCCGGCTGGCCGAGGAGATCGTGCCGATCAGCGTGCCCGCCGGGCGGCGGGAGACGAAGCTGGTCGAGGTCGACGAGCACCCGCGGGAGACCGCGCTGGAGAAGCTCGCCGCCCTGCCCACCCCGTTCCGCGAGGGCGGCACCGTCACCGCCGGCAACTCCTCCGGGGTCAACGACGGCGCGGTGGCCCTGCTGGTCGCCTCCGAGGCCGCCGTCGCCCGGTACGGCCTGACCCCGCTCGCCCGGGTCTCCGGCGCGGCGGCGGCCGGCGTACCGCCGCGGATCATGGGGATCGGGCCGGTGCCGGCCACCCGCAAGCTGCTCGGCCGGCACGGGATCGCGCTCACCGACGTGGACGTGGTCGAGCTGAACGAGGCGTTCGCCGCGCAGGGCGTCGCGGTGCTGCGCGAGCTGGGGCTGCCCGAGGACGCCGAGCACGTCAACCCGAACGGCGGGGCGATCGCGCTCGGCCACCCGCTCGGCGCCAGCGGCGCCCGGCTGGCGCTGACCGCCGCGCTGGAGCTGCGCCGCCGGGACGCCCGGCGGGCGCTGGCCACCATGTGCATCGGCGTCGGCCAGGGCATCGCCCTCCTCCTGGACCGGGTGTAAGGAGGGGCCCCGCTTAACGCTTTCCGCATAGGCGGGGGGCCTGCTCAACACCCTGGGCGGAGGGCCGACCCGACGGTCCAAAAGTGGATCTCCCACGGCTGGCCGTGCGGGCCTAGAGTGGTCAGCACCACACGATCCGCGGGTCGGCCGGTCTCGTGCGCGTACGCGCCCGGCAACCGGTGCCCTCCCGCGCCGCGGCGACGAACTGGGGCGAAGCGATGCAGAGGCCGGACGACATCACCGCCGAGATCGACCTGACCCGGCCGAGCGCCGCCCGCGTCTACGACTACTTCCTCGGCGGCGCGCACAACTTCGAGATCGACCGGCAGCTCGCCGAGCAGATCGCCGCCATGACGCCGAACCTGGCCGCCACCATGCGGGCCGGTCGGGAGTTCCTCCGCCGGGCCGTCCGGGCCCTGCTCGACGCCGGCATCGACCAGTTCCTCGACATCGGCTCCGGCATCCCCACCGTGGGCAACGTGCACGAGGTCGCCCAGGCCGCCAACCCGGACGCCCGGATCGTCTACGTCGACATCGACCCGGTGGCCGTGGCGCACAGCCGGGAGTTGCTCGCCGGCAACGAGCGGGCGACCGCGATCCGGGCCGACCTGCGCGAGCCCAAGCTGATCGTGGACCAGGCCAGGGCCAGCGGGCTGATCGACTTCGACCGGCCGGTAGGCCTCCTGCTCGCCGGCGTGGTGCACTTCATCCCGGACGCCGACCGGCCGGCCGACGTGCTGGCCACCCTGCGCGCCGCCGCGGCCCCCGGCAGCCACCTGGTGATCTCCCACTCCACGTACGAGGACCAGCCGCGGGAGATGCTCGACGCGCAGCGGCTGTCGGCGCGTACCGCCACCGAGATCACGCTGCGCTCCCGGGCGGAGATCACCGGCTACTTCGGCGACTGGACGATCCTGGAACCGGGCGTGGTGCACATGCCGCTGTGGCGCCCCGACTCCCCGTCCGACTCGGACGAGCACCCCGAGCGGTTCGGCGCGTTCGGCGGCGTCGCCCGGCACGACCGCCTGGGCGACTAGGCCCGACGTGGCCGGCGGCGCGGAGGACTTCAGCGGGCCGGGCGCCCAGGAGTACGCCGCCACCTGGGCCCGGGCCGTACGCCGGCTCGGGTTCGTGCCGATGAGCGCGGCCGAGACCGAGCGCCTGCTGCTGGCGCACACCGTACGGCTGGTGGGGGCGCTGCTCGCCGAGCCGTTCTCGGTCCGGCCGGCGGAGGCGGTGGGGCGGGCGCTGGTGGAGGCGCACCTGACCGAGCCGGGCGTACTCGACTGGTCGGTGCGTGCGCTCGGCGAGCGGTTCGTGTCGCTGGTGTTGCCGGACCGGGCCGGTCCGGGCGGGGTGGCCGGGCGGACCGACGCCCTCCAGGCGGCCCTGGCCGCTGGCTTCGCCCGCGCCCTGCGCGACCGGACCTTCAGCCAGCAGGAACGCATCGCCCGGTCGGCCTGGCAGGCCCGGGACGCGGTCGAGCAGGCGCTGCGCGACAGTGAGGCCCGGTTCCGGGCGGTCTTCACCGGCGCGGCCATCGGCATCGGCATCGCCGACACCGACGGCCGGATCATCGACGTGAACCAGTCGTTCGCGGAGATGCTCGGCTACTCGATCGCCGAACTGCGGCAGATCAACGTGGCGTCGCTGTTCCACGCCGACGACGCGGCCGGGATGTGGGAGCTCTACCAGGAACTGACCGCCGGCAAGCACGACTCGGCCCGGGTGGAGAAGCGCTACCAGCGCAAGGACGGCAGCGTCGTCTGGACCGACCTGGCGGTCTCCCTGATCCGGCACGACGACGGCCGCCCCCGGTTCACCGTGGCGATGATCGAGGACATCACCGAGCGGTACGAGCTCCAGCAGCGGTTGCGCTTCCAGGCGCTGCACGACCCGCTCACCGGCCTGCCGAACCGTACGCTGTTCTTCGAGACCCTCGGCCAGGTCCTGCGGGCCGCGGCCCCGCGGCACCGGGTGGGGGTCTGCTTCCTCGACCTGGACGGCTTCAAGGCGGTCAACGACAGCCTCGGCCACGACCTGGGGGACCGGCTGCTGGTGGTGATCGCCCGGCGGCTCGCGGACTGCGTGGCGGAGCGCGGCCACCTGGTCGCCCGGATGGGCGGGGACGAGTTCGTCATCCTGGTCGACGGCGACGGCGGGCTGACCCAGGCGGTCGCGGTGGCGGAGTCCGCGCTGGCCGCGGTGGCCGCCCCGGTGATCATCGGGGATCAGCAGCTGGCCGTGTCGGCCAGCATCGGCATCGTGAACTGCCCGGCGGAGGAGACCGACGCCTCCGAGCTGATGAAGGCCGCCGACACCACCCTCTACTGGGCCAAGGCCGAGGGCCGGGGCCGGTGGGCGGTGTACGACCCGGAGCGCGGCGCCCGGGACATCGCCCGTTCGGCGCTGGCCGCCGGGCTGCCCGCCGCCCTGGACCGCGGCGAGTTCGTGGTGCACTACCAGCCGATCGTGTCCCTGCTGGACGGTTCGATGCGGGCGGTGGAGGCGCTGGTGCGCTGGCAGCACCCCGAACTGGGGCTGCTCGGCCCGGACCGGTTCATCGGGCTGGCTGAGGAGACCGGGCTGATCGTCCGGCTGGGCGCCTGGGTGCTCGACCGGGCCTGCCGGGACGCGGAGGCGTGGCGGCGCCGGTTCCCGGACGCCGGGCTGGTGGTCAGCGTCAACCTGGCCGCCCGGCAGGTGGAGGCGCCGGCCATCGTGGAGACCGTGGCGACGGCGCTGGCCGCCAGCGGGCTGCCGGCCGAGCTGCTCCAGCTGGAGCTGACCGAGAGCGCGGTGATGGGCACCGCGGGGGAGCCGCTGCGCGCGCTGCACCGGCTCGCCGCGCTCGGCGTACGGATGGCGATCGACGACTTCGGCACCGGCTACTCGAACCTGGCGTACCTGCGGCGGTTGCCGATCCACTGCCTGAAGCTGGCCGGACCGTTCGTCGAGGGAATCCGGGCCGACCAACCCGCCGCCACCGCCGACCATCGGGACGAGCGGATCGTGGACGCCCTGGTCCGGCTGGCGCACGCGCTCGAACTGGGCGTCACCGCCGAGGCGGTGGAGACCAGCGCGCAGGCGGAGCGGCTGCGGGCGCTGCGCTGCGACACCGGGCAGGGCCGGTGGTTCGGCGCACCCGTGCCGGCCGAGGCGATCACCGCGCGCCTCGCGGGTAAGGCAGGATCGGCGGCGTGAGCGGACGGGAGCGGGCATGGGACTGACCGACGGGGAGGCGGTGGCCTCGCTGGTGGCCGGGTTGGCCATCCTCGCCGGGCTGGCCGGGGTGGTGGTGCCGGGGCTGCCGGCGCTGCCGCTGTGCTGGGCCGGGGTGCTGGTCTGGGCGCTGCTCAGCGACGCCGGGCCGGCCCGCTGGGCGGTGCTGGCCGCCGTCACGGTGGTCGCCGTGGGGGCCACCGTCATCAAGTACGCCTGGCCGGGCCGCAACCTGCGTAACGCCGGGGTGCCCACGTCCTCCCTGCTGGCCGGCGCCCTGCTGGGGCTGGTCGGCTTCTTCGTGATCCCGGTGATCGGCCTGGTGATCGGGTTCGTCGGCGGCGTGTGGGGCGCCGAGCGGCTGCGGCTGGGCAGCAACCAGCTCGCCTGGCCGGCCACGAAGCAGGCCGTCGGCGCGGCCGGGCTGTCCATCCTGGTCGAGTTCACCGCCGGCGTGGTGATCGGCACCATCTGGGTCTTCGGTCTGCTGTTCGCCTGACCGGGTCGAACGCCGGTGACACCGGCCGGCGCGGTGCGTACGGTCGACCGGTGCGCATCTCCGTTCTCGGTGGTCTCGGTGCCTGGCCCACGGCACAGCAGGGCTGCTCCGGGTTCCTGATCGAGCAGGGCAACTTCCGCCTGGTGGTCGACCCCGGTTACGCGACCGTGCAGCCGTTGCTGTCCCGGGTGCCCGCGGCGGCGGTCGACGCGGTGTACGTCAGCCACGGCCACCCCGACCACTGTGCCGACCTGCAACCGCTGCTCCGGGCGCGGGTGCTCGCCGACCGCGACGGCCCGGCCCTACCGGTGCACGCCCCGGCCGGCAGCCTCGACGCGTTGCTCGCCGTGGACGAGCCGGGCCTGGTCGACGGGGCGTACCGGCTGGACGCGTTCACGCCGGGGGAGGGCTTCGACGTCGGCCCGTTCGCGGTGCGCACGTGGGCGCTGCCGCACTGGGTGAGCAACGCCGGGGCGCGGTTCACCGGGCCGGACGGGGTGGTCGCCTACACCGGCGACACCGGCCCGGGCCCGGAGCTGGTCGAGCTGGCCCGGGGCGCCGACCTGCTGATCGCGGAGGCCACCTACGTCGACACGGTTCCCGACCGGCACGCCGGCAACCTGTCCAGCGCCGTCGAGGTCGGCCGGTACGCCGCCGCGGCCGGGGCGCGCCGGGTGCTGCTCACCCACCTCTGGCCGGGCACCCCGCCGGAGGCGGCGGTCGCGGCGGCGCGGCGGGCGTACGCCGGGCCGGTGGAGGTCGCCGCGCCGGGTCTGGTGTGCGTCGTACCGTCGTGACGCCCGCCGGGGCGGGTGAGCGGCACCCGTCTGCGCGCCGGGTCCCTCCACTGCGGGAGGTGGCTGGCCCGGCGGTGGGAGGCCGGCCGCCCCGCGACTTCCTAGCGTCGACGGCATGGTCCTGCTCGCTCCGCCGGCCGTCCGGCGACCCTCCCGTGCCTGGGCGCTCGTCCGGCTGACCCGGCCCTGGTTCTGGCCGCTCGGCTGGGGCGCCGCCTACCTCGGCGCGGTCCTGGCGACCCGGAACTGGCTGCCCCCGGCGGACGCGGCCCTGCGCTGGGTCGTCGCGCTGGTCGTGCTGGGGCCGCTGGTCTGGGGCGCGGTCCTCGCCGTCAACGACCGGTACGACCTGCCCGGCGACCGGCACAACCCGCGCAAGGCGACCGCCCCGCTGGTCACCGGCGTGCTGACCGAGGCCGACCTGGTCCGCTGGCAGCATCGGTACGAGGTGGCCGCCGTGGTGGTGGCGCTGGTGATCGGTCCGGTCTTCGCGGCGGGCACCGCCGCCGTGCTGGTGCTCGGCCGGCTCTACAGTGTCCCGCCGGTCCGGCTCAAGGCCCGGCCGGGGGCGGACGTCGCCGTCAACGCCGTCGTGGTCGGCGTACTCGCGCCGGTCGCCGGCTGGGCGCTGCACCGGCCCGTCGGGGACTACCCGTTGGTGCTGGCCGTGCTGGGCGTCCTGCTGGCGGCGGCGCTCTACCTGCCGACCACGGTGCTGGACGTGGCCGCCGACACGCTTGCCGGTGACACCACCTCGGCGGTTCGGTTGTCACCGCGGTGGTGTCGACGGCTCGGTCTCGGCCTCTGGACGGCGGCGACGGCCCTCTGGCTGGTCTGCTGCCACCTCGGCCTGCTGGTGCCGCGGGACTCGTGGGTCCTGCAGACGGCGATGGCGCCGGTGCTGGTGGTGGCGTACGCCGCCGCGGTGCGACGGCCGTCGATCGCCCGGATGGCGGCCGTCTGCCTGGTGTTCGCCGTGCCGGCGATCGACTTCCTGTGGGCCTGGGCCGCCGCCACCCCGCCGTCCTGAGCGCCCTGGGGGGCGGGGCACGGGTGGCGCGGGACGCCCGAGGGGTACGGCGTCACGCCGTACGGGTGAGAGAGAGGTGGGCGTCCCGCGCCGGGCCGGGCGGTGCCGAGCGCCCGGGGCGGCCCGTCGCGAGCGGGCCGGCCAACGGGTTCCAGGATGCCCGCGCGGGGACGTGCCGGCAACGCAATTTGCGATTTCGAAACGACCGACGGATTGACCATCGTCAGCGGCGGGAGAAGACTCGGGCGCACGCGTACCGGGGATCGCCTCCAGGAGGTGTGCAGTGGCCACCACGCCCGTGCCGACCGCCGAGCAGCCGATGGACGACGACGCCCGCCGGCTCGCCGAACTCGGGTACAAGCAGGAGTTGCACCGCAAGTGGAGCGGCTTCTCCAACTTCGCCATCTCGTTCTCGATCATCTCGATCCTGGCCGGCTGCTTCACCACCTTCGGTCAGGCGTGGAACAACGGTGGCCCGGTCGCCATCTCCTGGGGCTGGCCGCTGATCTCGCTGTTCATCCTGATCATCGGCTTCTGCCTGGCCGAGCTGGTGTCGGCGTACCCGACGGCCGGCGGGATCTACTGGTGGGCGGCGAAGATGGGCCGCCCGGTGCACGGCTGGTTCACCGGCTGGCTCAACCTGATCGGGCTGGTCGCGGTCACCGCCTCGGTCGACTACGGCTGCGCGACCTTCCTCAACCTGACCCTGTCGGCGCTCTTCGACGGCTGGGCGGGGACGCTGAGCCAGGCGTTCGTGCTCTTCGTGATCATCCTGGCCCTGCACGGGCTGATCAACATCTTCGGGCACCGGATCATCGACGTACTCCAGAACGTCTCGGTCTGGTGGCACGTGGCCGGCGCCGCCGCCGTGGTCGCCATCCTGCTGCTGGTCCCGGACGACCACCAGAGCTTCCGGTTCGTCTTCACCGAGCGGTTCAACAACTCCGGCTTTGCCGACGGGGACGCCGGCGGGCTCACCTTCTGGTTCTACGTGCTGCCGCTGGGCTTCCTGCTCACCCAGTACACGATCACCGGCTTCGACGCCTGCGCGCACGTGTCGGAGGAGACCCGGGACGCCTCGCAGTCCGCCGCGCGCGGACTCTGGCGGTCCATCTTCTACTCCGCGGTCGGCGGCTGGATCCTGCTGCTGGCGTTCCTGTTCGCCGCCACCGACGTGGACGCGATCAACTCCGCGGGTGGCTTCTCCGGGGCGATCTTCGAAACCGCGCTCACCCCGTTCTTCTTCAAGACGGTCATCATCATCTCCACCATCGGGCAGTTCTTCTGCGGGATGAGCTGCGTGACCTCGATGTCCCGGATGGCGTACGCGTTCAGCCGGGACCGGGCGGTGCCCGGCTGGCGGCTCTGGTCCCGGGTGGACCGCAACGGCACCCCGGTCAACGCCATCATCGGGGCGACTGCGGCCGGGCTGGTGCTCACCCTGCCGGCCCTCTACCAGTCCGGCGGCGTGCCGGTGGCCTTCTACGCGGTGGTCTCGGTCGCGGTGATCGGGCTCTACCTCTCCTTCCTCATCCCGATCTTCCTGCGGCTGCGGATGGGGGACCGGTTCGTCCCCGGTCCGTGGACCCTCGGCCCGAAGTACAAGCTGCTGGGCTGGATCGCGGTGGTCGAGATCGCGATCATCTCGGTCTACTTCGTGCTGCCGATCGTCCCCGCCGGGGTGCCCGGGCACGCCGACTTCACCTGGTCGGCGGTGAACTACGCGCCGCTCGCCGTCGGCGGGGTGCTGCTCGGGGTGGCGGTGTGGTGGTGGGCCTCGGCCCGGAAGTGGTTCACCGGCCCCCGCCGCACCGTCGACGACGTCACCGAGGCTGGAGCAGTCCGCGATCGGTCATGAAGGCGCGCAGCGTCTCGTCGTCCCGATCGGACATCAGCCGGCGGGGGATCACGGTCGCCGGCATCCGGCCGACGTACACGATCCAGAACTCCGGGGTGTCCCGCACCTGGGTGACCCCGTCCCAGGCGATGCCGCCGGACTCCGTGCCGCTGCGCATCATGATGTTGTCGTCGGTGATGTCGTAGCCGCCCTCGACGGCGTAGCCACTGGAACGGCGCCGGGCACGCCACCGCACCCACGGCGAATACAGCATCGACAGCACGCCGGCCACGACCAGCGTCGTGCACAGCGGGGTGACCCGCTCGCCCCACGTGAACCCCCGGGTGACGACGAAGCCGATCGCCCCGGCCGCCGCCAGCGCCGCGCCGATGTAGCCGAACCGGCGCAGCCGGACACTGCTCAGCGCGGCGGCCACCCGGCCGGGGTAGGCGGGATCGGCCGGGACGTCGAAACGGATGTGCACGCCGAAACGATAGTGCTCGGCCCCGGCCGATGGGGAAGACTGGCCGGCATGGCTGAGCTGGACGATCCCAAGGCGGCGCTGCACCACTATCTGCGGGCGAGCCGCGACGACCTCGTGTCGAAGCTCGACGGGCTGACCGAACGCGAGGTCAGACTGCCTCGCACCGCGACCGGCAACAACCTGCTCGGCATCGTGAAGCACTGTCTCAACGTCGAGGCCGGCTACTTCGGGCCGACCTTCGGGCGCCGGTTCCCGACACCCGAGGAACTGGTCACCGATGAGGCGTTCGACGAGGACCCGCAGGCGGACTGGTACGCGCGGGAGGACGAGACGAAGGACGGGCTGATCGACCTGTACCGCCGGGTCGGGGCGTTCGCGGACGAGACGATCGCGCAGCTGCCACTGGACGCGCCGGGGCAGGTGCCGTGGTGGCAGCCGGGCGGGCCGGTGACCCTGCACCGGATCATCATCCACGTCATCACCGACGTGGCCCGCCACGCCGGTCACGCCGACATCCTCCGCGAGCAGCACGACAACGCGGTCGGCTGGCAGGGCGACAACGGCAACATCCCCGACGGGTACGACTGGCCGGCGTACGTCGCCAAGCTGACGAAGCTCGCCGATCGCTTCGGATAGCGCACGGTCCCGTCGGTCATCCACGACGCGCGACACGAGAAGGTCCTCCCGCCTGACGGTGGGAGGACCTTCCGGGTTGCGGTCTGGGTCAGGCGACGGGGCCGATCTGCTTGGCCAGGTCGACGAACGACTGCCAGGACGAGGGGGTGAGGTGGAGGGTGCCGCCCTCGCGGTCCTTGGTGTCGCGCACCAGCACCACGCCGGGCAGGTTGTCGGCGACCTCGACGCAGGACCCGCCGTTGCCGCCGGACTTGGTCGACTTCCGCCACCGCGGGGTGGTTACGTCCATGACTTCGCCACTTCCTTGATCAGCTTGCAGCTCAACCCCGAGCACGCCCCGGACCTGCACCGCCGCTTCCTGGCCTGGGCGCGGGTTCGCGACTGAGCGGGCCGCCCGCGGGCCGCCGGACCGGGCGGTTGCGTTTGCCGGGGTGTCCGAAGCGGGCATTGACGGTGATCCGTCAAGCCGGTAGATCTTGTGATGGAGGCCGCCGATGAGGAAAGCTCCGCTCACGCTGGAACAGCTCCGCGTCGCCGTCTCCGACGGCGAGATCGACACGGTGGTGCTCGCCCTCACCGACATGCAGGGCCGGTTGCAGGGCAAACGGTTCCACGCGCCCTTCTTTCTCGACCAGGTGGTCGGGCACGGCAGCGAGGGCTGCAACTACCTGCTCGCGGTGGACGTGGACATGAACACCGTCGACGGGTACGCGATGTCGAGTTGGGAACGCGGCTACGGCGACTTCGCCATGCGGCCCGACCTGGCCACGCTGCGACGGATGCCCTGGCAGCCTGGCAGCGCGCTGCTCCTGGCCGACCTGGAGTGGCTGGACGGCTCCGGCCCGGTGGTCGCCTCGCCCCGGCAGATCCTGCGTCGGCAGCTCGACCGGCTGGCCGCCCACGGGCTGACCGCGTACGCCGGCACCGAGCTGGAGTTCGTGCTCTACCGCGACTCGTACGAGGACGCCTGGCGGCGCGGCTACCGCGACCTCACCCCGGCCAACCAGTACAACGTGGACTACTCGCTGCTCGGCACCGCCCGGGTGGAGCCGCTGCTGCGCCGCATCCGCACCGAGATGGCCGGCGCCGGGCTCACCCCGGAGTGCGCCAAGGGCGAGTGCAACCTCGGCCAGCACGAGATCGCCTTCCGCTACGACGAGGCGGTGGCCTGCGCCGACCACCACGTGATCTACAAGAACGGGGCCAAGGAGATCGCCGCCCAGGAGGGCGTGTCGATCACCTTCATGGCCAAGCCGAACGACCGCGAGGGCAACTCCTGCCACATCCACTTCTCGCTGCGCGACGCCGACGGCCGGTCGGCGATGCTCGGCGACGGGCCGGCGCACCTGTCGGCCACCGGGCAGCGGGTGCTGGCCGGGCTGCTGGCCACCATGCGCGAGTTCAGCGTGCTCTTCGCCCCCAACATCAACTCCTACAAGCGCTACCAGCCGGGCTCGTTCGCCCCGACCGCGCTGCGCTGGGGCACCGACAACCGCACCTGTGCGCTGCGTCTGGTCGGGCACGGGCAGGGGATGCGGGTGGAGAACCGGGTGCCCGGCGCGGACGTCAACCCGTACCTGGCGATCGCCGGGCTGGTCGCCGGCGCCGTGCACGGCATCGAGGCCGAGCTGGAGCTGGGTGACGAGTGCACCGGCAACGCGTACGACGATCGGGCCGCCGAGCGGGTCCCCGGCACCCTGCGCGACGCGCTCGCCCTCTGGCAGGACTCCGACCGGGCCCGGGCGGCCTTCGGCGACGAGGTCGTCGCCCACTACGCCAACAACGCGACGGTCGAGCTGGCCGCCTTCGACGCCGCCGTCACCGACTGGGAGCTGACCCGTGGCTTCGAACGCCTCTAACCCACCCCACCCGGATCTCGCCGTCGATCATGGACTTGTGGCGCCCGGTTCGCCCCGATGGCGGCGTATGTTCGGTGCCACGACTCCATGATCGGCGAGGGGGGGTGGGGCGCGTGAGTGAGGTGCGGAATCCGGCGACCGGGGAGGTCGTGGCGGAGGTGGTGGGGGCGTCCATCGAGGAGACGGACGGGGCGATCGGGCGGGCGGCGCGGGCGTACGAGTCGTGGCGGAGGGTGGCGCCGGGGGATCGGGGGCGGCTGCTGCGCCGGTTCGCCGCGGTGGTGGACGACCACCTGGAGGAGCTGGCCCGGCTGGAGGTACGCAACGCCGGGCACACCATCGGCAACGCCCGCTGGGAGGCGGGCAACGTCCGGGACGTCCTCGACTACTACGCGGGCGCGCCGGAACGGCTGACCGGACGCCAGATCCCGGTGCCGGGCGGCCTCGACGTCACCTTCCACGAGCCGCTCGGCGTGGTCGGGGTGATCGTCCCGTGGAACTTCCCGATGCCCATCGCCGGCTGGGGTTTCGCCCCGGCGCTCGCCGCCGGCAACACGGTGGTGCTGAAGCCGGCCGAGCTGACCCCGCTGACCGCGCTGCGCCTGGCCGAGCTGGCCCGCGAGGCGGGCCTGCCCGAGGACGTGTTCACCGTGCTGCCCGGGCAGGGGAGCGTGGTGGGCGAGCGGTTCGTCACCCACCCGGCGGTGCGCAAGGTCTGCTTCACCGGCTCCACCGAGGTCGGCACCCGGATCATGGCCGGCTGCGCCGCGCAGGTGAAGCGGGTCACCCTGGAGCTGGGCGGCAAGTCCGCCAACCTGGTCTTCGCCGACGCCGACCTGGCGAAGGCGGCGGCCAGCGCGCCGTCCGCGGTCTTCGACAACGCCGGCCAGGACTGCTGCGCCCGGTCCCGGATCCTGGTCCAGCGCCCGGTGTACGACCGCTTCCTGGAGCTGCTCGAACCGGCCGTACGGGCGTTCCGGGTCGAGGACCCGGCGGCCGAGACCGCCGAGATGGGCCCGCTGATCTCCGCCGGCCACCGGGACCGGGTCGCCGGCCACGTCGACGGCGCGCGGGTCGCCTTCACCGGCTCCCGTCCCGACGGGCCGGGCTTCTGGTACGCCCCGACCGTGCTGCTCGCCGACTCCCCGGCGGACCGGCACTGGCGGGCGGAGATCTTCGGCCCGGTGGTGTCGGTGCTCCCGTTCGACGACGAGGCGGACGCGATCCGGTTGGCCAACGACACCGAGTACGGCCTCTCCGGCTCGATCTGGACCCGGGACGTGGGCCGGGCGGTGCGGGTGGCCCGGGCGGTGGAGGCGGGCAACCTCAGCGTCAACTCGCACTCCTCGGTGCGCTACTGGACCCCGTTCGGCGGGATGAAGCGCTCCGGGCTCGGCCGCGAGTTGGGCCCGGACGCGCTGCACGCCTTCACCGATGTCAAGAACGTCTTCATCAGCACCGAGGAGTGAGCGCAGTGCAGGGTCGACTGACGGACCGGGTCGCCGTGGTGACCGGCGCGGGCAGCGGGATCGGGCTGGCGACCGTGCGGCGGTTCGCCGCCGAGGGGGCGCGGGTGGTCTGCGTGGACATCGACGCCGAGGCCGGCGAGCGGGCCGCCGCCGAGGTGGGCGGGGAGTTCGTCGCCGCCGACGTGGCCGACGAGCCGGCCGTGCGGGCCCTCTTCGACGGGGTGGTCGAGCGGCACGGGCGGGTGGACGTGGCGTTCAACAACGCCGGGATCTCCCCGCCCGACGACGACTCGATCCTGGAGACGGGGCTGGACGCCTGGGAGCGGGTGCTGCGGGTCAACACCACCAGCGTCTACCTCTGCTGCAAGCACGTCATCCCGCACATGCGCCGGCAGGGCAAGGGCTCGATCATCAACACCGCGTCGTTCGTGGCGCTGATGGGCGCGGCCACCTCGCAGATCGCGTACACCGCGAGCAAGGGCGGGGTGCTGGCGATGACCCGGGAGCTGGGCGTGCAGTTCGCCCGGGAGGGGATCCGGGTCAACGCGCTCTGCCCCGGCCCCGTCGCCACCCCGCTGCTGCTGGACCTCTTCGCCAAGGACCCGGAGCGGGCCGCCCGCCGGCTGGTGCACGTGCCGATGGGCCGGTTCGGCGACCCGGCGGAGATCGCCGCCGCGGTGGCCTTCCTGGCCAGCGACGACGCCTCCTTCATGACCGCCGCCCAGTTCGTCGTCGACGGCGGGATCACCGGCGCCTACGTCACCCCGCTCTGATGCCGCGGCGGCCGGTGATCGGGATCACCGCGTACGTCGAGCCGGCCGGCTGGGCGGTGTGGCGGGACGTGCCCGCGGTGCTGGTGCCGGAGGCGTACGTCCGGGCGGTGGCCGCGGCCGGCGGCCGGGCCGTGGTGCTGCCACCGGACGACACCGACGCCGACGTGCTGCGGGCGCTCGACGGGCTGCTCGTGGCCGGCGGCGCGGACGTCGGCCCGCAGCGGTACGGCCGGCCGGTCGATCCGCGCACCGAGTCCCGCCCGGATCGGGACGCCGGCGAGCTGGCGCTGCTCGCCGCCGCGCTCGACGCCGACCTGCCGGTGCTCGGCGTCTGTCGGGGGATGCAGCTGCTGGCGGTCGCTTGCGGCGGGACGCTGCACCAGCACCTGCCCGACCTGGTCGGTCACGACGGGCACCGGCCGGCGCCCGGGGTCTACGGCGGGCACCCGGTCCGGTTCGCCGCCGGCAGCCTCGCCGCCGCCGTGATGGGCCCGGCGGGCCGGGTCAACTCCTACCACCACCAGGGCGTCGACGACCCGGGCCGGCTGACGGTGAGCGGCTGGGCGGACGACGGGGTGGTCGAGGCGCTGGAGGATCCGGCCCGCCGGTTCGTGCTGGGCGTGCAGTGGCACCCGGAGGTGGGCGGTGATCCCCGGCCGGTGACCGCCCTGGTCCGCGCGGCGCGGGGCGAGCCGGTCGTCGCCGACGCCGCAAGCGACCTGTGGGAACCGCGCCCACCGGCCGGTGACACCCGGACGACAGGTAGGTAACCGGCGCCCTTCGGTCGAAATACGTTACGTTGCTGGCCCGTCCGGGTACATGGGCGGACGCGGCGAGAGGACCATCGTGGTCCGTCCGCCCACGAGGCCGGAGCGGGAGGCTGCATGAGCTCGGCTCTGGGGGGCGAGGACGGCGGAGGGCCGTCCCCGGCGAACGGCCGGCCGGCTTCCACCGTGCTCCCACCGCTGCTCGCCGCCACCTTCGCCGCGTCCGGTGAGATGGGCCGCCGGCTGGCCGAGTTCGACCGGTCCGCCACCCGGTTCGGCCACCCCGCCGACTGGTCCCCGGCGCTGCGGCACGCGATGAGCCTGATGCTCGGCTCCCGGGCGCAGATAGTGCTCTTCTGGGGCGACGAGTACCACGCCTTCTACAACGACGCGTACCTGCCGACGATCGGCAGCAAGCACCCCGACGCGCTGGGCCGGCCGGCCCGGGAGCACTGGGTGGAGACCTGGGACATCCTCGAACCGTTGCTGGACGGGGTCCGGGGCACCGGCGAGCCGTACCGCGGCCAGGACCACCCCTTCGTCCTCGACCGGTACGGCTTCCTGGAGGACGTCTACTTCGACATCTCCTACGACCCGGTCCGTGACGACGACGGTTCGATCACCGGCGTGTTCTGCTTCGTGAACGAGACCACCGGCCGGGTCCTCGGCGAGCGGCGGCTGCGCGCCCTCGCCGAGCTCGGCTCCGAGTTGGCGGACGTACGCACCGACCAGGAACTGGCCGAGGCCGTCGTCCGGGTGCTCGACGGGCACCGGGCCGACGTGCCGTTCGCGCTGCTCTACCTGCGCGACGCCGGCGGGCGGCTGACCCTCGCCGGCGCGAGCGGGGTGCCGGGGCGGCAGGTGGCCGGAGAGCCCCCGGCGATCGTGGCGCGGGTCGCGGCGGGGTCCGTCGAGGACGGCCGGGTCGGCGTCGAGGAACTGCTCGGCGGGGAGCCGCCGGACGCCGGCGCGGAGGCGCTGGTGCTGCCGCTGACCGCCATCAACGAGCCGGCCGGCGCGCTCGTCGTCGGGCCGTCCTGCCGGCAGCGGCTCACCGACGAGTACCGCGACTTCTTCGACCTGGTCGGCGCCCAGATTTCCCGGGCGGTCGGCAAGCAGCAGGCGTACGAGCAGGAGCGCGCCCGGGTGGCGGAACTGGCCGCGCTGGTCCGTGAGCTGGTCGACATGCACGGCGGGCGGGTCATCCGCCGGCTCCGGGGGCTGGCCGACGCGGCGGTCGCGGTGAACACCGCCCCGTCCACCGCCGACGTGGTGCGGGTGGCCGCCGAGCACGCGCTGAGCCTCGCCGAGGCGGCCCGGGTGACGATCAGCACCGCCACCGGCGCGCGGCACGAGGCCGAGCACCGCATCGCCACCACCCTGCAGCACAGCCTGCTGCCCCGGTCGCTGCCCCAGCTGCCCGGCGCGGTGATGGCCAGCCGGTACCTGCCGGGTAGCGCCGACGTCGAGGTCGGCGGCGACTGGTACGACGTGATCGGGCTGGACGACGACGAGCTGGTGCTGGTGATCGGCGACGTGGTCGGCAAGGGCGTGCGGGCTGCCGCGGCGATGGGCCAGCTGCGCAACACGCTGCGGGCGTACGTGCTGGAGGGTTTCGACCCCGGGCTGTCGCTGACCCGGCTCAACCGGCTGGTCGGCTCGACCGAGGGGCGGTCCTTCGCCACCATGGTCTGCCTGCACTTCAGTCCCCGTACCGGTCGGTTGCGGTACGCCAACGCCGGGCATCCGTCGCCCCTGCTCATCCGAGGAGATCACGTGGCGTTCCTGCATGACCGGGCGTTGGGCCCGCCGGTGGGGGCGATCCCGGACGCGGCGTACCGGACGGTGGAGGGGCGGTTGGCGCCGGGCAACCGGCTGCTGCTCTACACCGACGGCCTGTTCGAGGACCGGCGGATCGGCCTGGACGAGGCCCTCGACCAGTTGCGGGCGGACGCCAGCCGGCCCGGCGAGCACGTCAGCGACCTGGTCGACGCCGTGCTGGAACGGGTGGCCGGGCGGCCCCGGCACGACGACGTGGCGGTGCTCGCCCTGGAGGCGGCCGACCTGAACCGCTTCGCGCTGCGCCTGCCGGCGGATCCGAACCGGCTCACGGTGCTGCGCAGGCGGCTGGAGGACTTCCTGCTCGCGCACCGGGTGGGCGAGGCCGACCTGTTCGACCTGACGGTCGCCGTCTCCGAGGCGGCGGCCAACGCCATCGAGCACCCGGTCGCGCCAGCCGAGCCGACCATCGAGGTCGAGGTGACGATCGAGGACCGGACGGTGGTCGCCACGGTGCGCGACAGCGGCCGGTGGCGGGAGTCGACCGGCTCGGGGTTCCGGGGGCGGGGGCTCGCGCTGATCCGGGCGCTGGCCGAGGTGTCGATGGCGCGGACCGAGCACGGCACCGAGGTGACGCTGCGCCGGGAACTGCGGGACTGACCGGCCGCCGGGTCAGGCCGAGCGCAGCCAGCACTGGTCGCCCAGGCCGGAGATCTCCAGCACCCGGCCGACCTGCCGGGAGGGCAGCACGTTCAGCCGGTCGGGCAGCCGCTGCGCGAGTTGCAGCACCGCGTAGATCGCCGCCGAGTCGAAGAAGGTGACCGCCCGCAGGTCGAGCAGGACCTGCCCGGCGGGCTCGCGCAGGGCGCTCTGGAACATCGTGTCGGCGGTCGCCATGTCGACCTCGCCGGTCACCACCACCCGGAGCTGATCGCCGTCGAACTCCGTGCTCACGGAGAAGACGGGAGGCTCACCCCCTTGATCCACGCAGTCACAATGGCACAGGGCCCGGCGGGGCGGCAACAACTCCGCCGAGCCGGCGGTGGCGGGGGTCACGTCGCGCCCGGCGATAGGCTTGCGGCCATGAACGTCCGTGCGCCGCTCACCCCCGGCACGCTCTCCCCGTGGCGGCCGGTGCCCGCCCACATCCCCCGCCCGGAGTACGTGGGCAAGAAGCGCCCCCGGCCGTGGCAGGGGTCGCACGTGCAGACCCCCGAGACGATCGAGAAGATGCGGGTGGCCGGCCGCCTCGCCGCCCAGGCCACTCAGCTCGCGGGGGAGCACTGCAAGCCGGGGGTGACCACCGACGAGATCGACAAGGTGGTGCACGAGTTCCTCTGCGACCACGGGGCTTACCCGTCGACGCTGGGCTACCGGGGCTTCCCGAAGTCCTGCTGCACCAGCCTCAACGAGGTGATCTGTCACGGCATCCCAGACTCCACGGTGCTGGCCGACGGCGACATCATCAACGTTGACGTGACGGCGTACCTGAACGGCGTGCACGGCGACACCGACGCCACCTTCTGCGTGGGCGCGGTGAGCGAGGAGGCCCGGCTGCTGGTCGAGCGGACCCACGAGGCGATGATGCGCGGGATCAAGGCGGTCCGGCCCGGCCGCCAGATCAACGTGATCGGCCGGGTGATCGAGTCGTACGCCAAACGGTTCGGCTACGGGGTGGTCCGCGACTTCACCGGCCACGGCATCGGTGAGGCCTTCCACAGCGGGCTCTACGTGCCGCACTACGACAGCCCGCGACCGACCGACGTGATGGAGCCGGGGATGACCTTCACCATCGAGCCGATGATCACGATGGGCACCTACCAGTACGACATGTGGGACGACGGCTGGACGGTGGTGACCAAGGACCGGCGGTGGACGGCCCAGTTCGAGCACACCATCGTCGTCACCGACGACGGCTACGAGATCCTGACCCTGCCGTGACCGAGACCCCGGCGGCGCTGCGCGAGGCGCACCACGCGGACGTGTCCGGCGGCTGGCTGCGGCCGGCCGTGTTCGGCGCGATGGACGGCCTGGTCACCAACATCGCCCTGATCGCGGGCGTGGGCGGCGGCGGGGTGTCGCCGCGCAGCATCGTGCTGACCGGCACGGCCGGCCTGGTGGCCGGCGCGATCTCGATGGGGCTGGGCGAGTACACCAGCGTCCGGTCGGCCAACGAGCAGGTGGCGGCCGAGGTGGCCAAGGAGCGCCGGGAGCTGGAACGGCACCCGGAGGCGGAGGCCCGCGAGCTGGCCGACGCGTGGGTGGCCCGGGGGCTGCCGCGTGACCTGGCCATGCAGGTCGCCGTCGCGGTCGGCCGCAACCCGGAGGAGGCGCTGCGGATGCACGTCCGGGAGGAGTTGGGCGTCGACCCGGACGATCAGCCCAGCCCGTGGGCGGCGGCGATCTCGTCGTTCATCTGCTTCTCGGTGGGCGCGCTGGTGCCGCTGTTGACCTACCTGCTCGGCTTCACCAGCCTCTGGCTGGCGCTCGGCGTCGGCGGGGTGGGACTCTTCGTGGCCGGCGCGATCGTCGCCCGGTTCACCTACCGCCCGTGGTGGACCAGCGGACTGCGCCAGCTGCTGCTCGGCGCGCTGGCGGCCGGCGCCACGTACCTGGTCGGCACCCTGATCGGTATCCAGGGCGGCCTGGGCTGACGGGCCGCGCGGCGGGTCAGCCGTCGAGCAGGTCGTCGACGGTGCCGTCGACCGGGCGGCCCCGCGCGGCCAGCTCCTCGGCCTGCCGGCGCAGCACCGCGCCCACCTCGGTCATGTCCGCCCCGGCCAGCCCGGTGCGCCGCACCGCGTCGCCCGGGTCCCGGAAGTAGGTGCGGCTCATCAGCCCGGCGACGGTCGCCGCCGCCAGCCGGGCCTCGCCGAGCATCAGCAGCGCCTGGTCCGTCTCGTACCACTCGGCGAGGCGGGCGGCCCGGGCGTGCGCGGCGCTACCCCGGTACCAGGCCTGCCGGGCGGCGGTGCTGAACTCGGCCGGTCGGGCCCGGGCCAGCCGGGCGAGGTGCTCGTCGCGCAGGGTGCGCAGCCAGCCGGTGGGGTCGCGCAGCGCCCGGGTGGCCACGTACCGGTCGGCGGTGAGCGGCCAGAGCGGGCCGATCGTCCGGGCCTGCCGCAGGTAGTCCTCCGCGCCGGTGACGGTCAGGTCGACCAGCACCCCGTCCACCCGTCGGGTCGCCGGCGCGGGACCGGTGCCCGGCCGGTACGTCACCAGCAGCAGCCCCACCTCGCCGTCGCCGCCCCCGTCGTCGTCGCCGTGGGCGAGCGGGCCGTGCACCGCGACGGCGAGCAGGTCGGCCGGGAACCGGCGCAGCGCCGCGCCGGCCACCCGCTCCGCCACGGTCCAGCGCGGATCGTCCAGATCCGGCCCGGTGCCGAGCCCGGTGCTGATCCCGTCCATCCGCATCCTCCCGAGGCCGGCGCGGCCGGCGCCACCACCCTAACCGCGCGACGCCGCCCCGCCCCGGACCGACGCGCACCGCTCGGCCGGTCCGGCCCGGGGCCGCCCGATCAGTCGCCCGGGCCGGTGGGCTCGCCGGTCGGGACCAGGCGGAAGATGCGGATCTCGCGACCGCCGGCCCGCTCGACGTACGTCCGGTAGGCCGGCCACTCGGTGACCAGCAGCCGCCAGAGCCGCTCCCGTTCCGCCCCGTCGGCCAGCTCGGCGCGGACCGGCACCCGGCGGCCCTTGACGGCCACCTCGGCGGCCGGCTGGGCGAGCAGGTTCGACGCCCAGCCGGGCTGGTGCTGCTGCCCCCAGTTCGACCCGATCACCACGTACGCGGCACCGTCGGGCACGTACAGCAGCGGGTTGCTGCGCGGCTTGCCGGAGCGGCGGCCGGTGGTGGTGATGACCAGGGACGGGATCAGCCCGAGCGCGACCACCCGGCCCCGGGTGAGCCGGCCGACCAGCCGGTCGGCGGGCACGAGCAGACGGGCGGCGGCGCCGAACCAGCGGTGGTGACCGACGCGGCGGGTCAGGGCTCCCAGCACCCGTCCAGTCTGCCGGCTCCGGGCCGGCCGCGACACCCTCGCCGGCCGGCCGGCGAGGATCGAGTCCGATCAGTCGAGTCGGCGCTCGACGGCCAGCCGGGAGCGGGTGAACAGGCCGGCGCCGAGCATCGCCACCAGCGGCACCACGACCAGCACGGTGAGGATCGAACCGGGCACCACCAGCCGGTACGGCTCCTGCACCGGCCAGCTCTCGGCGTACCGGCGGTTCGCCGCGGTGAGGATGATCACCGCCGAGCCGAGTCCGGCCAGGATGCCGAGCGCCGAGCCGGTCCCGGCGATCACCCCGGCCTGGCAGAGCGACAACAGCCGGCGTACCCGAGGGCTGGCGCCCACCGCGGCCAGGGTGGACAGGTCGGCCCGGCCCTCCGCGGCGGCGAGCCCGGTGGCGATGGCCGCCGCGCCGCAGGTGACCACCGCGGCGGCCAGGGCCAGCAGGAGTAGCTGCGGTGACTGGTCCGCCTGGTACGCGCCGCGCTCCACCGCGACGTCCACCGGCAGGTACGCCCGCAGCGCCGCCGTCAACCGGGCCTGCTGGCCCTGGTCCGGCACCGCGTCGGTACCGATCACCCAGCCGAACTGCTGCCCGGTCAGCCCGAGCCGCCCGGCGGCCGCCGGGGACAGCACCAACCGGTCGGCGGACATGGCTCCGGTGAGGGCGTAGCCCGCCACGGAGATGGTCCTGGTCTCCAGCGGCTCCGGATCGTCCCCGGTCCGGGTGGCGACCACGGTGATCCGCCCGTCGGCGACCCGCCTCGGGTCGCCGACCACCACCCCGCCGGCGCGCAGCACCGCGGTCGCCGCGGCGATCGACGCCGGGTCGGCGTCGGCGAGCGCGGGCAGCGCCCGGCCGTCGTCGACGACCGCGCTCGGGTACGTCGAGTAGAAGCTGTCGGTGGCGTCGCCGCACCGGGGATCGGCACGGGCGGCCCGTTGCTCGGCGCGGCTCAGCGGCTGCCCGGGGAGGTACGGGCAGGCCCGCTCCGGCGGCAGCAGCGCGGTCACGTCGCAGTATCCGGGGTCGGTCGCGCAGACCGGGTAGGTCAGCGGGGCGGCCGATCCGCCCGGCAGGTGGGTCCGGGCCAGCTCGTCGACCACGGGCAGCGGTGGCAGCGCCGGGGCGGTGTCGTCGGCGCGGCTCGCGGTGACCAGGACGTGGCCCGGCGGCACCGACGGTCGGTACCGCGCCACCTCCCGGTCCCCCTCGCTGGCCAGGTAGACGCCGAGGGCGACGCTGCCGGCGACGGCCGCCATCACCGCGGAGATGGCCGGCGCGGCGGAGGAGCGGTTGCGGCTGGCGTCGCGCAGCGCGATGCGGGGCGCCAGCGGGAGCAGCCGGCCGAACCGGGCCAGCCCGCCGAGCATGGCGGGGGTGGCGAAGACCAGCCCCAGCTCACCGAGGACCAGCCCGAGCAGGATGCCGGTGGGTTGGCTGCGGGCCGCGCCGAACGCGGCCACCGCGCTCCCGGCGGCGGTGAGCGCCACCCCGAGGACCAGCCAGCGGCGCCGGTGCGGCGGTGCGCTGCGCCGCCCGGCCAGCCCGGCCACCACGTCCTGCCGGGCGGCCGTCCAGGCCGGGGCGAGCGCGGCGAGCACCCCGGCGGTGACCGCCACCAGCGCGATCGCGGCCAGCGCCGCCGGGAAGACCCGGTAGCCGCCGGAGCGGGCCATCAGCAGGTACTCCTCGAGCAGCGGCCGGCCGGCGAAGGCCGCCGCCACGCCCAGCGCCACCCCGATGGCCGCCCCGAGGCAGCCCAGCACGACGCCGTCGGCGAGGACCACCCGGCGCAGCTGGGCGGCGTCCCCGCCGGCGACCGCCACCAGTGCCAGCTCCCGCCGCCGGCGCCGTACGCCGACCGCGAAGGCGGGCCCGACCAGCAGCACCACCTCCAGCAGCCCCAACCCGCCGATCAGCAGGCCGTTGCCCAGCTCGTCGGCGGCCAGTCCGGGGGCCTGGTCGAGCCGGACCGCGCCGGGCGCCGCGCTGCGGGCGGTGATCAGGACCCCGTTGTCGTTGAGCCGGCGGACCAGGGCGGCGTCCGGCGGGCCGGGCAGGTCGACCATCCAGCCGAACTCGCCGGTCTGGTCGGCGCGGCTCACCGCCGCCGGGTGCAGGGCGATCACGTCGCCCAGGTCGTCCGGGAACTCCACGATGCCGACCACGGTGTAGCTGCGGGAACCGTCGGCGACTGTGACCCACCCGCCGAGGCGGGTGCCGAGGCGGGAGAGGGCGCGCTCGCTGACCGCGATCTCGGTCGGCCCGGCCGGGGCGCGTCCGGTCAGGAGTCGTGCCCGGCCCCGGGCGAGCGGGTCGGCGAGGTCCAGGGCGCGGGCGTTGAGCGACACGTCCCGGCCGTCGCGGCGGACCTCGAACGGCACCCAGTGGGCCACCGGCACAATCCGGCTGCCCGGCGGCAGCAACGCCGCCACCTCCTCCGGCCGGGCCGGGCGGCGTAGCGGCTGGTCGTCGGCCTGGCGGTAGCCGTCGCCCCAGGCGTCCTGCCGGATCCGGCCGTCCATCACGGGCCGCAGCGCGGCGTCGGCCTCCCCGAGCCGGCGGTCCAGTTGTTCGGCGCGGGTCAGCTCGGCCATGTCGTAGCTGACCGCGACGAAGGTCAGCGCCAGCACGGGCAAGGCGATCATCGCCAGCACCAGCGCGGTCCGCCCGCGCGCCCGGCGGGCCTCCCGGCGGGCGATGCGCAGCGCGGCGCGCCACGATCCGGCCAGCGCGGCGAACCGTCCGGCGCCGCGCCGGCTCACCGCGGGCTGCCGGTCAGCAACTGCTCGACGCCGGGCAGCGGGGCGGTGGAGTCGACCAGCATCCCGTCCCGCAGGAAGACCACCCGGTCGGCCCAGCCGGCGTGCCGGGCCTCGTGGGTGACCAGCACCCCGGCGGCGCCGGCATCGACCCGGGTACGCAGCAGGTGCAGCACCGCCTCCCCGGTCTGCGAGTCCAGTGCGCCGGTCGGCTCGTCGGCGAGCACCAGGCGACGCTCCCCGACCAGTGCGCGGGCGATGGCGACCCGCTGCTGCTGGCCGCCGGAGAGCTGGTCCGGGAACCGGTCGCCCAGCCCGCCCATCGCCACCTCGTCGAGCGCCGCGAGGGCCTGCCGCCGCGCCACCCGTACGCCCACCCCGTCGAGTTCGAGGGGGAGCGCCACGTTCTCGGCGGCGGTGAGGCTGCCCAGCAGGTTCAAGTCCTGGAAGATGTAGCCGATCCGGCGCCGCCGGACCTGGGCCAGCCGCCGGCGGTCCAGCTCGCCCAGCGACTGGCCCTCCACCCGCACCTCACCGGCGGTCGGGCTGTCCAGCCCGCCGGCGAGCGCCAGCAGGGTGGACTTGCCGGAGCCGGAGGGCCCCATCACGGCGACCAGTTCTCCCGGCCGCACGGTGAGGCTCACCCCGCGCAGCGCGTGCACGGTGGCCGCGCCGGCGCCGTGCGTACGGTGCACGTCGCGGACGTCGAGCACCGGTTCTGTCGTCGGACTCACCGCCGGACCTCCTGGTCGGACCGGTCCACCGCCTCGTCGGCCGCCGGAGCCGGGCGGCCGGGCGCCGGACTGTACCGGACCAGGCTCGTCTCGCAGTGGTCCAGCCAGCGGATCTCGGCCTCCGCCTGGAACACCATCGAGTCCAGCACCAGCCGCCAGGGCAGGTCCTCGGGCCGGTCGCTGGCGAACTTCAACCGGGTCAACTCCTGCAGGGTGCGCATGGTGGCGGTCCGCTGGCCCTGCACCACCGACCGGACGTCGACGCCCGGCGTGGTCAGGGCCAGGGCCAGCTTGATCGCCAGTTCGTCGCGCGGGCGGTCGGTGCGGCTGATCGGGGTGGCGAACCACAACGCCAGGTCGGCCCGGCCGGCGTCGGTGATCTCGTACGGCCGCTGGCCGCCCTCGCTCTCGGGCAGCGGGCGGACCAGCCCGTCGCGTTCCAGCCGGGACAGGGTGGTGTAGACCTGCCCGATGTTCAGTGGCCAGGTCGACCCGGTCGACTCCTCGAAGGCGGCCCGGAGTTGGTAGCCGTACATCTGGCCGCGTTCGAGGAGGGCGAGCAGCCCGTGACGGATGGACACGCAACGGAGTATGCATACCTGGTATACGGCCCGCAACCGGGACGCCGACAGCCGACTCTTCCGCCGGCCCGCGCCCGCGTCAGGCCGGGCGGCCCGGGAAGGGGACGGTGAGCGGCGTCACCCCGGCGGCCCGCCGCCAGCGGGTGGCCCGCAGCGCGCAGTCGGTGAGCGCGGCGAGCGCCCGGTTGCGGTCGGCCCCCTCGGTGTGCGCCAGGGCGGCCCGCCAGAACCCGGCGGTGCGTTCCTCGATCCCGACCGCCAGCCGCAGCGCGCTCGGCCCGTCGGAGACCGGGAAGGGGAGCGCGTACCCGGCCCGGTCGGCCGGCACCTCGCCGTCGGCGCTGAGCTGGAGGACCAGCGCGTCGCGCCGGTTGCGGTGCGCCGCCTCGGCGGCCCGGGCGGCGGACCGGTTCGCCCCGGTCAGGTGCACCCCGATCGGACCGTACGCGTAGACGGCGGCGTACTCCGCGCTCAGCGCGGCGCGCAGCGCCTCGGTGGCCCCGGCGGGCGCGCGGCGGGTCATGCCAGCACCTCGACGTGGGTGGCCCGGGCGGCGGTGATCGAGCCGAGCAGCGCCGCCCGCTCGGCGGGGGCGGCGGCGCACGCCTGCGCGGCGACCTGCCGTCCCTGCTGCTCCGCCCGGCGCAGCGCGGCGAGCGGCTCGGAGCCGGCGGGTGCGCTCGCGCTCGCGGCCGGCGATGCCGTCGGCGGCGTCCGGCCGATCACCCGGCGCAGCTCGGCGGCGTGCGCCTCGTGGGCCTCGGCGATCGGGGTGAGCCGGTCGGCGAGGCCGGGGTCCGCGGCGATCGCCGCGCGGTGCCGGCCCGCCAGATCGAGGGCCCCGGCGACGAGCGGCTCGAGTGGATCGGGCGCGGGGGGTGGGTCGTCGCCCCGGTCGAAAAGATCACAACCGGCGAGCGGCGCGGTCGCCCCACCCAGCACCAGCAGGGTGCCGGCCCGCAGCACGTTCCGCCGGGAATGCCCGATCGTCTCGTCGCGCTCTGTCGTTGCCACCGGACAAGTCAACACCATCCGTGCCGGCAGGTGGCCCACCGGCGTCGGTGCGCCGCCGGGTACGTCACCCGGCAGGCGCGTTACGCTCTGCGCAGCCACCGGACGCGTCTCGCCCCGGTGGCGTGCCGGCATGGCGGCCCGACCGGGCCGCCGTCGATCTCGGAAGGGTGCGCCAGATGACGCAGCGTGGCCGTGCCACCAGGTCGACCGGACCGTCGGGTCGTCCCCGGCGTGCCGACGGCCCCCGGGGCGGGGACCGGGCCGGCGCGCCGCGCGGTGACCTGGGTGCCCGGCGAACCCGGCTGCGCGAGGTGATCGAGCCGGTGGTCGCCGAGGCCGGCTACGACCTCGAGGACCTCTCCGTCTCCCGGGCCGGCCGGCGGCACGTGGTCCGGGTGATCGTGGACGCCGACGGCGGGATCAACCTGGACGCCGTGGCGGACGTCTCCCGGGCCGTCTCCGCCGCGCTGGACGCGGCCGAGGAGGCCGGCGGCGACCTGGTCGCCGGGGAGTACCAGCTGGAGGTCAGCTCGCCGGGGGTGGACCGGCCGCTCACCCTGCCCCGGCACTGGCGGCGCAACGTCGGCCGGCTGGTGAAGGTGACCGTGCGCGGCGCGGCGGGCCTGCCCGAGCAGCGCGCCGCCGGGGACCGGCAGCTCACCGGCCGGGTGGTCGAGGCCGACGACGAGCGCGTGGTGCTGGAGACCGACTCCGGCCGCGCCGGGCATCCGTACGCCGCGCTCGGCCCCGGCCGGGTGCAGGTGGAGTTCAGCCGCCTCGACGAGATCGACGAGGCCGACGACATTGACGACATCGACGACGAAGATGATGTGGAGGACGAGGAGAGGTGAACATCGACCTCGCGGCGCTGCGCGCACTCGAGCGCGAGCGGGAGATCCCGTTCGACACGATCCTCGCGGCGATCGAGACCGCGCTGCTGACCGCCTACCGGCACACCGAAGGCTCGGAGCCGCACGCCCGGGTGGAGATCGACCGCAAGACCGGCGCCGCCCTGGTATATGCCCAGGAGTTGGACGACGAGGGCACCGTGGTGCGGGAGTGGGACGACACTCCGCACGACTTCGGCCGGATCGCCGCCATGACCGCTAAGCAGGTGATCCTCCAGCGGCTGCGGGAGGCCACCGACGAGGTGCACTTCGGCGAGTACGTCGGCCGCGACGGTGACCTGGTCACCGGCGTGGTGCAGGCGCACGAGGCGCGGGCCGAGAAGGGCATCATCAGCGTCGACCTGGGCAAGCTGGAGGGGGTCCTGCCCCAGTCCGAGCAGGTGCCCGGCGAGCAGCCCAAGCACGGTGAGCGGATCCGCTGCGTGGTGGTGCACGTGGCGAAGGGAATGCGCGGGCCGCAGATCACGTTGTCCCGCTCGCACCCGGCGCTGGTGAAGAAGCTCTTCGCGCTGGAGGTGCCGGAGATCGCCGACGGCACCGTCGAGATCGCCGCCATCGCCCGCGAGGCCGGGCACCGCACCAAGATCGCCGTACGTTCCACCGCCTCGGGCGTCAACCCCAAGGGGGCCTGCATCGGCCCGATGGGGCAGCGGGTGCGCGCGGTGATGAGCGAGCTGCACGGCGAGAAGATCGACATCATCGACTGGTCGGACGACCCGGCCACCTTCGTCGGCAACGCGCTGTCGCCGGCCAAGGCGCTGCGGGTCGAGGTGGTCGACCTGGCCAGCCGGACGGCCCGGGTGACGGTGCCGGATTTCCAGCTCTCGCTGGCCATCGGGCGCGAAGGGCAGAATGCCCGGCTTGCCGCCCGGTTGACCGGTTGGCGGATCGACATCCGGTCGGACGCGGAGCAGTCCGCACCCGCCGGCCGGGGCGAAGCTGATCACGTCCGGGAGCCGGGCGGCGCGATCTCCGGCAGCTAGGGGTAGACTTTCGCCGGTGGTACGACGCGCGCTGCCGGAGCGCACCTGTGTGGGTTGCCGGCGACGAGCGCCGGCCGACGAACTGCTGCGGATCGTCGCGCTCGGCGACGAGGCTGGTGGTTACAGCCTCCGACCTGATCCGGCCCGCAGGATGCCGGGTCGGGGAGCGAACATGCACCCTGATCCGGCCTGCTTCGCGCAGGCGGTGCGACGCCGCGCCTTCGGGCGTGCGTTGCGGATCACCGCGATCATCGATCACGGTGAGCTGGCGGAGCACGTTCACGCGCCAAGCCCGACGTCCGGTCAACCCGACCGGGCGAGGGTCGCTAGCAAGGTAGGACGACCGACATGAGCACACGATGAAGTCCCTGAAATGACCAGGCTTCAAGTGCACGAGTGAGGTCGCTGCGGGTGCTGCCCGCACGACCTCGGAGTGAGGAGTGCAGTGGCAGGTAAGGCCCGCGTACACGAGCTTGCTAAGGAGCTCGGGGTCGAAAGCAAGACCGTGCTCGCCAAGTTGAAGGAAATGGGCGAGTTCGTCAAGTCCGCGTCGAGCACCGTCGAGGCGCCCGTCGCCCGACGGCTGCGCAACGCGTTCGTCGCCTCCGCCGGGTCTCCGGCACCGGCGGCAGCTCCCGCGGCGGCGCCGACCCCGACGCCGACCCCGACCCCGGGCGCCCCCCGGGTCTCGGCCAAGCCGATGCCGCCTCGGCGGCCGGCCGGACCGACCCCGGGCCCGAAGCCCAAGCCGCCGGTTCCCGGCCCGCCGTCCCCGGCGGCGCCGGTCGCGAAGCCGGCGAGCGCGCACGACATCGAGGTGGCGGCCGCCGAGGCGCGTGCCGCCGCGCTGAAGGCTGAGCAGGAGGCCGCGGTCAAGGCCGCCCAGGCCGCCCGCCAGCAGCAGCGCGAGAACGTCCGCCGGGAGCCTCCGGCCGAGGGCGGTCCCCGTCCGGGGCCGCGTCCCGGCCCGAGCGCCGTGCCGCCGCGGCCCGGTTCGCCGGCCGCCGGTGGCCGACCCGGCGGGCCCGCCCCGGGCCCCGGTGGCCGTCCCGGCGGTCGCCCGCCCGCGCGCGGCGCCGGTAACAACCCGTTCGGCATCTCCGGTGGCCAGCAGCGGCCGCCGGCGGCCGGCGCGGGCGGCCCGCGGCCCAACCCGGCGGGCATGCCGCCGCGGCCGAGCCCGGCGTCGATGCCGCCGCGGCCCAGCCCGGCGTCCATGCCGAGTCAGCGTCCCGGTCGCCCGGGTGGTCCCGGCGCCGGTCGCCCCGGTGGCGGCGCCGGTCGTCCCGGTGGCGGCGCTGGTGGCGGTGGCGGTGGCTACCGCGGCGGTCCCGGTGGTGGCGCCGGCGGTGGCGGTGGCGGTGGCTACCGCGGCGGTCCCGGTGGTGGCGCCGGCGGTGGCGGTGGCTACCGAGGTGGCCCCGGCGGCGGTGGCGGTGCTCCCGGCGGTGGTTTCCGTCCGGGTGGTCCGGCCGGTGGCGGCGGTCGTCCCGGTGGCGGCGGTCGTGGCCGTGGCGGCGGTGCCGCGGGTGCCTTCGGGCGTCCGGGTGGCCGGCCGACCCGCGGTCGCAAGTCCAAGAAGCAGCGCAGACAGGAGTTCGACAACCTGTCGGCCCCGACCATGTCCTCGGGTGCTCCCCGGGGCCAGGGTCAGGTCGTCCGGTTGTCCCGTGGCGCCTCGCTGTCGGACTTCGCCGACAAGATCAACGCCAACCCGGGTTCCCTGGTCCAGGAGATGTTCAACCTGGGCGAGATGGTGACCGCGACCCAGTCCTGCTCGGACGAGACCCTGCAGCTGCTGGGTGAGCACCTCGGCTTCGACGTGCAGATCGTCAGCCCGGAGGACGAGGACCGCGAGCTGCTCGCGCAGTTCAACATCGACCTCGACGCCGAGGTGGCGGAGGACCGCCTGGTCAGCCGGGCGCCGGTGGTGACCGTCATGGGTCACGTCGACCACGGTAAGACCAAGCTGCTCGACGCCATCCGTAAGGCGAACGTGGTGGCCGGTGAGGCGGGTGGCATCACCCAGCACATCGGCGCGTACCAGGTCCACGTCCCGCACGAGGGCGAGGACCGCGCGGTCACCTTCATCGACACCCCGGGTCACGAGGCGTTCACCGCCATGCGTGCCCGTGGTGCCCAGGTCACCGACATCGTGATCCTGGTGGTCGCAGCTGACGACGGCGTCATGCCGCAGACCATCGAGGCGTTGAACCACGCCAAGGCGGCCGACGTGCCGATCGTGGTCGCGGTCAACAAGGTCGACAAGCCGGACGCCAACCCGGACAAGGTCCGCCAGCAGCTGACCGAGTACGGCCTGGTCGCCGAGGAGTACGGCGGCGAGACCATGTTCGTCAACGTGGCCGCGAAGCCCGGCATCGGCATCGACGACCTCCTGGAGGCCGTCCTGCTGACCGCCGACGCGTCGCTGGAGCTGACCGCTCCGATCGACGGGCCGGCGCAGGGTGTGGCCATCGAGGCGCACCTGGACAAGGGCCGCGGTGCGGTGGCGACGGTGCTGGTGCAGAAGGGCACCCTGCGGGCGGGCGACTCGATCGTCGCCGGTGGGGCGCACGGCCGGGTTCGGGCCATGCTCGACGAGAACGGCAACCAGGTCGAGGAGGCCGGGCCGGCGCGTCCGGTCATGGTGCTCGGCCTCACCGCGCCGCCGAGCGCGGGCGACACCTTCCTGGCGGCGGCGGACGACCGTACGGTGCGGCAGATCGCCGAGCAGCGCCAGGCGCGGCGGCGGGCGGCGGCCTTCGCCAACTCCCGCGGTCGGGCCACCCTCGAGACGCTCATGGAGCAGCTCAAGGAGGGCGAGAAGACGTCGCTCAACCTCATCCTCAAGGGCGATGTCTCCGGTTCGGTGGAGGCGTTGGAGGACGCGCTGTTCAACCTCGACATCCCCGAGGAGGTCCAGCTCAAGGTCCTCGACCGGGGCGTCGGCGCGATCACCGAGAGCAACGTGATGCTCGCGAGCGCGTCGTCCGAGCCGGTCACGATCATCGGCTTCAACGTGCGGGCCGCCAACAAGGTCCGTGAGATGGCCGACCGCGAGGGCGTGGAGATCCGGTACTACACGGTCATCTACCAGGCCATCGAGGAGATCGAGGCGGCGCTCAAGGGCCTGCTCAAGCCGGAGTACGAGGAGGTCGAGCTGGGCACCGCGGAGATCCGCGACGTGTTCCGTTCGTCCAAGATCGGCAACATCTCCGGTTGTATCGTCCGGTCCGGCATCATCCGCCGCAACGCCAAGGCGCGGCTGCTGCGGGACGGGGCGGTCGTGGCGGACAATCTCACCATCAGCTCGCTGAAGCGGTTCAAGGACGACGCGACGGAGGTCCGCGAGGGCTTCGAGTGCGGTCTGACCCTGGCTGGTTACAACAACGTCCAGGTCGGCGACGTCATCGAAACCTTCGAGATGCGGGAGAAGCCGCGCGCCTGAGCGGTGTGCACGACCGGTCGACGGCCGGGACCCTGGTGGGTCCCGGCCGTCGCCGTCTCTCCGGGCTGCGACAATTCCCGGCGTGCTCAGGTACGCGCTGCTGCTCGCCCCGTCCGCCAATCGGGTCTACGCCGACGCCGCCGGCCGGCTGGCCCGCGCCGAGCTGGAGATCTTCGCCGGTTCCGGGGTGCTCGGCGCCGCGCCGGTCGACGCCGCCACCGAGCGGATCGGCGGGGTGGACTACCTGACCTTCGCCGTCCCGGAGCCCGGGCTCGGCGGCCGGGACCTGGCCTACCTGGCGAACCTGTCGGCCGCGTACGCGCTGTTCGAGCGGGTCGGGGACGAGCTGCTGCGGCCGGTGCCGCTGCACCCTCTGGCGCGCTACGACGCCGACCTGATCACCATTCCCAAGTACGCCGGCAAGACCAACGAGCAGTTCACCCGGCTGCTGCTCAACGCCACCCTGCTCGCCTCCGCCTCGGCCGCGGTGATGCTCGACCGCCAGCTGGTGGTGCTGGACCCGCTCTGCGGGCGGGGGACCACCCTCAACCAGGCGCTGATGTACGGCTACGACGGCATCGGCGTGGAACTCGACGGCAAGGACGTCGACGCGTACGTGGCGTTCCTGCGCACCTGGCTGCGCCGCAAGCGGCTCAAGCACACGGCCGAGATCGTGCCGGTGCGGCGGGACCGCAAGCTGCTCGCGCGCCGGTTCGAGGCGGTGCTCGCCCCCTCCCGAGAGGACCACCGGTCCGGGGCCACCCAGCGGGTGACCGTGCTGCACACCGACACCACCGGGGCCCGCGAGGTGCTCCGGGCCGGCTGCGCCGACGTGATCGTCACCGACGCCCCGTACGGGGTGGCGCACGGCGCGCGGACCGCGGACCGGGGCCTGTCCCGCAGCCCGCTGAACCTGCTGGCCGCCGCCGTGCCGGTCTGGCGCCAGCTGCTGCGCCCCGGCGGCGCGCTGGGGCTGTCCTGGAACACGCAGGTCACGCCGCGGCCGGCGGCCGAGGAGGTGCTGGCCGGGGCGGGACTGCGGGTGGTCGACGGCCCCGGCTGGCGGGACCTCGCGCACCGGGTGGACCAGGCCATCGACCGGGACGTGCTGGTGGCGGTCGCCCTGAGCTGAGGCAGGTGGTCCGGTGGCCGCCGTGATCGTTGCCGCCGGGGGCGGAAATCCGGTGATCGTGCCGGTGGCGGTGGCGTACCGTTTCCCGCCGTGTATACCGGAACCGCGCTGTTCGACCTGTTGCTGCCCGGGGACTCCCGCTCCCTGAAGGCGAAGCGCTCCTACGTCCGTCCGATCGTCGCCGCGCTGCGCCGCTTCGAGGTGTCGGTGGCCGAGACCGGCGCCCTGGATCTCACCGGCCGGGCCGAGATCGGGGTGGCGGTGGTGGCCGCCGAGGCGGCACACGTGCGGGAGGTGCTCGACTCGTGCGAGCGCCTGGTCGCCGCCCGGCCCGAGGCGGAGCTGTTGTCGGTCCGCCGCCGCCTCTACGGCGCGGAGGACTGAGCCTGCGGGCACGCCCACCCGAGGTGTTGGAAGGGGCCCCTGCGCTACCGAAAGCGTTAGCAGGGGCGCCTCCTTGCGGGGGTGGCGGGGGTGCGCGGGGGGCGGGGCGGCGCGGGTAGGGTTCGAGGTGTCGGGCGAGGCAGCACGCGCTGGAGGTGGGGGAGATGACGGATCCGGCCAAGGTACGCCGGCACGCGGAGCGCATCCGTGAACTGGTCGCGTCGGTGGTGCGGAGCCAGATCAAGGACCCCCGGCTCGGCATGATCACCATCACCGACGCCCGGATCACGGCCGACCTGCGCGACGCCACGGTCTTCTACACCGTGCTCGGCGACGCGGCCGCCCAGGCCAGCACCGCCGCCGCGCTGGAGAGCGCCAAGGGCATGCTGCGCAGCACGGTGGGCAAGGCCCTCGGGCTGCGCCACTCGCCGACCCTGACCTTCGTCCTGGACGACGTGCAGGACCAGGTCAAGCACATCGACGACCTGCTCGCCGCGGCCCGTACGGCCGACGCCGAGGTGCAGCGGCTGGCCGCGCAGTCCAGCTATGCCGGCGAGGCCCAGCCGTACCGGGTCGACGAGGACGAGGACGAGGACGCCGAGGACGCGGACGAGAGCGACGCCCCGTCCGCCACGGACCGGCGGTGACCGACTCCCCGGACCGGCCGGCGGATCGGGTGCCCCGGCAGTCGCCGCCCGCCGGTCCGGGCGAGCCGGACTGGGCGGCCGCCGTCGCGGCGGTACGCGGCCTCGGCCCCGAGTCCCGGGTGCTGCTGATCTGCCACGTCAACCCGGACGGCGACGCGCTGGGCAGCATGCTCGGCTTCGGGTTGGGCCTGCGCCGGCTGGGCGTACGGCAGCTCCAGGCCACGTTCCCCGGCCCGCCGGAGGTTCCGGAGCCGTTCCGCTGGCTGCCTGGGCTGGAGCTGCTGGTGCCGGCGACGGGGGCGTACCGGGACCCGGACCTGGTGGTCTGCTTCGACGCGGCCAGCGAGTCGCGCCTCGGCGAGCTGGCCGGCCGGCTGGCGGTGCCGGGGCCGGTGCTGGTGCTCGACCACCACGCCTCCAACACCGGGTTCGGTGACGTCCAGCTGGTGGATCCGGCCGCGGCGGCCACCTCGGTGGTCGCCGAGGAGCTGCTGGCCCGGCTGGACGTGCCGCTGGACGCGGAGATCGCCGCCTGCCTCTACGTCGCGCTGACCACGGACACCGGCTCGTTCCGCTTCGACGCGACCACCCCGGCCGTGCACCAGCTGGCCGCCCGCCTGCTGGCCACCGGCATCCGCCCCGGCGACATCTCCCGGGAGGTCTTCGACACCCGCCCGTTCGGGGCGGTCCGCCTCTTCGGCGAGGTGCTCGGCCGGGCCCGCCTGGAGCCGCCGGCCGCCGCCGGCAACGGCCTGGTGTGGACGTACGCCACCCAGGACGACCTGGCCCGGCACGGCCAGCGGCCGTACGTGCTGGAGGCGCTGATCGACTCGGTCCGGTGCACCGCGGAGGCCGACGTGGCGTGCGTGCTGAAGCAGGTCGGCCCGGGTGAGTGGGCGGTCTCCCTGCGCAGCAAGGGCGCGGTCGACGTGAGCCGGGTGGCGACGGCGCTCGGCGGGGGCGGGCACCGGTTCGCGGCCGGTTTCACCGGCCGCGGCGACGCCGACGCGGTGGTCGACCGGATCCGGGCGGAGCTGGACTCGGCGCTGGTCACCTCCTGAGCCCGGCCCCCGGGCCCGGAGATCAGGGTCACCTCCGGGGGTGTCGGTCTTCCAGCCCCGCGTGACGGCGGGGAGAATCGGGGGATGGAGCAGCCCCGCGAGCTCGTCGTCGAGGCACCCCGGGCGTGGGACAGGCCGGTGGTCACCGTGCCGGTGCTGGTCTGCATCTCGGTGGTGGGCGGTCAGTTCCCCTCCTTCTCCGCGGCGGCGAACATCTGGACGCTGGGCACCGGTGGCGCCCTGATCTGGCTCGGTCTGGGCAACCGGGTACCGCGCCGGCCGGCCCCCCGCCGGGTGGGCCGGGCGGCGGGATGGTGGCTGCTGCCGGTCACCGTCTTCGGCGTCTTCGAGGGCGCCACGTTCGTGATGTCGGTGGGTGACGAGTTCCCGACCTTCTCCCGGCTGGCGGACCCGCTGCTGGAGGACCCGATGGTCCGGTCGGCGGCCTGGTTCGCCTGGCTGGCCGCGTTCTGGGGGCTGGCCCGCCGATGATGCGCATGCTGGCCATCGGCGGTTTCCTGGTCGCCCTGGCGCTGTTCGCGCTGCTGGAGGTGCTCTCCCGGCGGGAGGGTTCGCGCATCCCGTCGCTCGGGGTGGTCTGCGCGTACGTGATGCGCTACGAGGTCGGCCCGGTGCCGGTGGGCCGGATCGGACTTTTCGGCTTCTGGTGGTGGCTCGGCTGGCACTTCCTCGCCCGCTGACCCGTCCTTTCCACGCCCTCCGCCGCCCGCCCCGTCACCCCGCCGCCCGCCGGTACGAGCGGGCTCTGCCGCCTCGCGGCGGTCGGCCCGCGCCCGTTGACCTGCCGGTTCGTCATCCCTGTCCAGATGACGGGAAGCCTGGACAACATGTGGAAAGTAAACGTTAACTTGGGAACGGACCGGCGTCCGGACGGACGCGGGTCGCGGGGCGGTGGCGCCACACCCGGCGTCGCCTCCTTCCAGGGTCAGACCGACCCGGGCTCACGCTGCCAGGCGAGCCGCTCCGGTGATCCCGGACCGCCCGCCCGGCGCTCAGCAGGACCGCCCGTAGGGGGCCGCCGGTGTCGGTGGCCCGACCCGCCCTGGAAGGGAACTCCCATGGCCAGCAAGCCCAAGCCCGAGAACACCGACGAGGCCCGCGAGCAGATGCGGCGCGCGCTGCAGACGTCGATGGACACCCGCCAGTGACCCAGCCGGACCCGGCGGTGGCGCCGGCCGCCTGAGCCCCCCCGGGCCGTGCCGGGCCGGGGCTCAGTGCCGGGCGGTGCCCTGGGCGGTACGTCGGCTGATCCGGCTGCCGCCCGGCCCGCGCAGCACCGCGGCGACCGCCACCGCCACCGGCACCGCCAGCAGCGGGCCGAGCAGGTACGCCCACCAGGCCCGGGGCTGGCCGTACACCAGGGCGGGGCCGAGCGAGCGGAACACGTTCATCGACGCCCCGGTCAGGGGCGAGGCCCAGAGGCCGGCCAGGGCGAGGTAGCCGCCGACGGCGACGGCGGCCAGCCCGCCGACGTTCTGCGCGCCGGAGGCGGTGCCGAGGATGGTGCTGAGCAGCCCGACGGTGAGGATCAGCTCCCAGAGCAGGGCGAGCCGGGCGTCCACCCCCGCGCCGGGCAGGGTGAGCCCGGCGGTGCCATGCCCGCCGAGCGACCCGGCGAGTAGCCCGGCCGCGGAGACCGCCCCGGCGAACTGGGCGGCGAGGTAGCCCGGCACCCGCCGCCACGGGAAGTCCCGGCGCAGGGCGAAGGCGAGCGTCACGGACGGGTTGAGGTGGGCGCCGGAGACCGTCCCCATGAACAGGATGATCGAGGCCAGCATCAGGCCGGGGCTGACGACCGCGGCGGTGCGGCTGACCGCCTCCGCGCCGACCCGCTGGTTGACCACCCCGGGCCCGACGGAGGCCAGCACCAGCAGGAAGGTGCCGAGGTACTCACCGAAGAACCGCCGCCACCAGAGCGGGTCCTCGCCGTCGACGATCGCCTCGCCGCCCGCCGCCATGGCCTCACCGTACGACGGGATGGGGGCGCCGGGACGCGGGTCGGCGAGGCCGGTACCCGACGGCGGGCCCAGGTGGGTGCTGTAAGCAATGAAGAGGCTTGCGTCCCTTACCGACGGCGTGCCAGGATCGGCGTCGATGAGCCAGCCTGCCCCCGCCACCGCCCCCGTCGACGCCACCGCGCGCCGGGTCGCCGCCCTCGCCCTGCCCGCCCTGGTGGTGCTCGCCGCCGAGCCGCTCTACGTGCTGGTCGACACGGCCGTGGTGGGGCACCTCGGCCGGGTGCCGCTGGCCGCGCTCGCCGTCGCCGGCACGGTGATGACCCTGGTCGCCTGGCTCGGCACCGTCGTCGCGTACGGCACGACCGGGCGGTCGGCCCGCCGGTTCGGGGCCGGCGACCGGGCCGCCGCGGTGGCCGAGGGGGTGCAGGCCTCGTGGCTCGCCCTCGGGGTGGGGCTGCTGGTCGCGGCCGGCATGCAGGTCGGCGGCGGTGCGCTGGCGCGTACCCTCGTCGGCGAGCCCGGGGCGGTGGCCGACGCCGCCGGGCACTGGCTGCGGATCGCGGCCCTGGGCGCCCCCGGCCTGCTGCTCGCCGCCGCCGGAAACGGCTGGCTGCGCGGCATCCAGGACACCCGGCGGCCGCTGTGGTTCGTGCTCGGCCCCAACCTGCTCTCCGCCCTGCTCTGCCCGCTGCTGGTCTATCCGGCCGGGCTGGGCCTGGTCGGCTCGGCGGTGGCCAACGCACTGGCGCAGACCCTCTCCGGGGTCCTCTTCGCCGCCGCGCTGGTCCGCGAGCGGGTCCCGCTGCGCCCCCGGCCCCGGCTGATCCGGCAGCAACTGGGACTCAGCCGCGACCTGCTCGTCCGCGGCGTGGCCTTCCAGGCCAGCTTCCTGGCCGCCACGGCGGTCGCCGCCCGGTTCGGCGCCGCCGCCGTCGGCGCCCACCAGATCGCCCTGCAACTATGGTTCTTCACCGCGCTGGTGCTGGACGCGCTCGCCATCGCCGCCCAGTCGCTGATCGGCGCCGCGCTCGGCGCCGGCGACGCGCCCGGCGCCCGCGCGCTGGCCCGCCGCCTCGCGCTGTTCGGCGGGGCCTGCGGCGTGGGGTTCGCGGTGCTCATCGCCGCCGGCGCCGGCGTGGTCCCGGCGCTGTTCAGCGCCGACCCCGAGGTACGCGAGCAGGCCATGGTGGCCTGGCCCTGGTTCGTGGCGTTGCAGCCGATCGGCGGCGTGGTGTTCGCCCTCGACGGGGTGCTGATCGGCGCGGGGGACGTCCGCTACCTGCGCAACCTCACCATCGTGGCCGCGCTGGGCGGGTTCCTGCCGGCGATCTGGCTGGCCTACGCGCTCGACCTGGGGCTGGGCGGGATCTGGGCCGGGCTGATGCTCTTCGTGGTGCTGCGGCTGGTGGCCCTGCTGCTGCGGCTGCGCTCCGGCGGCTGGGCGGTGGTCGGCGCCGTGCGCTGAGCCGGGCCGTACGTCGGTGGCGGCGCGCGCCGCCCCGTCTGGCAGGCTTGGCGGTCGTGAGCACAGACGGTCTGATCGTGGTGGACAAGCCAGGCGGCATGACGTCGCACGACGTGGTGGCGCGGATCCGGCGGCTCGCCCGGACCCGCCGGGTCGGGCACGGCGGCACCCTGGACCCGATGGCCACCGGTGTGCTGGTGATCGGGGTGGGGCGGGCCACCCGGCTGCTCACCTACGTGATCGGGGCGGGCAAGAGCTACGCCGCCACGGTCCGCCTCGGCCAGGCCACCGTCACCGACGACGCCGAGGGCGACGTGATCGCCACCACCCCGGCCGGCCCGGTCACCGACGACGCGATCCGCGCCGCGTTCGCCGCGCTGACCGGCGAGATCGACCAGGTGCCGAGTGCGGTGAGCGCCATCAAGGTCGACGGGCAGCGGGCGTACAAGCGGGTCCGCGAGGGGGAGAGCTTCGAGCTGCCGGCCCGGCGGGTCACCGTCTCCCGGCTCGACGTGCTGGCGATCCGGCGGGACGCCCCCGACGTGGTCGACGTCGACGTCAACGTGACCTGCTCGTCCGGGACGTACATCCGGGCGTTGGCCCGCGACGCCGGGCTGGCGCTGGGCGTGGGCGGCCACCTGACCGCGCTGCGGCGTACCGCGGTGGGCGGGTTCACCCTGGCCGAGGCGGCCACCCTCGACGAGCTGGAGCAGCGGGCCCCCGAGGTGGTGAACCTGCCGCTCGACGCGGCGGCCGGCCGGTTCTTCCCGCGCCGGGACGCCGGCGTCGAGGAGGCGAAGCTGCTCTCCCACGGCGGTCCCCTCGACCCGGCGGGCATCGACGGACCGTACGCCGTCTTCGGCCCGGACGGCGGGCTGATCGCTATCGTCAGCGAGCGGGGCGGGCGGGCCCGCGCGGAGATCGTGCTCGCCCCGGCGTGACGGCGGGCGGCGGGTGCGGCGGGTGGAAGCGTTAACAGGGGCCCCTTCCTATACGCCAGGCGTTAACAAGGGGCCCTTCCTTGCACAGGGGAGGAGCGGCATGCAGCGGTGGCGGGGGTACGAGGCGGCGCCCGGCGGGTGGGGGCGTTCCGTCGTCACCATCGGCGTCTTCGACGGCGTGCACAAGGGCCACCAGGCGACCATCGGACATGCCGTGGCCCGCGCCCGGGAGTTGGGCGTCAGGTCGGTGGTGGTCACCTTCGACCCGCACCCGGCCGAGGTGGTCCGCCCGGGTTCGCACCCGGCGGTGCTCACCGAGCCGGCCCGCAAGGCCGAGCTGATCGAGGCGCTCGGCGCGGACGTGCTCTGCGTGGTGCCGTTCACCCCGGAGTTCTCCCGGCTGTCGGCCGAGGCGTTCGTGCACGACATCCTGGTCGAGCACCTGCACGCCGCGCTGGTGGTGGTGGGGGACAACTTCCGGTTCGGGCACCGGGCGGCCGGTGACGTCGCCCTGCTGGAGCGGCTCGGCCGGACCTTCGGCTTCGGGGTGGAGGGCGCCCCACTGGTCGCCGAGGCCGGCACCGTCTTCTCCTCCACGTACATCCGGTCCTGCGTCGACGCGGGCGACGTGGCCGCGGCGGCCGCCGCGCTGGGCCGGCCGCACCGCCTGGAGGGTGTGGTGGTCCGCGGCGACCAGCGCGGACGCGAGCTGGGCTACCCCACCGCCAACCTGCTCTGCCACCGGTACGCGGCGGTGCCCGCCGACGGCATCTACGCCGCCCGGCTGGTCCGGCGGGACCACCGGGAGCCGCTGGCCGCAGCCGTCTCCATCGGCACCAACCCCACCTTCTCCGGGCGCGAGCGCCGGGTGGAGGCGTACGTGCTGGACTTCTCCGGCGACCTGTACGGCGAGCGGCTGGCCCTGGACTTCGTGGCGCACCTGCGCGAGCAGCGCAGATACGACGCGATCGAGCCGTTGGTGGCGCAGATCGCCGAGGACGTGGAGCGGACCCGGCGGGCGCTGGGCTGAGCCACCGGCGGCATCCCGCGGGGGCGTCCGGTGGCCCTTGACCGGGTGCTTCCCCCAGGTGCTGGTAGTCTGGCGGGGACGTCGGCTGACCGACGTGGGGCCTCGCGTGCCTGCACGACGCCGCGGGTGCGAGGAACCGGCCCGTCCCCCGGTCCCCGAGACCGATCCGACGGGCACCGTCAAACGACCCACGAAACAGGGAGAACATGGCGCTCGACCAGGAAGCCAAGGCCAAGATCCGCGCGGAGTACGCGACCGCCGAGGGTGACACCGGTTCGCCCGAGGTGCAGGTCGCGGTCCTGACCAAGCGGATCGCCGAGCTCACCGAGCACCTGAAGGTGCACAAGCACGACCACCACAGCCGCCGTGGGCTGCTGTTGCTGGTCGGCCGGCGCCGCCGGCTGCTCAACTACGTCCAGAAGAAGGACATCAACCGCTACCGGTCGCTCATCGAGCGGCTCGGCCTGCGCCGATGACCTGACGGGGGAGTGGCCGCCTGGCCGCTCCCCCGTTCCGGTACCACCGAAGAACCCGGCCGCGCGACAACCCGAGAGGGAGCCGGTCAGCACCGGTCTCCGGTAGTGGCCCCCGGGCATCCCGGCAACATGCCGGCCACCCGGGCGCTTCGATCGAAGACCGGCCGCCTGAGCAGTTCCCGTGTCGTCGGCCGACGACGCGAAGGAGCACCACAGCACATGACCGAGACCAACCTCGGCACCGAATCCCGTACCGCCGTGATCGACAACGGGTCCTTCGGCACCCGTGAGATCACCTTCTCCACCGGCCGGCTGGCCCGTCAGGCCGCCGGCTCGGTCGTCGCCCAGTTGGGCGAGACCGTGGTCCTCTCCGCCACCACCGCCGGCAAGCAGCCGCGGGAGTCGTTCGACTTCTTCCCGCTGACCGTCGACGTCGAGGAGCGGATGTACGCCGCGGGCCGGATCCCCGGCTCGTTCTTCCGCCGCGAGGGTCGCCCCAGCGAGGACGCCATCCTCACCTGCCGGCTGATCGACCGGCCGCTGCGCCCGTCGTTCGTCAAGGGCCTGCGCAACGAGGTCCAGGTCGTCGAGACCGTGCTGGCGCTCGACCCGCAGCACCCGTACGACGTGGTGGCGATCAACGCCGCCTCGATGTCGACCAAGCTCTCCGGCCTGCCGTTCTCCGGCCCGATCGGGGCGACCCGGGTCGCGCACGTCGACGGCCAGTGGGTGGCCTTCCCGACCCTGGAGGAGCTGGCCCGGGCCACCTTCGACATGGTCGTGGCCGGCCGGACGCTGGACGACGGCGACGTCGCGATCATGATGGTCGAGGCCGAGGCGACGCCGAACGCGGTGACCCTGATCGCGGGCGGCGCCACCGCCCCGACCGAGGAGATCGTGGCCAGCGGCCTGGAGGCCGCGAAGCCGGCGATCCGCGAGCTGTGCCGCGCGCAGAGCGAGCTGGCCGAGGTGGCCGCCAAGCCGGTCGCCGAGTTCCCGGTCTTCCTGGACTACTCCGACGACGCGTACGACGCGGTGGCCGACCTGGCCCGCGCCGAGGTCGCCGAGGCGCTGAAGATCGCCGGCAAGGCCGACCGCGAGGAGGCCCTGGACCGGATCAAGGCCAAGGTCGCCGGGGAGCTGGGCCCGCGCTTCGAGGGCCGGGAGAAGGAGCTCTCCGCCGCCTTCCGGTCGCTGACCAAGTCCGAGGTCCGCAACCGGGTGCTGCGCGAGCAGGTCCGGATCGACGGCCGCGGCCCGCGCGACATCCGTCCGCTGACCGCCGAGGTCGGCGTGCTGCCGCGGGTGCACGGCTCGGCGCTGTTCGAGCGGGGCGAGACCCAGATCCTGGGCGTCACCACGCTGAACATGCTGCGCATGGAGCAGATGGTGGACACCCTGTCCCCGGAGAACCGCAAGCGCTACATGCACAACTACAACTTCCCGCCGTACTCCACCGGTGAGACCGGTCGGGTCGGTTCGCCGAAGCGGCGCGAGATCGGTCACGGCGCTCTCGCCGAGCGGGCGCTGCTCCCGGTGCTGCCCTCGCGCGAGGAGTTCCCGTACGCCATCCGGCAGGTCTCCGAGGCGCTCGGCTCCAACGGCTCCACCTCGATGGGTTCGGTCTGCGCCTCGACGCTGGGCCTGCTCAGCGCCGGTGTGCCGCTGAAGGCGCCGGTCGCCGGCATCGCCATGGGCCTCATCTCCGACGAGGTCGAGGGCAAGACCGAGTACGTGACGCTGACCGACATCCTCGGCGCCGAGGACGCGTTCGGTGACATGGACTTCAAGGTCGCCGGCACCCGGGACTTCGTCACCGCGCTGCAGCTCGACACCAAGCTCAACGGCATCCCGTCGGATGTGCTCGCCGCCGCGCTGCAGCAGGCGAACGAGGCCCGGCAGACCATCCTCGACGTGATGCAGCGGGCCATCGAGGCGCCGGCCGAGATGTCGGACTACGCGCCGCGGGTCACCACCGTCAAGATCCCGGTCGACAAGATCGGCATGGTGATCGGCCCGAAGGGCCAGACCATCAACGCCATCCAGGACGAGACCGGCGCCGAGATCTCGATCGAGGACGACGGCACCATCTACGTCGGCGCGACCAACGGGCCGTCGGCCCAGGCCGCGGTCGAGCGGATCAACGGGATCGCCAACCCCACGCTGCCCAAGCTCGGCGACAAGTTCCTCGGCACCGTGGTGAAGACCGCCGCGTTCGGCGCCTTCGTCTCGCTGCTGCCGGGCCGGGACGGCCTGCTGCACATCTCCAAGGTGGGCGACGGCAAGCGGGTCGAGAGGGTCGAGGACTTCCTCAACGTCGGCGACAAGGTCGAGGTCGAGATCGCCGACATCGACGCCCGCGGCAAGATCTACCTGGACAAGGTCCGCCCGGAGGGCGCCGAGGCGCCGGCCGCCGGTGAGGCCGGCGGCGAGCGTCCGGCCCGGGACCGGGGCGACCGTGGCCCGCGCGACCGTGGCCCGCGTGAGGGCGGCCCGCGTGAGGGCGGCGACCGTGCCCCGCGTGAGGGTGGCGACCGTGGCCCGCGTGAGGGTGGCGAGGGTGGCGGCGAGTCCCGCCCGCGTCGCCGGACCCGGCACAGCTGATCAGTGATCCGGCCGGGTGGCGATCACGTCGCCACCCGGCCGGTTCCGTGACACCGCATCCCCACCCCTCGTCCAACTGGGAGCAGGTTTCCGTGCGTCGGGCCCCGCGTTCGTCTTTTCCTGCCGGTCGACGGGCGGTCACCCGGACCATCAGTGACGCCCCGCTGGGCGGCACGGTCCGGCGTACCGTGCTCCCGAGCGGCCTGCGCGTGCTGACCGAGGCGATCCCGGCGATGCGCAGCGTCTCGTTCGGGATCTGGGTGGGGGTCGGCTCCCGGGACGAGACCGGCGGGCAGGGCGGTGCCGCGCACTTCCTGGAGCATCTGCTCTTCAAGGGCACCCACAAGCGCAGCGCGCTGGACATCTCCTCGGAGATCGAGGCGGTGGGCGGTGAGACCAACGCCTTCACCACCAAGGAATACACCTGCTACTACGCCCGGGTGCTCGACGAGGACCTGCCGCTGGCCATCGACGTCATGTGCGACGCGGTCGCCGACTCGATCCTGGAGCCGGCGGACGTGGAGACCGAGCGCGGGGTCATTCTCGAAGAGATCGCCATGCACGACGACGAGCCCGGCGACGAGGTGCACGACCTCTTCGCCCGGGCCATCTACGGCGACCATCCGCTCGGCCGGCTGATCTCCGGCACCGAGGAGACGGTCACCCCGATGACCCGCCGGCAGATCCAGGGCTTCTACCGCCGCCGGTACACCCCGCCGAACATCGTCATCGCCGCCGCCGGCAACCTCGACCACACCGCGGTGGTCAAGCTGGTCCGCCAGGCGCTGCGCGGCACCCCGCTGGACGCCGACCCGGCGGCGCCGGCGCCGCGCCGGTCGGCGACCCCGGCGGTACGGGTCCGCCCGCGCGGCACCCTGGTCGAGCCGAAGGAGACCGAGCAGGCGCACGTCATCCTCGGCTGCCCCGGCATCGACCGGGTGGACGACCGGCGCTTCGCCCTCGGGGTGCTCAACAACGTCCTCGGCGGCGGCATGTCCAGCCGGCTGTTCCAGGAGATCCGCGAGCGGCGGGGCCTCGCGTACTCGGTCTACTCCTACGCCAGCCAGTACGCCGACAGCGGCGTCTTCGCGGTCTACGCCGGCTGTGCCCCGGGCAAGGTGGACGAGGTGCTCCAGCTGACCCGCGCGGAGCTGCACCGGGTGGCCACCGACGGGCTCACCGAGACGGAGGTGGCCCGGGGCAAGGGCATGAGCAAGGGCTCGTTCGTGCTCGGCCTGGAGGACACCGGTTCCCGGATGAGCCGGTTGGCCAAGGGTGAACTGCTCTACGGCGACCTGATGTCGGTGGACCAGCTGCTCGCCCGGGTCGACGCGGTCACCGTCGACGAGGTGAACGGCCTCGCCGCCGAGCTGCTCGCCCGGCCGATGTCGCTGGCGGTGGTCGGCCCGTTCGGTGCGAGCGACTTCGCCGACTGACCGGGACCGCGGTCTCCACACCGGGCACCGTGGTCGTTGGGATAGGTTGTGGCCCGTGACTGACGAGCAGGAGAAGACCGCGACGGAGCCGGTCCGGGTCGGTGTGCTGGGCGCCCGGGGGCGGATGGGCGCGGAGGTCTGCCAGGCGGTCGACGCGGCCGACGACATGGACCTGGTGGCGATGGTCGACCAGGGCGACGGGCTCTTCGCCGCCTCCGACGCCGGCGCGGAGGTGGTTGTCGACTTCACCGCACCGGACGTCGTCATGGACAACCTGCACTGGTGCATCGAGCAGGGCATCAACGCGGTGGTCGGCACCACCGGCTTCACCGAGCAGCGGCTGGCGCGGGTGCGGGGCTGGTTGGCCCGCAAGCCCGGCGTCGGCGTGGTGATCGCCCCGAACTTCGGCATCGGCGCGGTGCTGATGATGCAGTTCGCCGCCCGCGCGGCCCGGCACTTCGAGTCGGTCGAGATCATCGAGCAGCACCACCCGCGCAAGCTCGACGCGCCCAGCGGCACGGCCACGCACACCGCCCGGCTGATCGCCGAGGCACGGGCCGAGGCCGGCCTGGGCCCGGGACCGGACGCCACCCGCGACGAGGTCGCGGGCGCGCGCGGCGCCGACATCGACGGGGTACGCGTGCACGCCGTCCGCGCCACCGGCCTGGTCGCCCACCAGGAGGTGCTCTTCGGCACCACCGGCGAGACGCTGACCATCCGGCACGACTCGTACGATCGGGTCTCGTTCATGCCGGGCGTGTTGCTGGCGGTGCGCGCGGTCCGCAACCGCCCGGGCCTGACCGTCGGCATCGACTCCCTGCTCGACTGAGCCCCGGCCGGGGTCGCGGCGCCGCCCGCCCGGCACGCTCCGCGAGCCTGTGCGGCCCGCCGGCCGTGGCGGCTTCCCGGCCGCTCGCCGGCCCGCTGTTCGCTGGCCGCGCTGGCCGCGCTGGCCCGCTGTTCGCTGGCCCGCTCTTCGCTGGCCGCCGCACTCCCGGCCGTGCCGGGCTGTCGGTACCCCGTTCGGCGTCCTACCAACTTGACGTCACAAACGAATCAGCCAGGGCGTAGCCACGGGCCAAGATGCCGCTTATCGGTCTCATCACGGGGGCTGGTGATTCGTTGGCGACATCAAGTTGGTAGGCGGCTCGCCAGGGTGTCGGTGGGCCCTGTCCCGCTCGCGCACGGCCGGCGTGGCGCCGGGGTGCGGCCGGCGTGGCCGGCGTGGTGCGGCCGGCGTGGCCGGCGTGGTGCGGCCGGCGTGGCCGGCGGGATGCGGCTGGCGTGGCCGGCCGGGCGCCGGCTGGCGTGGTCGCCGGCCTGGCCTAGGCTGCCGGCCGTGATCGATTCAGGACTACTCGACGGCGACGGCCGGCCGGTGACGCTGCGCGCGGTGGACGACGACAACTGGCGGGCGGTGGCCGACGTGGCGCCCCGGGACGACCAGCGGACCTGGGTGGCCGCGCTGGCCGCCCGGTACCTGCTGCTGAGCGACCGGTCCGAGGTGTGGACGTCGCTGGCCGTGTACGCCGGTCCGGACGTCGTCGGGCACGTCATGTGGGGCGTGGACGACGACGGCTCGCGCTGGCTGGGCGGCATGGTGATCGACGCGTCCCAGCAGGGGCGCGGGGTGGGGCGTGCCGCCGTGCGGACCCTCACCGACTGGCTCCGCCGCCAGGACGGCGGCCACCCGGTCCGGCTGTCGTACCACCCGGACAACCAGGCCGCCGCCCGGCTCTACACCTCCCTCGGCTTCCGGCCGACCGGCGCCCACGAGGACGACGAACTCGTCGTCGAACTCGCCGACCCCCGTTGACCATGGAGTTGGCGGCGGTTTCGGCGATCGACTTCGCCGCCAACTCCATGATCACCGTGTGCGTGGCGGGGTGCCGCGCGCCGGGACGGCGGTGCGCTGGGTGGGGACGGTGGGGGTGTCGACCGTGAGGGAGCTGGGGAGGCCGGAGACCGTGGGGCGGCCCGTGTGGTCGATCTCGACGGTCACCTCCGTGTCGGCCACCCGCAGGCCCCGCACCCGCAGCGCGCCCAGCTCCGGCCCGGCCAGCGGGCGCAGGGCCACCCGGCCGTTCGGCACGTCGGGGTGCAGGCCCGCGCCGGCCTGCACCAGCAGCACCGCCGCCGCCGCGGACCAGGCCTGCGGCCGGCAGGCCGCCGGGTACGGCACCGGCCGGCCGAGCAGGTCCCGGTCGTCACCGCCGTACAGCTCGGGGAGGCGGTAGTCGAACGCCTCGGCCGCGCCGAGCAGCCCTTCGGCCAGGCCGAGCGCGGCCTCCCGGAAGCCGGCCCGGGCCAGCCCGGCCAGCACGATCGCGGTGTCGTGCGCCCAGATCGACCCGCAGTGGTACGACAGCGGGCTGAACCCGGCGTCGTCGGTGGACATGGTGCGCAGCCCGAAGCCGCCCGCGAGCGCCGGCCCGGCGAGCAGCTCCGCCACCCGCGCCTCCTCCGCCCCGTCGAGCAGGCCGGTGCCGAGCAGGTGACCGATGTTGCTGGTCAGCGAGTCGACGGGGCGCTTGTCCCGGTCCAGGGCCAGCGCCGGGCGGGGGCCGTCCGGGCCGCCGTCGACCCAGAACCGCTCCCGGAAGGTGGCCGCGAGCCGGTCGGCATACCCGCGCCAGCGGTCGGCGCCGGGCCGGCCGAACGCGTCGAGCAGGTCGGCGCCGTTCACCGCCGCCTGGTGGGCGTACCCCTGCACCTCGGCCAGCACGATCGGCGGCGCGGCGAGCCGGGCGTCGCGGAAGCGGATGGAGTCGCCGGAGTCCTTCCAGCCCTGGTTGGCCAGGCCGTGGCCGGTGGTGTCGACGTACTCGATCAGGCCGTCGCCGTCGGCGTCGGCGTGCTCACCGAGCCAGCCCAGCGCCGCCTCCAGGTACGGCAGCAGCGGCTCCACCTGCTCGGCCGGCAGGCCCCAACGCCAGGCGTCGTGCAGCAGTGCCACCCAGAGCATGGTGGCGTCGACCGTGCCGTAGTACGCCGGCGGCAGCCGCATCCCCCCGCCGGGGCTGAACTCGCCGCGGCGCAGCTCGTGCAGGATCTTGCCGGGCGCCTCCCCGCTGGCCGGGTCGGCCCGGACGCCCTGCCGGCGGGCCAGTACGCGCAGCGTCCCGGCGGCCAGGCCGGTGCCCAGCGGCAGCATCATCCGGGCCGCCCAGAGGCTGTCCCGACCGAACAGGGTGAGGAACCAGGGCACCCCGGCGCCCAGGAACACGTCCCGGCCGTCCCCGGCGGTGTCGGTGAGCCGCAGCCCGCGCAGGTCGTCGAGGGACCGGTCGAGCAGCCGGACGATCCGCCGGTCGTCCGCGCGTACCTCGGGGCGGGCCCAGTCCGGCTCGCCGGGCGGGGTGGCCACCACCGCCCGCGGGTCGTCCACCCGCAGTCGCCAGCGCAGCGTCAACGCGCCTCGGGCGGGCAGCTCCACCGGCCAGCTGAGCCGGGGGGCGGTGGCCCGCTCCCCGCCGGCGTCGGCCGTCGCGCCGTCACCCGCCACGGTCACCGTGATGCCGTCGGCGCTCCAGGTCAGCTCGCCGGGTCGGCCGGCCGTGGCCGCCCGCGGGGTGGCCGGCAGCCCTGTCTTGACCCGCTCGACGGGCGCCAGGTCGCAGCCGAGGTCGATGCTGACCGTGGCCCGTACGGGCGCGGCGGCGGTGGAGACGACGCGTACCTCCTCGTCGAGCCCGCGTGGACCGGCCCGGCGGATCCGCTCGATCCGGACGGTCGGGTCGGGGCCGGGGTCGCCCAGCCACCGGGCGAGCCCGACGAACCGGGCGCCGTGCGGCCCGGCGGGGCCGTGGGTGAGCGCCTCCGGTTCCCGGTCGTCCACGCGCAGCTCGGCCCGGGCCAGCACCCGGGCGTCGGCGTGGAAGACGCCCTGGACACCGGTGGGGCGGATCTGCCCGGCCCGGTCACCCAGCGCGCTGGTGGGGGCGAGCAGCACCCCGACCAGATCGTGCAGCAGGGGTTGCAGGTGGGGTTCGGTCACGACTTCGACTCCAGATCCTGTGAGGGGGTGGACGGCATCTTGACAAGCTGTCCGGGCCGGTGCAGAGTGCGAAACATTCCAGAAACTTGAACGATCCAATCCTGCCTTATCCAAATTGGATCGTTCAAGACCGCGAGAGGGATCAAGTGGCCGAAAAGGTGACCATCGCTACGGTGGCCCGGCACGCCCAGGTCAGTCGGCAGACGGTGTCCAACGTGCTGAACGCGCCGCACATCGTGCGCGAGGAGACCCGCCAGCGGGTCCAGGAGGCCATCGACACCCTCGGCTACCGGGCCAACCAGGCCGCCCGCCAGATGCGCACCGGCCGCTCCCGGCTCATCGCGGTACGCATCGAGCCCACCCGCGACGGGATCAACGGCTCGGTGCTCGACCGCTTCCTGCACGGCCTCACCGAGACCGCCGAGGCGGCCGGCTACCGGACCCTGCTCTACACCGCCACCGACGCCCAGCGGGAGATCGACACCTACGACGACCTGCTCGGCTCGTACGACCTGGACGGCTTCGTGCTCACCGGCACCGACCACGGCGATCCCCGTACCGCCTGGCTGGCCGCCCGCGGCGTGCCGTTCGTGACGTTCGGCCGGCCGTGGGACGACCTGGGCGCGTACTGCTGGGTCGACGTGGACGGCGCGGCCGGCACCGGCGAGGCCACCCGGCACCTGCTCGCCGCCGGCCATCGGCGGATCGGCTGGCTCGGCTGGCCGGCCGGCTCCGGGGTCGGCGACGACCGGCGGTCCGGCTGGCGGGAGGCGCTGCGCGCGGCCGGGGTCGACCCGGCCGGGCTGGCCCGGGAGACGGTCGACGGCATCGCCGAGGGCGAGGTCGTCGCCCGTGACCTGCTCGACGCCCCGCACCCGCCGACCGCCCTGGTCTGCGCCAGCGACTCCCTCGCGCTCGGCGCGCTCCAGGCCGCGCGGACCGCCGGCCGGGCCGCGTCGGTGATCGGCTTCGACGACACCCCGGTCGCCGCGGCGATCGGGCTCACCAGTGTCAGCCAACCTCTCGGCGACGCCGCCGCCCGCTGCGTCGACCTGCTCACCGCGGTGCTCGACGAACCGCGGCGGGCGTTGGCCCCCGTGCTGCTCGCACCCTCGCTGGTGCTGCGGCACACCGCGTGATCCCCCCGTTTCCCCCGTATCCCCACCAGGAGAACAGATGGCACCTCGATACCTCGCCCGGGCGGCGCTCGCCGGCCTGGCCTCCGTCGCGCTGCTCGGTTCGGCCGCCTGCGGCAGCGGCTTCGACGACGACTCGTCGGGCGGCGCCCAGCAGTCCAGCGGCCCGGCCAACCTGCAGATCCTGATCGGTTCCTCCGGCGACGCGGAGACCAAGGCGGTGCAGGACGCGGCCGCGAAGTGGGCCTCCTCCTCCGGCAACCAGGCCACCGTCACCCCGGCCCAGGACCTCGTCCAGCAGCTCGGCCAGGCGCTCGCCGGCGGCACCCCGCCGGACGTGTTCTACGTCGACGCCAGCCGGTTCGCCGACTACGCGAGCGTGGGCGCCCTGGAGCCGTACGGCGACAAGATCAGCAACCCGGACGACTTCCACCAGAGCCTGCGCGACGCGTTCTCCTACGACGGCAAGTTCTACTGCGCGCCGAAGGACTTCTCCACCCTGGCGCTGCAGATCAACACCGACCTGTGGGCGAAGGCCGGGCTGACCGACGCCGACGTGCCGACCACCTGGGACCAGCTCACCGCCACCAGCCAGAAGATCAAGGCCAAGGGCCTGGTGCCACTCGCGCTCGGCGACACCCGGGACCGGATCGGCGCGTTCATGGTGCAGAACGGCGGCTGGCTGATCAGCAAGGACGGCAAGCAGCCCACCGCCGACACCCCGGAGAACGTCGAGGCACTCACGTACGTCAAGAAGCTGCTCACCGACGGCTACGCCCGCTACCCCAAGCAGCTCGACGCCGGCTGGTCCGGTGAGGCCTTCGGCAAGGGCAAGGCCGTGATGACCATCGAGGGTAACTGGATCAAGGGCGCCCTGCAGAACGACTTCCCGAACGTCAAGTACAAGGTCGTGGAGCTGCCCGCCGGCCCGAAGGGCAAGGGCACCCTCTCCTTCACCAACTGCTGGGGCATCGCCGCCAAGTCGAAGTTCAAGGAGCAGGCGATCAAGTTCGTCGAGGCGATGACCGCCGGCGAGCAGCAGATGACCTTCGCCAAGGCGTTCGGCGTGATGCCGTCCCGGCAGTCCGTCCAGGCGCAGTACACCGGCGAGTTCCCCGCCGACAAGCCGTTCATCGACGGCGCCGCGTACGCGCAGGGCCCGGTGAACGCGCCGAAGATGGACAGCGTCCTCGGTGACCTGGACGCCGGCCTGCAGGCCCTGACCGGCGGCGACCCGAAGAAGGTGCTGGCGAACTTCGACAGCAACGCCAAGGCGGCACTCGGCGGCTGAGGTGTTAGGCGGGGCCCCTTATTGACAGACGGGTGTTAAGCGGGGGCCCCTCCTTCCACCTCCGACCGAAGGGAGGAGGTTTCATGGCGACGGACGCGCTCGCCGCGCCGGCCACCACGCCGGCCCGGCCGCCGCGCCGCCGGGGCGGCATCCGCGGCAACGAGAACGTCACCGGCTGGCTCTTCGTGGCGCCGGTGATCGTGATCGTCGGTCTCTTCGTGCTGCTGCCGATCCTGATGGCGCTCTGGGTGAGCCTGACCGACTGGAACGGCCAGGGCAGCCCGTTCACCGCGAAGGTGCCGTTCGTCGGTGCGGACAACTACACCCGGCTGTTCACCGAGGAGGGGCTGGCCCGCCGGGACTTCATGACCAGCATCCGGAACAACATCTACTACGTGGCGATCGTGGTGCCGACGCAGACCGTGCTGGCCCTGGGCCTCGCCCTGGTGGTCAACAACCGGATGCTCAAGGGGAAGGGCTTCTTCCGCAGCGCCTTCTACTTCCCCTCGGTCACCAGCTCGGTGGCGATCAGCGTGGTCTTCCTGTTCCTCTTCGCCAACTCCGGTGCGGTGAACCAGCTGCTCGGTCTGCTCGGCGTGGACGGGCCACAGTGGTTCTCCGACGCCCGGGGCGTGCTGCACCTGCTGCTCGGGGCCGTCGGCGTCGACAGCCCGCCCGTCGCGCTCACCGACGGCGGTCCGTTCGGGCTGACCTGGTGGGACTGGCTCGCCGGGCCGAGCATCGGCATGGTCTCCATCATCTGCCTGGTGGTCTGGACCACGTCGGGCACCTTCATGCTGATGTATTTGGCCGCGCTGCAGAACGTGCCGGTGGCGCTGGACGAGGCGAGCACGCTGGACGGTGCGACCCGCTGGCAGCGGTTCCGGCACGTCACCCTGCCGATGATCAAGCCCACCACGTTCCTGGTGCTCACCCTCGGCCTGATCGGTTCCTGGCAGGTCTTCGACCAGGTGTACGTGATGAGCCAGGGCGAGCCGGCCAAGACCACGCTCACCCCGGCCTACCTGTCGTACCGGACGGCGTTCCGGGACTTCGACTACGGCTCCGGCGCGGCGATCTCGTTCGTGCTCTTCCTGATCATCATCCTGCTCACGCTGGTGCAGCGCCGGATCACGGTCGACCGGGACGAGCCCCGGCGCCGGTGGTGGCGGCGCACGGGGGAGGGGTCCTGACATGGCCGTGCTCACCGAACGGCCGGCGGCGGCCGCCCGGCGCCGGGGCCGCGGCACCCGCACCCTGGTCAACCGCTTCCTCGGGTACGCCGTCCTGGTCTTCTTCGCGCTCTTCTTCCTCTATCCGTTCGTCATCCAGCTCGGCAACTCGCTCAAGACGCAGGAGGGGGCGGCGGCGAACCCGCTGTCGCCGATCCCCGACCCGCTGACCTTCGCCGGCTTCGAGCGGATCTTCGCCGGCACCAACTTCCCGCTCTGGCTGGGCAACTCGCTGCTGGTCACGGTGCTGGTCACGCTGGGCCGGGTGTTCTTCGACTCGCTGGCCGGCTACGCCCTGGCCCGGCTGCGGTTCCGCGGGCGCGCCGGGCTCTTCGCCGCCGTCATCGCGGTGATGGCGGTGCCCGGCGTGGTGCTGCTGATCCCGAAGTTCCTGGTGCTCAACCAGCTCGGCATCTACAACAGCTACGCCGGGCTGATCGTGCCGCTGATCGCCGACGCGGCGGGCGTCTTCATCATGAAACAGTTCTTCGAGTCGATCCCGGCCAGCGTCGAGGAGGCGGCCCGGATCGACGGGGCGAGCGCCTTCCGCACCTTCTGGTCGGTGGTGCTGCCGATGGCGAGGCCGGCGCTGATCACCCTGACCATCCTGTCGTTCCAGGGCTCCTGGAACGAGTTTCCGCACAGCCTGGTCTCGGTGCAGGACCCGCACCTGTTCACCCTGCCCCGCGGCCTGGCCGACCTGGTCAGTGGCTCGCTGGGCAAGGGCACCCAGTATCCGTTGAAGCTCGGGGCGGCGCTGCTGGCCACCATCCCGGTGGCCGTGCTCTTCATGATCTTCCAGCGCTACTTCGTGCGGGGCGCCAACGAGGGCGCGGACAAGGGCTGAGCCGCCGGTGGCGGGCCGGCCCGCCCCGCCACCGGCCGCCGGGGCCGTTCCGTCCCGGGGAGCGGCCGCCGCATGCATAATGAATGCATGGTTGCTCTGCAGATTCGGGACGTGCCGGAGGAGGTACGGGACGCCCTGGCGGCCCAGGCCAGGGCACGCGGGCAGTCGCTCCAGGCGTACCTGCTGGAGCTGGTGGAAACCCAGGCCCGGCGGCTGCGCAACACCGCGGTCCTCGATCGATTCGCCGGCCGATCGGACGGCGCGCGTTCCCTGCCGGGGGAGACCGCCGCCGAGCTGGCGGAGCAGCGTGAACAGCGCGGGTCGTGGGGGGACGCCGGGTGATGGTCGTGGACGCGTCCGTGCTGGCGGATGCCCTGGTCGACGATGGGCCGCTGGGTGACGCGGCGCGGGCGGAGCTGAGCGGCGACCCGCACTGGGCCGCGCCGAGCCATCTTCTGGTCGAGGTCATGTCGGTGATCGGGGGCAAGGTCCTCGGTGGGAAACTCGGCCTCGCCCGGGCCCAGGAGGCCGTCGACACGCTTCCCACATTCGTCATCGACGAGGTCGGCATTCCGCTGCTACTGGACCGGATGTGGCAGTTGCGCGGCAACGTCACCGCGTACGACGCGGCCTATGCGGCGGCGGCGGAGCTGCTCGGCTGCCCGCTGGTGACCGGTGACGGCCGGCTGGCCAAGGTCAGCGGCCTCCGCTGCGAGATCCGGCTGCTCGCCACCTGACCACGCGCCCCGGCAGGCCCGATCAGTCGGCGGCGGGCGGGCCGGTGGGGACCGTGACGTGCCACCGGAGCTGGGGGACGAGCATGTCGTCGACGTCCAGCGCCCGGGCCGCGCCGTCCGGCTCCCAACCGGTGCTGGTGAGGAACTTGCGGGTCGCCTCGTCGCCGTCGAAGGTCCAGGCCACCGCGCGGGTGAGACCGTCGGTGCGCCAGTGGTCGACGGCGGCGGCGAGCAGCCGGCTGCCGTGCCCGCGCCGGCCCCAGCGGGGCTCGACGAGCAGGTCGGTCACCGCCACCGTGCCCGCCCCCAGCGCCTCCGCCGGCTCGCCCGGGGCGAGCGCCTCCGCGTCGACCGGACCGGCCGCGATGAACCCCACCAGATACGATTGCTCGGCCTGCTCGACGGCGACCAGCACCCGGTGGGCGCCCGAGGGCGGCTCCTGCACCGCGGCGCTCCACCGCCGGGCGAGCCACCCCTCGTCCAGGTTGTCGAGCACGTGCCGGGGCAGGATCCGGCGATAGGCGACCCGCCAGGTCGCGAGCTGGATGCGTGCGATTTCGCCGGCGTCCTCTGGACGCGCCGGGCGGACGTACCCCGAAGCCATGGCACGTGAGCCTACGCAGGGCGGTGGAGACGGTGGTGTCGCAGGGTGCCGCGCGGACGTTCCGGCAGGTCTTCGCGGTGGCCGCGCTCGCCGCCGCGGTGGCTGGGTTCGTCGAGGTCTTCGCCGCCCGGCACGGCTTCTTCGACCTGCGGGTCTACTACGGCGCCTTGCGCTACTGGGCGCACGACGGCGGCCAGATCTACGACTACCTCAAGCCGATGACCCAGTACGGCTTCACCTACCCGCCGTTCGCCGCCCTGGTCATGCTCCCGATGGCGTACCTGTCGTGGCCGGCGGCGGTGGCGGTGAGCGTGGCGGCCAGCGTGGTGGTCAGCGCCGTGCTGATCTGGTGGCTGGTCGACCCGGTCGCCCGCCGGCAGGGGTGGACCCGCTGGTTCGCCCTCGCGGTGGTGCTCTGCCTGGCCGCCGCGTTCGAGCCGATGCGCGAGACGGTCAACTTCGGCCAGGTCAACATGCTGCTGCTGTTCCTGGTCGGCGCGGACCTGCTGCGGCTGCTGCCCCGGGGCAGCCGGTGGGCCGGGTTGGGCGTCGGGCTGGCCACCGCGATCAAGCTGACCCCGGGCATCTTCATCGTCTACCTGCTGGTCACCCGGCGCTGGCGGGCGGCGTTCACCGCCTCCGTCACCGCCGCCGCGGCGACCCTGCTCGCCGGCGCGCTCTTCCCGGACGCCTCCCGCGAGTTCTGGACCGCGGCGCTGTGGAACACCGACCGGGTCGGCGAGCTGGCGTTCATCTCCAACCAGTCGCTGCGCGGCGTGGTGGCCCGGCTCGACCCGGAGCACCCCAGCACCCTGCTCTGGCTGGCGCTGGTGCTCGCCGCGCTGGCCATCTGGGCCCGCCGGTCCCGTACCGCTGTGGCAGCCGGCGACGAGGCCGCCGGCTTCGCCCTCACCGGCGTGGTGATGTGCCTGGTCAGCCCGGTGACCTGGGTGCACCACCTGGTCTGGTTGATCCCCGCGCTGATCCTGCTGGTGGACGACGCGACGGCCGCCCCGGCGGGCAGCCGCCGGCGCCGTGCCCTGCTGGCCTTCGCCGCCGTCGCGTACGCCCTGTTGATCAGCCGGATCGTCTGGACGTGGGAGGAGGATTTCGCCGGCCTGGACGGCTTCCTGGGCAGCAACGTCTACGTCTGGGTCAGCATCGCGTTGCTCCTGCTGCTGCCGGTCCGCCCCGAGCGGGCGCGGTCCGGCCCGGCCGGGGGTGCGGGCCCGGCCGGGGGCGGTGGCCCGGCCGCCCCGTCAGCCGCCGAGCCGGCCGGCGTAGCGCAGCTCGACCAGGCCGACCGGGGGCCGGCCACCGGCCAGCGGCACCGGATAGGTGGACCGCTCACCGTCGGGTGACAGCCCGGCCCGCTGGAAGAACCGGCGGGCCCGGTGGGCCGTGGCCAGCACCCAGACCCGGTAGTCGGTCCAGCCCCGGCCGGCCAGGCCGGCCCGGGCGCGGGCCAGCAGCGCCGGCCCGGTCCCGGCGCCCCAGTACGCCGGCTCGACGTACAGCCCCACGATCTCGCCGCGGGTCAGGTCCAGGTCGGCCCGGTCCTGGTTGTTGCGGTACGGCCCGAACGTGGCGAAGCCGACCACCGCCCCGTCGGCCTCGGCGAGCAGGGTGCTGAACGGGTGCTCCGGGTCGGCGGTGCCCAGGTCCCGTCGGCGCTGCGCCCAGGCCACCGGGTTGAGCCGGCGCAGCACCTCGTCCGGCATGATCCCGGCGTAGCCGGCCTGCCAGCCGTGGATGTGTACGCGGGCGACCGCCTCCGCGTCGTCGGGCTCCTCGCAGCGGATGGTGAGCATCTGTCCGTTCTATGCCTCGATGGGCCTGCCGTCCAGCATCCCGCTCCGACGTCGTACCCATGGATTAGGGTGCCCGACCATGGCCGTACCGGAATCGCTGTCGCTCGCCCAGGCCCGGCGGGTGGCGTTGGCCGCCCAGGGCTTCGCGGACCCGGCGCCCGCCGGCGCGCCCACCCGCCGGCACCTGCGCCGGGTGCTGGACCGGGTCGGGTTGATCCAGATGGACTCGGTGAACGTCCTGCAACGCGCGCACTACCTGCCGCTGTACAGCCGGCTCGGACCGTACCCGACCACGCTGCTGGACACCGCCGCCTACCGCCGTCCCCGGGAGCTCTTCGAATACTGGGGGCACGAGGCGTCGCTGGTGCCGGTCGGGCTGCACCCGGCGCTGCGCTGGCGGATGGCCCGGGCCCGGGACGAGGCCTGGGGCTGGATGCGCCGGGTGGCCCAGGACCAGCCGGAGCTGGTCGCCTGGGTCCGCGCCGAGGTGGCCGCCCGGGGGCCGCTGACCGCCGCCGAGATCGAGCACGACGCGCCCCGGGAGACCGGCAACTGGGGCTGGAACTGGTCGGCGGTCAAGCGCGCGCTGGAATACCTGTTCTGGGCGGGCGAGGTGACCGCCGCCGAGCGCACCACCTCCTTCGCCCGCCGCTACGACCTGCCGGAGCGGGTGCTGCCCCCGGCCGTGCTCGACGCCCCCACCCCCACCGAGGCCGACGCGCACCGCGCGCTGGTCGGGATCGCCGCCCGCGCGCTCGGGGTGGCGGCCGAGCCGGAGTTGCGCGACTACTTCCGGCTGCCGCTGGCCGGCGCCCGGCGGGCGATCGCCGAGTTGGTCGAGGCGGGCGAGCTGGCCCCGGTCACCGTCGCCGGCTGGCGGCAGCCGGCGTACCTGCACGCCCAGGCCCGGCTGCCCCGCTGGGTGCGCGGCAACACCCTGGTCAGCCCGTTCGACCCGCTGGTCTGGGAGCGGGCCCGCACCGAGCGGCTGTTCGGCTTCACGTACCGGATCGAGATCTACGTGCCGGCCCCGCAGCGGGTGCACGGCTACTACGTGCTGCCGTTCCTCCAGGGCGACCGGTTCACCGCCCGGGTCGACCTGAAGGCCGACCGGAAGGCCGGCGTGCTGCTGGTGCCGGCCGCCTGGGTGGAGCCGGGCGCCGACCCGGGGGAGACCGCGATGGCGCTCGCCGCCGAGCTGTACCGGCTCGCCGGCTGGCTCGGCCTGGACGCGGTAGCCCCGCCGGTGGCCGGGGACCTGGCGGTCCCGCTGGCCGCCGCCCTGGCGGGCGTGGCCGGTGTACGGTGAGCGCGTGACCAGCGTTGACCGGCCGGCCGTACCCGCGGAGGAACAGACCCCGCACGGCCCGCCCGCCGCACCGGCCGACTGGTCGTACCCGTACCCGTATCCGGTCCCCGAGCCGGACCGGTTCACCCGCTTCGTGCTCCGGCTGCACGACCGCGCGCCGCGCTGGGCGCTGCCGCTGGGGGCGCTCGCCTGCGTCGGCATGGGCATGGCGTACGCCGTGCTCAGCGACCCCACCCGCAGCGACCCGGACGCGCCGCCGAGCTGCCTGCTCAAGCTCACCACCGGGCTGGACTGCCCGGGCTGCGGCGGCACCCGCGCCCTCTGGTATGTGCTGCACGCCGACCTGCCGGCCGCCGCGCGGCACCACTTCGTCTTCGTCTTCGCGCTGCCCTTCCTGGCGTACCTCTTCGTGGCCTGGGCCGGGAAACAGGCGTTCGGCTGGCGCCTGCCGCAGCTGCGGCTCGACAACCGGGTGATCGCCGGCTTCCTGGTCGGGTGGCTGGTCTTCTCGGTGGCCCGCAATCTGCCCTGGGCCCCGTTCACCGCCCTCTACGTCTGACCCCCGCCCCGGGCGGACGTGGGCGTTTTCACGGCGGCGTGCCCAGGTTTCCCCGGCGGGACCCGGGCTACTACAGTCGCAGGAATGCCGGAGATGGTGCAGCCCCAGGTCAAGTTGATCGCGTGGACCCAGTTCCAGGCGCCCGACGAGGTGCCGTGGTCGACCGACGCGGAGGGTGGTCAGGCCCTCGCGGAGTTCGCCGGCCGGGCCTGCTACCAGTCCTGGAAGAAGCCGAACCCGGCTACCGCGACGAACGCCGGCTACCTGGCGCACATCCTGGACGTCGGTCACCTGTCGGTGCTGGAGCACGGCTCGGTGAGCTTCTACTTCTCCGGCGTCTCCCGGTCCTTCACCCACGAGCTGATCCGGCACCGGCACTTCTCGTACTCCCAGCTCTCCCAGCGGTACGTGCCGGAGCGGGACGCGGCGATGGTCGAGCCGGGGGTGATCGCCGACGACCCGGAGCTGCACAAGAAGTTCGTCGAGGCGACCGAGGCAGCGGTCCGGGCGTACAACGAGCTGCTGGAGGGCCTGGAGGCCCGCTTCACCGACGAGCCCAACCCGACGCTGCGCCGCAAGCAGGCCCGGCAGGCGGCCCGGGCGGTGCTGCCCAACGCCACCGAGACCCGGATCGTGGTCACCGGCAACTACCGGGCCTGGCGGCACTTCGTCAAGATGCGCGCCACCGAGCACGCCGACGTGGAGATCCGCGAGCTGGCCGTGGAGTGCCTGCGCCAGCTCTCACGGGTGGCGCCGAACGTCTTCGCCGACTTCGTGATCTCCAAGCTTCCCGACGGCTCCGAGGTGGCGGCCAGCCCGCACGCCGAGTGACTCCTGAACCTTCCCCACCGGCCGCCCGACGGTCGTCCGCTAGGTTGATGACATGACGCACGACCACCCTGCCGCCCCGCAACGAGGCGTGTCGCGCCCGTTCGGACGAGTGATCACGGCGATGGCGACCCCGTTCACGGCCGACGGTTCGCTCGACCTCGACGGCGCCGCCCTGCTCGCCGCCCACCTCGTCGACGAGCAGGGCAACGACGCGCTGGTGATCAACGGCACCACCGGCGAGTCGCCCACCACGACCGACGCGGAGAAGGAGTGCCTGATCCGTACGGTGGTGGAGGCGGTCGGCGACCGGGCGCAGGTGGTGGCCGGGGTCGGCACCAACGACACCCGGCACACCATCGAGCTGGCCGCCGCCGCCGAGAAGGCTGGCGCGCACGGGCTGCTGGTGGTCACTCCGTATTACAACAAGCCGCCGCAGAGCGGGCTGTTGCGGCACTTCACGGCCGTCGCCGACGCCGCCGGGCTGCCGATCATGCTGTACGACATCCCCGGCCGGGCCGGGGTGGCGATCGGCACCGACACCCTGCTGCGCCTCGCCGAGCACGACCGGATCGTCGCGCTCAAGGACGCCAAGGGCGACCTGGCCGCCACCTCCTGGGTGACCAGCCGCAGCGAGCTGGCGGTCTACAGCGGTGAGGACGCGCTGACCCTGCCGCTGCTGGCGGTCGGCGCGGTAGGCGTGGTGGGCACCTCCACTCACTTCAGCGGCCTGGACACGCTGCGGATGATCGAGGCGTACGAGCTCGGGGACAGCGCCGGGGCGCTCGCCCTGCACCAGCGGCTGCTGCCGCTGTACACCGGCATCTTCCGCACCCAGGGCATCATCCTGGTGAAGGCGGGACTGGCCGCCCTCGGGCTGCCGTCCGGCCCGGTGCGCCCACCCCTGGTGGACGCCACCGCGGACGAACTGGCCCAGCTGCGCGCCGACTGCGCCGCGGCGGGCCTGGCACTTCCTGAATGATCAAACGACACGACGGACGCCGCGTGACGGCGTCGCAGAATGAGGTGGACGCGTGACCGAGGCGCACATCGAGGCTGAATTCCCCCCGCCGCTGCCGGAGGGCGGCCTGCGGATCATTCCGCTCGGCGGACTCGGCGCCATCGGCCGGAACATGACCGTCTTCGAGTACGGCGGCAAGCTGCTGATCGTCGACTGCGGGGTGCTCTTCCCCGACGTCGAGCAGCCCGGCGTGGACCTGATCCTGCCCGACTTCGGGCCGATCCTGGACCGGCTCGGCGACGTGCAGGCGATCGTGCTCACCCACGGGCACGAGGACCACATCGGCGCGGTGCCGTACCTGCTCGCCCACAAGCCGGACATCCCGCTGGTCGGCTCCCAGTTCACCCTGGCCCTGGTCGAGGCGAAGCTGGCCGAGCGGCGGATCCAGCCGTACACGCTGACCGTGCGGGAGGGCGGCCGGGAGCGGCTCGGCCCGTTCGAGTGCGAGTTCTTCGCGGTCAACCACTCGATCCCGGACGCCCTCGCGGTGGCCATCCGGACCGGGGCCGGCCTGGTGCTGCACACCGGCGACTTCAAGATGGACCAGCTCCCGCTGGACGGCCGGATCACCGACCTGGCCGGCTTCGCCCGGCTCGGCGCCGAGGGCGTCGACCTGCTGCTCTCCGACTCGACCAACGCGGAGATCCCCGGCTTCGTCACCCCGGAGCGGGAGATCGGGCCGGTGCTCGACTCGATCTTCGCCAAGGCGCGCGGCCGGATCATCGTCGCCTCGTTCGCCTCGCACGTGCACCGGGTGCAGCAGGTGTTCGACTCGGCGGCCGAGCACGGCCGCAAGGTGGCGCTGATCGGCCGCTCGATGGTCCGCAACATGGGCATCGCGCGCGACCTCGGCCTGCTGAACATCCCGCCGGGCCTGGTGGTCGGGCTGGAGGAGGCGACCGCGCTGCCGCCCGAGCAGATCGTGCTGATGTCCACCGGGTCGCAGGGCGAGCCGATGAGCGCGCTGGGCCGGATGGCCAGCGGCGACCACCGGCACATCACCATCGCCCCCGGCGACACGGTGGTCCTGGCCAGCTCGCTGGTGCCCGGCAACGAGACCTCCGTCTACCGGGTGATCAACCGGCTGGCCCGGGCCGGCGCGGTGGTGGTGCACAAGGACGTGGCCAAGGTGCACGTCTCCGGGCACGCCCCCGCCGGGGAGCTGCTCTACCTGCTCAACGTGACCCGGCCGAGCAACCTGATGCCGGTGCACGGCGAGTGGCGGCACCTGCGCGCCCACGCGCGGCTCGGCATCGAGTCCGGCGTCGCGTCGGACCGGGTGGTGCTCTGCGAGGACGGCGACGTGGTCGACCTGGTCGAGGGCCGGGCCAGCCTGGTCGGGCACGTGAAGAGCCGCTACGTCTACGTCGACGGGCTCGCCGTCGGCGACGTCAGCGAGTCGCTGCTGACCGAGCGGCGGATCCTCGGCGACGGCGGCTTCATCGCCACCACCGTGGTGGTCGATTCGGTCACCGGCAAGGTGGTCGGCGGCCCGACCCTCTCGGCGAAGGGCTTCTCCGAGGACCCGGAGGCGTTCGCCCCGGTGATCCCGCTGGTCACCGAGGCGCTGAACCGGGCCGCGGCGGACGGCATCACCGATCCGCACCAGCTCCAGCAGATCGTCCGGCGCACCGTGGGGCGCTGGGTCAACGACGCGTACCGGCGCCGGCCGATGATCGTCCCGACGGTCGTCGAGGTCTGAGCCTCCGCCGCGCACGCCGGTCCACCGTCCGCGGTGGGCCGGCGTCGTCGCCTCCGGGTACGCCCCGACACGCACCGCCGAAATCGCCCGGGCACTCCTCAACCGATCGGCGTCCGGCCCCGTACTCCGGTCCGGCCGACGTGCCCTGGTGACCGCGAACGGCCCGGCCCCGTCCGCCGACCCGCCGGCCGGCGGCGACGCCACCGCCCCACCGGCCAGCACCCCGCCGGCCGCCGACGACGCTACCGAGTGCATCGGCCAGGTGAGCCGCTCCGACCGGATCGCCGCCGGCCGGGTGCAGGTCCAGCCGGAACCCGGCTGCGGATCGCGGCCCGGCGACCACCACCGCCCGGTGGCCGGGGGCCGCGCCGGGTCCGCTCGGCGCGGGGCAGCGGTGGCGGTCAGGCCGCGAGGCGGCGACGCAGCAGCAGCAGCAGCGCGCCGCCCAGCGCCACCAGGCCGCCGCCGATCAGGGCGTACGTGGTGACGTTCGCGCCGGTTCTGGCCAGCTCGTCCCCGGTGCCGCCGCCGGCCGCCTGGCCGGGAGCCGTGGTGAGGCGAGGGCTCGGGCTCGCGGAAGGGCTGGCCGAGGGGCCGGCGGAAGGGCTGGCCGAGGGGCCGGCGGAAGGGCCGCCGGCGACCGGCAGGGTCAGGGTCAGGGTGGTGTCCCGGTTGGTGTAGCGCTGCGCGGGGGCGAGCTGGAGGCGCAGCGTACCCATGCCGGAGGTGGGCCTGAAGCGCAGCCGGACGGTGTCCGTGGCGCCGGCCGCCAGCTTGGCCTCGCGGTAGATCTCGCAGCTGTCGCCCTCCCGGCTGGGTCGACGACAGGACGGCGTGAGCAGGTTCGAGTCGGTCCGCAGCAGCAGCGAGTAGGCGCTGACCGCGAAGTCACCGAGGTTGGTGACCCGCACGGTGACGGTCACCGTGGCGCCGGCCTGCGGGCCGACCGTGCCGGTCAGCCGCAGCGCCGTCCGGGACGGCCAGTTGATCCGGAACTCCCGCTTCAGCCCGGACACCCCGGAGTCGGTGCGTCCGGTCACCGCGCCCCAGTCGGATCGATCGAAGATCGGCGTCCGGGCCGTCGACCGGAGCTTCAGGTGGTACGTCCGCGAGCCGCCGGCCGTCAGCACCTTCCCGCCGCACAGCGCCCGATGATCGCCTTCGCCGGGCAACGCCCGACAGTCGGCGTCGCCCGTGCCGATGGCCAGCGTCGTCGGCACCTGCACCAGGAACCAGCCGCGGGCCGGCGTCGAGCCGGTGTTGCGGACGGTCACGCCGAGATCGTCCGTCGGGCTCCACGGATCGCCGCTGAGGAAGACCAGGTCCGGCAGGGCCTGGATCGGGGCGTCGGCCGGGATGGCGGTCGCCGTCGCCGCGGCGACGGGACTCGCCGACGTGGTGGCGGCCGGGGTGGGTTCCGCGCTGGCCGGGGCGGGCGCGGCCAGCGCGGGGGTGGCGCAGGCGAGCGCCGCGACGGCGACGGCTCCGGTCAGTATTGAGCGGAACATGAGGGCTCCCCGCGGGTTGGGTCGTGTGTGCGTGAACGAAAAGAACACTCCTGGCCACGCCGGTGGGTTGCAGGACACCCGCTGTCGGCAGGCTGACAGCTCCCGCTCAGGGCAGCGCGGCGACCGCCTCCGCGTACCCCGTCCCGGTGGTCACGGTGGCGGTGAGCAGCACGACCAGTTGCGCCGGGGCCACCCCGTACGCCAGGTCGACGGTGACGTCACCGGCCAGCACCAGCTCGCCGTCGTGCTCGTGCACGTACGCCTTGGGCAGCAGCCGGTCGTGGTTCCAGGCGTTGCAGAACGCGTACGCCTCGGCCCGCCGGTCCGCCGCCAGCCGCCGGTCGGCGACCACCCGGGCGTGCAGGACCTCCCCGCCCGGACCGGCCGGCCGGAACCGGATCGTCGCCGCCCCCCACCGCCCGGTCACGGTGGCGCCGTCGGAGGTCCAGTCGTCACCCCGGCGGTCCAGCGCGGCGCCGATCATCCCCAGGCTCAGCGGCGCCACCCCGGTCCCGTCCGGCTCGTCCGGCTCGTCCGGCTCGTCGTCCGGGTGCAGGTCCCCGGCCGGGTCCTCGGCGGGCAGCGGCACCGGGGCGGCGAGCGGCCGTTCGGCCAGCCAGGCGGCGATCCGCCCGGACTGGTGGCCGGTGCCGTTACGGGCGTCGAAGCTGCCGGCCAGCCGGGCGGCCCGGGCGGCCAGCTGGGCGCCGAGCGTGGCCACGTCCACCTCGACGCCCGGCCGCCCGCCGGCCCCGGGCAGCCGCCGGCCGTCCAGGCCCGCCTCGACCGCCAGCCCGCACAGCAGCGCGCCCGCCGCGGCGAACTCCATCGCCACCAGGTCGTCGGGGCTGCCGGGCAGCCGGGGAAGCTGCTCGGCGAGGATGTCCAGCCCCCGCTCCAGGTGCCCGCCGAGCGCGCAGAACCGTAGGTGGGCGGCGAGGTGCGGCAGCCCGCCCCGCTCCCGCCGGTGCCGCCGGTACGCCCGCACGTGGGCCCGCGCCGCCCGCTGCGCCTCGCCGGCGCGCAGCCACGGCAGCAGCCCCACCGTCAGGGCCTGCTCGGGCTGGTCGACGCAGTGCACCTCGCCGTCGAGCACCGGCCGCAGCGTGTCCAGCGCCCCGGCCGGATCACCCCAGCCGGCCACCAGTTGCGCCTGGCGGACCAGGGCGCAGGCCGGGCAGCCCGCGGCCGGGTCGGTGGCCGGCCGGTCCGGCCCCGCGGGCAGCCGCGCGGCGCCCGAGCGGTGCCGCCGCCACCGGGCGTACTCCCGGCGGGCGGTCGGCTCGTCGCCGAGGTGGTCGGCGAGCCGGCAGCGCAGCTCGGCGACCAGCGCGGAATCCGGTTCGGAGCGCCGGGCCAGGTCGTCCAGCAGGGACCGGGCCGCGTCCAGGTCGGCGCGCGGGGTGCCGAACGTGCCCTCGATCGCGGACCGCTGGTAGCGGCGCAGCGGGTCGCCGTCGCCGGGCCCGCCGCCGAGCAGCCCGGGCGCTCCGTCGACGGCCGCCAGGCAGCGGCGCACCAGGTCGGGCAGCCGCCACCACTCGCCGTGGTGCAGATGGGTCTCGATCAGCGCGAACCGGGCCGCCAGGGCGGTACGGGGGTCGCCCTGCGCGTCGGCCCGGGTGGCGAGGCGGTCCAGCGCGGCCTGCCGGCCCGGCCCGTCCGGCTGGTCGCGGGCGTCGGCCAGCGCCGCGACGAGTCCCCGGTCCCGGGGCGGGATCACGGGCGGGTCCCGCCCGGCAGCGCGTCGACCGCCGCCGCCAGCTGGCAGCCGGTGCTGATGCCCCGGTCCAGCAACTGGCCGAGCTGGTGCGGCGTCACACCGGCCTCCAGGTCGGTGACGGTCTCACCGCAGACCACCGCCCGGCCGTCGTCGCCGACGTGCACGTACGCCTTGGGCCAGAGCCGGTCGTGGTTCCAGGCGTTGCAGAACGCGTACAGGTCGGGGACCCGTTCGATCGGGAAGGCCGCGGCGGCCACGGTGCGGACCTGGAGCAGCTCACCGGCGTCGCCGAGGCGCAGGAACCAGATCAGGCTGTCGTCCCAGCGGCCGACCAGGTCACCGTCGGCGTCGGCCGACACGACGTATCCCCGGGCTTCGAGCACGGCGGCGAGCAGCTGCCGGGTCAGCGGACGCAACGCCCGGACCGGCCCGCCCAGGGGGCCGTCGATCTCCGGAGAGGCCATCGGGCACCCCTTCTGAGGCGAATAACACAACGGACGGCGCAAACCGTGCTGCGACACGCGGACACGACCCGGATAGCGGCGATCCACCGGGTGCCGCCGCTACGGTGACTCTATGGCGGGCCGTACCTCTCAGGCGAGCCGGCGGCGCGGCGCGTCGTCGCGCAACACGAACAGCCGTGCCCGCACCCCCGCGAAGAAGGCCACCCGGGCCAACGCCCGGCGGCGGCCGGCGGCCCGGCCGGGGCCGGCCGTCTACGTCGGACGCGCGGTCGGCGCACTGTGGATGGGGCTGGCCCACGGCGTGGGCTGGGCGGTGCGGGCCGCCGGCCGGCAGGCCGCGTCCGCCCGGGACCTGGACCCGGAGCACCGCCGCGACGGTGCCGGGCTGCTCCTGTTCGGCCTCGCCATCCTCAGCGCGGTGGCGATCTGGTTCTCCGGCGCGGGCCCGCTCGGCGCCCGGCTGGCCGACACGGTACGGCTCTTTCTGGGCGCCATCGCCGTGGTGGTCCCGGTGCTGCTGATGATCGGCGCCTGGCGGCTGATGCGCGCCGACGCCGACCCGGAGCACCGCGGTCGCGGCCTGGTCGGCTGGGGCTCCATGCTGGTCGCCACCGCCGCGATGCTGCACATCGGGCAGCACCCGGTGGACCAGGTGCAGCGGGACTACGCGGGCGGCCTGATCGGCGCCGGCGTCGGTGACCTGCTGGCGGGGGCGATCACCGCCTGGGTCGCGATGCCGCTGCTGATCCTGCTGCTGCTCTTCGGCCTGCTGGTGGTCACCGCCACCCCGATCAACAAGATCCCCGAGCGGCTCGGCATGCTGGCCGGCACGCTTGTCGCCCCGGACGGGACGGACGGCGCCGAGCCGGCCGAGCCGGCCGAGAAGCCGGCCCGCCGCCGCCCGGCCAAGCGGCTGCCGCCCCCGGTCGACCTGGACGACGCCGACGGCGTCCCCGCCGACGAGATCGACCTCCAGGACACCATGCCGCTGCCCCGCAAGCGGGTCCCGGCCAGCCGCAAGCCAGCGGAGCCGCCGGAGCACTCGCCGCTGCCCACCCGGGCCGAGCAGCTCGCGCTCACCGGCCTCGCCGGTGACTACACGCTGCCGCCGGCGAACATCCTCGGCAGTGGCGCCGCGCCGAAGACCCGCAGCAAGGCCAACGACCAGGTGATCGCCGCGCTGACCGGCGTGTTCGACCAGTTCGACGTGGATGCCGCGGTCACCGGCTTCACCCGCGGTCCCACGGTCACCCGCTACGAGGTCGAGCTGGGCCCGGGCGTCAAGGTCGAGCGGATCACCCAGCTCTCCCGCAACATCGCGTACGCGGTGAAGTCGCCGGACGTACGGATCCTCAGCCCCATCCCGGGCAAGAGCGCGGTGGGCGTGGAAATCCCGAACACCGACCCGGAGAACGTCTCCCTGGGCGACGTACTGCGTTCGCGGGCCGCCACCAGCGATCACCACCCGATGGTGGCGGCGCTCGGCAAGGACATCGAGGGCGGCTTCGTGGTGGCCAACCTCGCGAAGATGCCGCACATTCTCATCGCGGGGGCCACCGGCGCCGGCAAATCTAGTTGCCTGAATTCATTGCTTGTGTCCATTTTGACCCGGGCCACGCCGGACGAGGTGCGGCTGCTGCTGATCGACCCGAAGCGGGTCGAGATGACCGGCTACGAGGGCATCCCGCACCTGGTCACGCCGATCGTGACCAACGCCAAGAAGGCGGCCGACTCGTTGGAGTGGGTCGTCCGCGAGATGGACATGCGCTACGACGACCTCGCCGCCAACGGGGTCCGGCACATCGACGACTTCAACCGCAAGGTGCGCAACGGCGAGATCAAGGCCCCGCCGGGCAGCGAGCGGGAGCTGCGCCCGTACCCGTACCTGCTGGTGATCGTGGACGAGCTGGCCGACCTGATGATGGTCGCGCCGCGCGACGTGGAGGACTCCATCGTCCGGATCACCCAGCTGGCCCGGGCCGCCGGCATCCACCTGGTGCTGGCCACCCAGCGTCCCTCGGTCGACGTGGTGACCGGCCTGATCAAGGCGAACGTGCCGTCCCGGCTGGCGTTCGCCACCTCATCGCTGGCGGACTCCCGGGTCATCCTCGACCAGCCCGGCGCGGAGAAGCTGCTCGGCCGCGGTGACGGGCTCTTCCTACCGATGGGCGCGTCGAAGCCGATCCGGATCCAGGGCGCCTGGGTGACCGAGCGCGAGATCGCCGATGTGGTGAAGTTCTGCAAGGACCAGCGCGAGCCGGAGTTCCGCTCGGACGTGCTGACCGTGGCGCAGGACAGCAAGAAGAAGATCGACGAGGACATCGGCGACGACCTCGACCTGCTCGTGCAGGCCGTCGAGCTGGTGGTCACCTCCCAGTTCGGCTCGACCTCGATGCTCCAGCGCAAGCTGCGGGTCGGCTTCGCCAAGGCGGGCCGGCTGATGGACCTGATGGAGACCCGGGGCGTGGTCGGTCCGTCCGAGGGCTCCAAGGCCCGCGACGTGCTGGTCAAGCCGGACGAGTTGGCGGAGGTCCTGGCCGGCCTGCGCGGCGCCGGCGAGTGACGACCAGCGCGAGGGCCCGCCGGGTTCCCGGCGGGCCCTCGCGGAGTTCGGTGCCGCTCAGTTGTTCAGGATCGCGGCGGCCAGGGCGATGCCGATCACCGCGCCGACCACGCTCGCGGCGGCGGCGTACCAGCCCAGCGGCTTGTCGCCGAGGACGGCGCCGACAACGCCCAGGATCACGCCGAGCACGCCGAAGATGAGCGGGGACACGAAGATCGCGAGCGCCGCGAAGACGAAGCCCACGATGGTGCAGATCCGGGCGGCGTTGCTGCGCGGGCGGGCGGTGGTGTGCATGTCGGCCATGACGTCCTCCGTGAATCGAGAGCCTTGTGATGGTGGGTCGGGGCGATCACTACCCACTGCGGCCTCGCGCTACGCATCCGTTCCGATACACCCCACCGGGGCCCGGACCGGACTCAGTGGAACAGCTTGAGCCCGACCACCCCGGCCACCACCAGCGCCAGGCAGGCGATCCGCGGCAGGCTGGCCGGCTCGCCCAGGGCCAGCATGCCGACCAGCGCGGTGCCCACCGCGCCGATGCCGACCCAGACCACGTAGCCGGTGCCGACCGGGATGTCCCGCAGCGCGTACGCCAGGCCGGCCATGCTGGCCACCAACGAGACGCCGAAGACGGCGGAGGGGACCGGGCGGCTGAAGCCGGCGCTGCGGGCCAGGGCGATCGCCCACACGGTCTCCAGCAGTCCGGAGAGCACCAGCACGATCCAGGCCATGACGGCTCACCCCTGACAGGACGGGCCCGGCCACCGGGGCCGGGACGGGTGGTCACACCGGGGCGTCTTGGCCTGACCGGGTACGCCACCACTCGTCCGGGGCGGCCACAGCCGCCGACTCGACGCTAGCACCGCCGCGCGCCTCGGGGCGGTGACGAAGCCCACCACGGGTGGAGTTAACGCGAACTTCAGGTTGCACCATGGTCGGCATGACCCTGTTCCTCTCCGATGAGGACGTCACCGTCGCGGTCGACGCCCCGCTCGCCGTGGCCGCCATGCGCGACGCCCTGCTCGCCGCGTACGAGGGCCGGCTGATCGCCCCGCCCCGCGCCTCCGCCCCGCTGGGCGGGGGCCGGATGGTGCTCACCGCCGGTCACCTCGCCGGCGAGTGGTACGGCTTCCGCTCGTACGACACGTTCGGGCACCCGTACGGCGAGCAGCTGGTCGTGCTGCACGACGCCCGCAGCGGGGCGGTACGGGCCATCGCGGTGGGCGAGGAACTGGGCTCCCGGCGTACCGGGGGACTGGGCGGGGTGGCGGTGGACGCGCTGGCCCGCCCGGACGCGGCGACCCTCGGCGTGGTCGGCTCCGGCCGGCAGGCGTGGACCCAGGTCTGGGCCGCCGCCGCGGTCCGCCCGCTGCGCGAGGTGACCGTGCACAGCCGCTCGGCGGCGCGCCGGGAGGCGTTCGCCGCCCGGGTCCGGTCGGAGTTGGGGGTGCCGGCCCACGCGGTGGGCTCGGCCGCCGAGGCGGTCCGGGACCGGGACGTGGTGGTGCTCGCCACCACCAGCGTCACCCCGGTGCTGGCGGCCGCCGACCTCGCCCCGGGCACCCACGTCAACGCCGTCGGCTTCAAGCAGATCGACCGGCACGAGTTCGGCCCCGACCTGCTGGACGCCGCCGACCTGCTGGTCACCGACTCGCCCGCGCAGGCGGCCGGGTACGCCCCGCCGATGCTGGCCGCCGTCGAGCCGTACGCCGGGCGGTTGCGCGACCTGGGCGCGGTGCTGGCGGGGGCGGTGCCGGGCCGGACCGGCGCGGACCAGATCTCCCTCTTCTGCTCCACCGGCCTGGCCGGCACGGAGGTCTTCCTGCTCGACCGGCTGGCCCGCCGCACCGCCCCGGCGCGCTGACCCGCCGCCGCGCCGCCCGCGCCCAAAGTGTCAAGCGGGGGCCCCGCCGCTACCGAAAGCGTTGAGCGGGGGCCGCGCCTTGCACCCGGGCCTCGCGGGGTGCGCGGGGCGGGCCGGTACGCTCGGATGGTGTCTGCCACCTCCCCTGCCACCCCCGACGGCCGCCGCGTCGCCCTGCTGACCCTGGGCTGCGCCCGTAACGAGGTCGACTCGGAGGAGCTCGCCGCCCGGTTGCACGCCGACGGCTGGCAGGTCACCACCGACGGCGAGGGCGCCGACGTGGTGGTCGTGAACACCTGCGGCTTCGTGGAAAAGGCCAAGCAGGACTCGATCCAGACGCTGCTGGCCGCGGCCGACACCGGCGCCAAGGTGGTCGCCGCCGGCTGCATGGCCGAGCGGTACGGCCGGGAACTCGCCGACAGCCTCCCCGAGGCGCAGGCGGTGCTGAGCTTCGACGACTACCCGGACATCGCGGCCCGGCTGGACGCCGTGGTGGCCGGCGAGGCGATCGACGCGCACACCCCGCGCGACCGGCGTGAGCTGCTGCCGCTGACCCCGGTCAAGCGGCGGGACGCCGCCGTGTCGCTGCCCGGGCACGGCACCCCCACCCGGGTCGCCCCGCAGGCCGACGAGCACACCCCGGCGCACCTGCGGCAGGTGCTGCGGCGCCGGCTGGACACCGGGCCGGTGGCCTCGCTGAAGCTGGCCAGCGGCTGTGACCGGCGCTGCGCGTTCTGCGCCATCCCGGCGTTCCGCGGGGCGTTCGTCTCGCGTACCCCGGACGAGCTGCTGGCCGAGGCGGAGTGGCTGGCCAAGACCGGCGTCCGCGAGCTGGTGCTGGTCAGCGAGAACTCGACGTCGTACGGCAAGGACCTGGGCGACCCGCGGGCGCTGGAGAAGCTGTTGCCGCAGCTCGCCGCGATCGACGGGATCGTGCGGGTGCGGGCCAGCTACCTTCAGCCCGCCGAGACCCGGCCCGGCCTGGTCGAGGTGATCGCCACCACGCCCGGCGTGGCGCCGTACTTCGACCTGTCGTTCCAGCACTCCAGCGAGCCGGTGCTGCGCCGGATGCGCCGGTTCGGCTCGACCGACCGGTTCCTGGAGCTGCTCGCCTCGGCCCGGGCGCTGGCCCCGGCGGCCGGGGCCCGGAGCAACTTCATCGTCGGCTTTCCGGGCGAGACGAAGCAGGACGTGGCCGAGCTGGTCCGGTTCCTGACCGAGGCGCGGCTGGACGCGATCGGCGTGTTCGACTACAGCGACGAGGACGGCACGGAGGCCGCCGGGTTGCCCGGCAAGGTCTCCGCCGCCACCGTGAAACGCCGGTACGACCGGCTCGCCGCGCTCGCCGACGAACTCTGCTCGCAGCGGGCCGAGGAGCGACTCGGCGCGACGGTCGAGGTGCTGGTCGACTCGGTCGCCGACGGCGTGGTGGAGGGCCGGGCGGCGCACCAGGCGCCGGAGGTGGACGGCTCGACCACGCTGGTCGCCCCGGTGGGCGGCGGGGTCGACCTGGCCGCGCTGCGCCCGGGTGACCTGGTCCGCGCGACGGTCACCGCCACCGAGGGCGTCGACCTGGTGGCGGTGCCGGATGAGATGATCTCGGCGGCGCCCGGCGCGACGCGGTGACGGCGGGCCCGGACAGAGCGGGGGAGCCAGGTGGTGCGGTGCCGGATTCGCCACGGCGGCCGGGCGAGGGTGCGCCGATGACCGGGGCGACGGACTCCGCCGTGTCCCCGGTGCCGGTGTTCAACGCGGCCAACGGGCTCACCCTGCTGCGGCTGGTGCTGGTGCCGGTCTTCGTGGCGCTGGTGGCCGTCTCCACGATGAGTCACCCGGGCTGGCGGATCACGGCCTGCCTGGTCTTCGTCGTGGCCTCGTTCACCGACCTGGTGGACGGCTGGATCGCCCGCCGGTTCGGCCTGGTCACCTCGGTCGGCAAGGTGGCCGACCCGATCGCCGACAAGGCGCTCACCGGCGCCGCGCTGGTGCTGCTCTCGCTGCACGACGTCCTGCCCTGGTGGGTGACCGTGGTGATCCTGGCCCGCGAACTGGGCATCACCGCGCTGCGGTTCTGGGTGATCCGGCACGGCGTGATCGCCGCCAGCCGCGGCGGCAAGATCAAGACGGCGCTCCAGGTCCTCGCGATCGTCTGGTACCTGTGGCCGATGCCGGCCGCCCTGGTCCCGGTCGGGCCGTGGATCATGGGGGCCGCGGTGCTGGTCACCGTGGCCACCGGTTTCGACTACATCGTCCAGGCGCTCCGCCTGCGCCGGCCGGTCGCCTGATCCGGGGCCGCGCCGGCTGCCAAGATGAGTAGGGCAGCGGCAGCGGGGAAGGGACGGGAATCGGTCATGGGTACGGACGCGAACCACCGACGACCCGCCGGCAGCCCAGCGGCCGGCGTGGTGCACAGCCTGGTGGAGCGGCACGAGACGCTGGCCACGGTCGAGTCGCTCACCGGCGGCCTGCTCGCCGCCGCGATCGTGGAGATCGCCGGGGTGAGCGGCGTCTACCGGGGCGGCCTGGTCACCTACGCGACCGAGCTGAAGGCGGAGCTGGCCGGCGTGCCGGACGACCTGCTCGCCGAGCGCGGGCCGGTGGACCCGGATGTCGCCGTGGCGCTCGCCGAGGGCGGGCGCCGCCGGTGCGGAGCCGACTGGGGGCTCGCCACCACCGGGGTGGCCGGGCCGGAGCCGCAGGACGGCAAGCCGGTCGGGCTGGTCTACGTGGCCACGGCCGGGCCCGATGGCAGCACCGTACGCCGGCTGGACCTGGACGGCGGCCGGGATCACATCCGCTCCGCGGCGGTGATCGAGGCGCTGCGGCTGCTCGGCGAGCAGATCCACGGGCCCGACCGCGCCGGGGAGGGCCCGGCGGCGGGCACCGCCGAGGGGCGGGCCGCGTCGGCCGGCGCGGCCCGCCGGTAGGGGCGGCGGATGCGGGCGCCCGGCAAACCGGAGGGGCGGGGTGGGATGTCGGCGGGGCCGGCACCGGGTACGGTTGCGGGAAGGCTCCGCCGATCAGTTCGGCGCCGGAGCGGTCCGCCGCGTCCGGCCCGGCTGCGGCGCGGCGAGACCCGTCAGGGGGAGGTGCGATGGTCCTGCTACGCCGTGTGATCGGGGACGCGCTGCGGGCCCGCCGGCAGGGGCAGCACCGCACCCTGCGCGAGGTCTCCTCCGCCGCCAACGTCAGCCTGGGCTACCTCTCCGAGATCGAGCGTGGCCACAAGGAGCCCTCCAGCGAGCTGCTGGCCGCCATCTGCGACGCTCTGGGCGCCCGCCTGTCCGAGCTGCTGCGCGAGGTCAGCGACACGGTCGCGCTCGCCGAGCAGATGCCGGGGGTGCTGGTGCCCGTGCAGGACGAGCCGGTCGAGACCGCGCCGGTCGTGGCCAGGACCACCAACCGGGGCGTACGCCAGGTCAGCTCGGACGGCAAGGTCGCAGTCTCGGTCCGGCAGGACTCGCCGCTCAAGGCCACCCTCCGCAGCAGCCGGGTGCGCCCGGCCGACCGCGACGTGGTCTGCGCCGCCTGATCCGCCCGCGCGTCGTGGCCGCGGTGGTTTCGACCGCGTACGGTTGATCGCAGCCGCTGCGACGTCTCCGCTCCCCGGGTACGGATGCCGCCCTGGCGCCGGCCTGGGACGATGGACGCATCGCGCGTGACCGGTTCGACGGGCCGGCCGGCGAGGCCGAGCGACGCTACTGAGGGGATACCGCGGAGATGGCGAACCCGTTCGTCAAGGGTTGGAAGTACCTGATGGCGCTCTTCGGTGCCCGGATCGACGAGCACGCCGATCCGAAGGTGCAGATCCAGCAGGCCGTCGAGGAGGCGCAGCGCCAGCACCAGGCGCTCGTCCAGCAGGCCGCGGCGGTGATCGGCAACCAGCGTCAGCTCGAGATGAAGCTGTCCCGGCAGATGTCCGAGGTCGAGCGGCTCCAGTCGATGGCCCGGCAGGCGCTGGTGCTGGCCGACCAGAACCGCGCCAAGGGCGACGAGGCCGAGGCCGGGCGGTACGAGCAGTCCGCGCAGACCCTGGCCACCCAGCTGGTCTCCGCCGAGCAGGCCACCGAGGACCTGAAGACCCTGCACGACCAGGCGCTCGGCGCGGCCGCGCAGGCCCGCCGCGCGGTGGAGAACAACTCGATGATCCTCCAGCAGAAGCTCGCCGAGCGCACCAAGCTGCTCAGCCAGCTGGAGCAGGCCAAGATGCAGGAGAGCGTGGCCTCCTCGCTGGAGTCGATGTCGGCGCTGACCGCGCCCGCCAACACCCCGTCCCTGGACGAGGTGCGGGACCGCATCGAGCGCCGGTACGCCAACGCGATGGGCCGCGCCGAGCTGGCCGGCAACTCCGTCGAGGGCCGGATGCTGGAGATCCAGAAGGCGAGCCTGGACACCGCCGGCACGTCCCGGCTGGAGCAGATCCGGGCCAGCATGGCCGGTGAGCAGCTCGCCGGCCGGCAGGAGCGGCCCGCCATGGAGCAGCAGCGCACCGAGTCCGCGGCGCCGGCCGCCGACCCGGCCGCCGCCGCCCGGCTGGACGAACTGCGGGCCAGCGTGTCGCGCGAGCGCAACACGGGGGACACCACAGCCGCCGGCTGAACGGGCCGGTCGAGGAGGTAGGCATGGCGGACGAGCGGGCGAGACACTTCCGCCGACTGCGGCGGCTGCGCCGCTCGGCACGACGGTGGAGCGTGCTGGCCGGCGGGCTCGGTGGGGCCGCCGCCGTGCTCACCCCGTACGCGGGGATCGGGCTGGGGGACGCGGCCTGGGCGGGTGCGGCGGGCGGTGCGCTGGCGCTGGCCGCGTGGCGCTGGGCCGACCTGCGTGCGCTCGCCGCCCAGCCGGCCCCGCCCGCGCTGGACCCGGCCGAGGCCGCGGCCCGCAACCGGGCCCGGCTGGTGGCCGCGGTGGAACGCCTGCCGGTGGGCCCCGGGGTGCTGGCCGAGGTGCGCCGGGTCCGGTCCCGGATGGCGCTGCGCGGCACCGGCGCGGCGGAACCCTTCGCCCGGCTGGACCGGGCCGCGCTGACCCTGGCCGGGATGGCCGGCCGGCTGACCGGCCTGGCCGAGCCGGCGGTACGCGAGGCGACCGCCGCCGACCGGTCGCTGCGGGACCTGGCGTTCCGGGTGGCCGGGGTGGAACGCGCGCTGCGGCTCGCCCCGGCGGAGGCCCGGCCGGCACTGGCCGAGGCGCACCGGGAGCTGGCCGGGCAGCTGGACAGCGGGGTGACCGCGTACGAGGGGCTGGTCGTCGCGGCAGCCGGCTACGTCGCCGAGGACGCCCGCCCGACCGGCGAGCAGCCGTCCGCGGCCCGGCTGGTCGAGGCGACCGACCTGCTGCACGGGGTGACCGCCGCGCTGGCCGAGCTGCGCGGTGCCGACGACCCGCTGCGCGCCCCGGCCGGTGGCCCGGCGCGCGCCCCGGCCGCCGCCTCCTGGCCGCCCGTGGCCGGCGATCCGCCGCGCGCCCCGGCGGCCGACCCGTGGGCCGCGACGGACCCGCTGGCCGCGGCCCCCGCCACCGACCACTGGGGCTCGGCCGGCCCGCTGCGCGCCACCGGTCACTGACGGTGGTCAGGTCGGCGTGGTCACCGGCACTGGGCCGGTGAACGGCGAGCTGCCCACCACGTTGTACGAGCGGATCCGGTAGTGGTAGGTCACCCCGCGGGCCAGCCCGGTGTTGGTGAAGCCGCGCCCGGTCACGGTGAAGGTGACCAGCTCCCGGGTGAACGCCGGATCGGCGGCCCGTTGCACGATGAACCCCGCGCCGGGCCCGGACGGGGTGCTGGCCGCCCAGCTCAGCGTGACGGTCGCGGTGTCCGGGCCGGGGGCGCCGGCGGTGGCCGCCACGGCGGTGGGGGTGCCGGGGGCGGGCGGGGTGGCGACCGTGGCGACCGTCGACCAGGGTGAGGCGGCGCCGAGGTACGTGGTCCGGACCCGGTAGTAGTACCGGGTGTCCGGCGCCACCGCCGGGTCGAGGTGGTTGTCGCCGACCGGGATGGCGGTGGTGCCCGGCCCGCTGGTGAAGGTCGGGTTGGTGGCCCGCTGCACGTCGATCCCGGTGGCGAAGGAGCGGTTGGTCCAGCGCAGCCCGACCCGCAGCGGCGCGGCCGCCGGGATCGCGGCGGTCAGCCCGGCCGGTGCGGCCAGCCCCACCGAGGCGGGCACGCTGTTCGACCAGGCCGAGCAGCTCGCCGCGTTCTCGGCCCGGATCCGGTAGTGGTAGGTGACGCCGGGGGTGACGGTGGCGTCGGTGTACCGGGTCGCGGTGCCGGCCACGGTGATCAGGGTGACCCCGGCGGTGAAGCCGGCGTCGGTGGCCCGCTGGAGCTGGTGGCTGGTGGCGGCCGGCCGGGCCCCGTTACCCGTCCAGGCCAGCACGATCGCCGGCAGGGCGGTGGCCGAGCCGGCGGCCGGGGTGGCGGTGAGCCCGGTCGGTGCCTTCGGCGACACCCGCAGCACCAGCGGGCGGCTCATCCCCTGGTCCCGGTGGCTGCCGGACTGGCTCTGCCAGCGGTACTCCCAGCCCAGGTTGACCAGTTGGTTGGTGACCGCCGCCGGGCGGCCGTCGACCGGGCTGATCGGGGTGGTGCCGGTCCGCGCGCCGGCCGGGCGGGTCGGGTCGAGCAGCCGAACGCTGTCGCCGATCTTGAACGGCAGGGCGGGCACGACGGGGCGCAGCGCCACCACCACGTCCTCCCGCGGGTTGACCCGCAGCGTTTCCTTCCAGCCCAGCTCCGCCGGCTCGGGCGCCCGGGTGGCGCCGTCCCAGCCGACCCGGTTGATCACCTGTACGTCGCAGCCGGCCAGATGCACCGCCTCGGTCTGCCGGCTGTTGCCGCTGATCCGCCAGAGCTGAGTGCCGTCGCCGGGGGTGCCCGGACCGGCCGCCGGGTCGGCCGCCACCAGCACCTCGGTCGCCGGATCGGTGGGGCCGAGCGGCAGGGTGGCCGGGGTCAGCGGACCGGCGTACGGGTGGCCCACCCCGAGCCGCCCCACCAGCCGGCCGTGCCGGGGTTCGAAGACCTGCTCCACCGCCTTCACCGCCAGCGGCAGGGTGACCGGGCCGGGCGCCCCGGCCGGGGTGAAGCTGACCGTGGTGGCGTGCGCCGACACCACCGTCTCCCGCGCCGTCCGGCCGCCGAACGCCCGGTCGTACGCCGGCTGCGGCACGATCGGCGGCCGCTGGCTTTCCGCGTACGCCCCGGGCAGGCGCTCGGCGAGGCGGGCCAGGTCGTACGGCTCGGCGGGCGGGCCGGCCACCCGGAACTGGAGCAGGGTCCGGGTGTTCGGGCCGTACCCGGGACGGGTGCCCGGCGAGCCGCCGACCGGGCTGCGGTCGGGGGCGCCGGTGTGGTGGTCGTGGCGCGGGTCCGCGGCGGGCAGCGGGGCCGGGCAGTCGTTGTACAGGATCAGCGTGCTGCCCGGCGGTACCCGGGAGAAGTCGACCAGCACGTCGGCCCGTTCGCCGGGGGCGAGCAGCAGGGCGTGGCCGGCCACGTTGAGCACGGTCGGGTCGGTCCGGTCGTACCGGTAGCCGACCGGGCGGCTCGGCACCACCACGGGGGCGGGCAGCAGGCCGCACTCGTTGCCGATCTGGATCAGGTCCGGCCCGGCGGCCCCCGGGTCGGGCACGCCCTCCTCCCGGCCGTCGGTCGGCCAGCCGGCGGGGCGATCCGGGGCGCGTACCGCCTCGACCATCGGCACCTCGCCGGCGTCCGGATCGGCCAGGCTGCCGTCGGGGTGCCACATGGGCGCGTCCGAGCCGGCCCGGTAGAGCTGGAGGTTGAGGCTGCGGTCGGCGCAGGCGTTGAGGATCCGGAACCGGTACGCCCCGGGCCGCACCGTCAGGTACGGGTAGGCCACCCCGTTCACCAGCGGGGTGTCCCCGTACGCCCCGGGGACCGCCGACGGGTGCGGCAGGTCCGGGGCCAGCGGCGGCTCGTCCGGGGCGGCCACCGGGTCGTGGTGCGGGTTGGGCACCGGCCCGGCGTCGGGTCCTGGGCCGTGCGACCAGGGCCCGTACTCCCAGCGGCCGGTCGGGTTCCGGCCGCCGGCCCGCCACGGGTTCTGCCGGGGCTGGTAGACGTGCGGCCACCAGAGGCTGCCCTTGGCGCCCCAGCGGTCCCGGTCCCAGGTCGGGTCCTGGGCGGCGAGCTGCGCGTCGTCCGGCACGAACGTCATGTCCTGGATGACCAGCGGCACCTGCTCGGCGGGCAGCACCCCGTCGGCGACGAGGCGTTCCTCGGCCGGGTCGGTGAGCAGGTAGAGGGCCAGTTGCCCGGAGTAGGTGGTGAGCCGGGACAGCCCCAGGGTGTTGTCGTGCAGCCACATCAGCCGGCCGCTCTGCTCGTTCGGCCAGTAGAGGGTGGTGGCGCCGACGCCCGGGTCCGGCATGTCCGGCACCGCCGTCAGGCCCGGCCCGGTCGGGTACGGGGTGATCTCACCGGCCGGGGTGACCCACTGGGTGGGGTTGCCGGCGCTGATCCAGCCGGTCTGCGCCCCGTGCAGGTGCGGCACCGCCCGGTTCTGCGGCAGCGGGGCGGGCCCGTCCAGTGGGCCGGTCGCCGCCCCGTCCAGGCTGGCGTCGACCGGGAGGAAGAGTTCCCCGGCCCGGCCGGTGGGCAGCCGGTTGATGAACTTGACCCGGACCGGCCGGCCGCGCCGGGCGACGATCAGCGGCCCGGTCGGGCTGGGCCGGGCCGGCGGCGTGACGGTGTTGTGCCCGGACGGGTCGGTGCCCAGGTTGAGCTGGCGATAGCCGCGCAGCCGGGTGGCCGGCAGGTCGGGGTGCAGGCGGTGCGCGTACTCCTGGAGCGCGATCTCGTAGTAGTCGCAGCCCGGCCAGCTGATCTTGTCGGGCACCGCGACCGGCAGCGACGCCACCCGCCCGGTCCGGTCGTCGTCGGTGACGGGCCCGGCGGGCGGCGGCGCGGCGGGCGGCGGCGCGGGCACCGGCAGCGGCGCGACGAACTTGCGGAGGCCGGTGCCGGGCACCACCCGCCCGGCCGGGTCGAGCACCGGCAGGGGGCTGCCGGCGACGTTCGGCACCGGGCCGAACAGCCGGGGCACGGCCGCCGGGTCGAGGCTGGCCGGCGTGGGCGCGGTCTCGTCGGGGGTACGCGCGCCGGGCACGGCGGGCTGGTCACGGGCCGGGACCTCGGGGTCCACCCGGTTCGGCCGGAGTCTGCGGAACAGCACCATGGCTCTCCCCGGGTGCCGGGGCGCGACGGCCACCACCCCGACGTGGTGGGCGCCCGCGCTGCTGACGTTCGGTGAGCGTGCCATCGCAGCATGCGGTGCGAACAGGCCAGCGGGGAAGTACCCATTCGTCCGTATCTCGGGCGATCTTGCCGTTTGGTGGAAGTTCCACGCCTCTGGCGCGCGGTGGGGTTCTTGCCAGTACCGCCGACCGGGGCGTGCGACCGGATGCCCGCGCCGGTCGACGGGGGTCTCAATAGCCTACGAACTTGACGACGTGAACGAATCACCGCGCGGGCGGGATGCGGAATGTCGCTCGATCCCGCAGCCCGGTTGATTCGTTTACGACATCAAGTTCGTACGCTGCGGACCGACCACCGCCCGGGGCAGCCAGCCGTCCCGGGCCAGCCGCCCGACCCGCCGCCTGACCAACCGCCTGACCAAACCGCCTGACCGGCCGCCTGACCGGCCGCCCGACCAACCGCCCGCCCGACCGGCCGGCGCAGGCACGCGGTTCGCCCGGGCCGTCCAGTCCGGCGCCGCTCACGACGCGGCCGAATGCCGCCATCGGCCAGCGCCTGCTCGCCGGTCAGCTCGCCGGCTGCGGGCCGGGCTGGCAGACCGGGCACCAGTAGGTGACCCGCTCGCCGAGCTCCGCCTTGCGGATCGCCGTGCCGCACCGCCGGCAGGGCTGCGCCCGCCGGCCGTAGACGTAGCTGGTCGCCCCGTGGTGCAGCGATCCGGTGGTGCTCTGCGTCCACCGCCCCCGATTGGCCGCCAGCAGCCGCTGCGCCAGGGCCACCGTGCCCGGCAGGTCCGGCACGTCACGGACCGGCGTCCACGGGGAGACCCCGCGCAGGAAGAGCACCTCGCACTTGTAGAGGTTGCCCACCCCGGCCAGGTTGCGCTGGTCCAGCAGCGCGTCGGCGACGGTCGCCTCGGGCTGCGCGGCGAGCCGGCGGACCGCCTCGTCCGGGTCCCAGTCCGGGCCGAGCAGATCCGGCCCGAGGTGCCCGACCAGGGACTCCTCCTCGGCGGCCGGCACCAGGGCCAGCTCGTGCAGGTGGTAGCCGACCGCCACCGCACCGGGGCTGCGCAGCACCACCCGGATCAGATGCGCCGGCCGGGCCGTCCAACGCTCACCTGGGGCGTACGCCCGCCAGGCGCCGTCCATCCGCAGGTGGGAGTGGAGGGTGCGGCGGTCGCCGTCCGGGGCGGTGAGCCGGAGCAGCAGGTGCTTGCCCCGGCTCACCGACTCGCGGACCGTCCAGCCGGTCAGGTCGGTCGTGGCCAGCTGCGGCACCCGGAAGTCCGAGCCGGTCAGCGTGGCGCCGGCCAGCGCGCGGTGCAGCACGCGGGCGGTGTTCCAGACGGTGTCGCCTTCGGGCACGACCCATTGTCCCTCGGTCAGGGGCGTTCGTCGGGGCGGGCCGGGCGGACCAGGTCCTGGTAGCGGGGGTGGCTGGCGCCGTAGACGGCGAAGTTGAGCCGGGCGTGGGCGAGGCTGAGGTCGCCGTTCGGGCCGCCGCGCACCACGTCGGCGTCGGCCTCGGCCTGCCCGTCGTCGGTCCAGAAGCAGACCGGGCAGGTGCCGCCGCCGGTCAGTGCGGCGCAACAGGGACAGGCGACGGGAACCTCGAGCTCACCCACCCGAGAAGCATTCCACACCGGACGCCGCGAAGCAGTCGGCGATCGGCCCTGTTCCCGGCCACCGGGCGCCGTCACCGGTCGACGGCGGCGGTGACGGTGAGCAGCTCACCGGGGCCGGCCGCCAGCACGTCGGCGGGCGGCCGCCGTCGACCGCCACCCGGACGGTCACGTCGATCACCCGGACCTCGGGGGCGAGCCGGGCGATCACCCGACCGGCCGGTGCCTGCCCGCGCGGCCGCTCGGGCAGACTGCCGGAGTGACGAAACGCCTTCGCATGATGTCGACCGCTGCCGCCGCCGCTGTGCTCGTCCTCAGCCTGAGCGCCTGTGGGAAGGACGACGCGGACCCCGACGGCGGCTCCTGGGCGGACGGCCGGTCCCCGGCCCCGGCCGCCAGCGCGACCGCGGCGACCGCGCCGACCGCGCCGGCCGCGGCGCCGACGCCGGCGGGGACGTCCACGAAGGACGTCCCGCCCGCCCAGCGCCGGCCCACCGAGAGCCCGTCCACCCCGCCGTTCGCCATGCCCACCAAGGCCGCGGGGACGCCGTCCGCGCGCGCCGTCGTCGACGCGTTCCGGGCGGCCGGCCTGACCGTGCCGAACGTGCGCGACCGGACCCGGGACTGCGGGCCGGACGGCCTGGGCATCGGCTGCGCCCAGCTGGTCGCCACCGACGCCGTCGCCGTGTACGTCTTCCCCGACGAGGCGACCGCTACCAACCAGACCGAGATGTGGGGCACCGACGCGCACCGGTCGGGCGCGGTGGTGCTGAACTACCTGGGCACCCGGACCCCCACCGCCGAGCGGCAGCGCTACGCCGCCGTCCTGGCCAAGCTGGGCTGAGCCGCTACCGGCCGGTCATCCCACGCCACGGTCGCCCGCCCGGGTGGGCCGGTGTGGGCTTGGCCGGTCAGCCGCGCAGCCGCAGACCGCGCGGGGTGGCCCGGAAGCCGGCCGCGGTGAGCGCGTCCCGCAGCGGCGAGGAACGCACCGCCTCACCGTCGGCCCGTTCCACGGACATCGCGCCCAACGCGCCGGAGTGCACCGCGTCGGCGAGCGCCTTGCCGGCGGCGGTGAGCGCGTCCGCGTCGTCGGTAAAGGAGAGCAGGGTCCGCCCGCCCCGCTCGACGTAGAGCGCCAGCTCGCCCTCCACCAGCACGACCAGCGCCCCGGCCTTGCGGCCGGCCCGGTGCCCGGTGGCCGGCGCGGCGCCGTCACCCGAGTCGACCACCCGCTCCGGCCAGGGCAGCGCGGCGCCGTACGGGTTCGCCGGGTCGGTGGCCGCCAGCACCAGCGTCGGCCCGCCCCGACCCCGGACACCCCCGCCCGGGTCGGCCAGGGCGCGGAGCCGGTCCACCGCCCCGGGCACCGCGAACTGGGCCGCCCCCAGGCCCTCCACGAAGTAGCCACGGCGGGCCGCGCCGCGCTCCTCCAGCGCGGACAGCACCGGGTAGACCGCGGCGAACCCGCCGGTCACCTGCTCGGCCACGACCGCGCCCCGGGTCACCACGCCGTGCCGTTCGAGCAGCAGGTCGGCCAGCGCGGCGGCCCGGCGGGTGGGGTCGAGATCGCGCTCGGGTAACCGGGACCAACGGCCGGCGACGGTCGGCGGGCCGCCCCGGCTGGGCAGCGCCATCCGGCCGGGGCGGCGGTAGCGGGTGCGCGGGGCGGCCGGCCGGGACCGGTGCGCGCCGCCGCCGCCGAGCGCCGCCCGCAGCGGGGCCAGGGTGTCGTTGGTGAGCTGACCGGCCCAGACCAGATCCCAGATCGCGGCGGCCAGCGCGGTGTCGTCGGTGGACCCGACCCGGTCGGCCAGCGACCGGAAGAAGAGCGCCTGCCCGTCGGCGAGCGCGTCGAGGATCGCCTCGTGCAGCGGCGTCAGGGCCGCCGCGTCGTCCGGCGGTGGGAGCAGCAGCGGCGCGGTGTCCGCGTACGCCAGGGTGACCCAGCCGTCGCCGCCGGAGATCGCGCCGGAGCCGGCCCAGACCACCTCGCCGCCGGCGCAGAGCTCGTCGAGCTGGGCGGGGGAGTAGTCGGCCACCCGGGCCGGCAGCACCAGGCGCTCCAGGGCGGAGGCGGGCACCGCGAGGCCCTGCAACTGCTCGACGGTGGCGGCGACCGCCTCGACGCCCCGGGCGGACGAGCCGACCTGCTGCCAGCGCGGCAGGAACGTGGCCAGGGCCTTCGGCGGCACCGGCTCGATCTCCCGGCGTAGGGCGGCCAGCGAGCGGCGGCGCAGCAGCCGCAGCACCTCGGCGTCGCACCACTGGGTGCCGACGCTGTCCGGGGCGAACTCGCCGGAGACCACCCGGCCGGTGGCGGCGAGCCGGCGCAGCGACTGCTCGACGACGAAGATCCCGAGCCCGAACCGGGCGGCGCAGGTGGCCGCGGCGAACGGGCCGTGGGTGCGGGCGTACCGGGCGACCAGGTCGCCGAGCGGGTCGGCCACCGGCGTCAGGTACGCCTCGGCCACCCCGACCGGCAGGGCGGCGCCGAGCGCGTCCCGCAGCCGGCCGGCGTCCTCCACGCCCACCCAGCGGTCCTCGCCGGCGATCCGGACCGGCAGCACCCGGCGGGCCGCGGCCAGCTCGGTCAGCCACCCGACCGGTACGCCTCGCTCGGCCAGCTCCGCCTCGCTCAGGTCGCCGACCACCCGGAGCAGCTCGACCACGTCCTCGGCGTCGCGGGCCCGGCGTTGCTCGGTGCGCCAGCGCAGCTGCCGTTCGGTTTCGGCGAGCACCGCCGGGTCCAGCAGCTCGCGCAGGTCGACCCGGCCGAGCAGCTCACCGAGCAGGGCCGAGTCGAGGGCCAGCGCGGCGGCGCGCCGCTCGGCGAGCGGGGCATCCCCCTCGTAGAGGAACGCCCCGACATAGCCGAAGAGCAGCGAGCGGGCGAACGGCGACGGGCGGTCGGACTCCACCTCGACCAGGCGCACCTTGCGGCTGCCCAGGTCGCGCATCAACCCGGCCAGCGCGGGCTGGTCGAAGACGTCCTGGAGGCATTCCCGGGCCGCCTCCAGGGTGACCGGGAAGTCGGCGTACTCCCGGGCGACGTCGAGCAGCTGGGCGGCGCGCTGGCGCTGCTGCCAGAGTGGCTGGCGGCGGCGCGGGTCGCGGCGGGGCAGCAGCAGCGAGCGGGCCGCGCACTCCCGGAACCGGCTGGCGAACAGCGCGGACGTCCCGACGGACTCCTCGACCAGCTGGGCGATCTCGTCGGGCTCGAAGACCACCACGTCCGCGCCGGGCGGGGAGTCGGCGGTGTCCGGCAGCCGGACCACGATCCCGTCGTCGGAGGGCATCACCTGGGCGTCCACGCCGTACCGCTCGGCGAGCCGACGGCCGATGGCCAGCGCCCACGGGCCGTTGACCCGGGCGCCGAGCACCGAGTGCACGGCGAGACGCCAGTCGCCCAGCTCGTCGCGGAACCGCTCGACCACCACCGTACGGTCGTCGGGCAGGGACCGGGTGGCGGCCTGCTGCTCCCGCAGGTAGGCCAGCAGGTTCCCGGCCGCCCAGTCGTCCAGCCCGCCGGCGCGCAGCGCGGTCAGCGCGTCGGCGTCGCTCTGCCGCAGCAGCCCTCGGACCCGGGCGCCGATCGCCCGGCCCAGCTCCACCGGCCGGCCGAGCTGGTCGCCCTTCCAGAACGGCATCCGGGCGGCCTGACCGGGGGCGGGGGAGACCAGCACCCGGTCGGGGGTGATCTCCTCGATCCGCCAGGACGAGGAGCCGAGCAGGAAGACGTCGCCGACCCGCGACTCGTAGACCATCTCCTCGTCCAGCTCGCCGACCCGCGCGGCGCGTTCCGCGCCGGCCAGGAACACTCCGAAGAGCCCCCGGTCGGGGATGGTGCCGCCGCTGGTCACGGCGAGCCGCTGCGCGCCGGGCCGGCCGGTGAGCACGTCGGCCGCCCGGTCCCAGACCAGGCGGGGACGCAGCTCGGCGAAGGCGGTGGACGGGTAGCGGCCGGAGAGCATGTCCAACACCGCGTGCAGCGCCGAGTCGGGCAGCTCGGCGAAGGGCGCGGCCCGGCGGACGACCGCGGCCAGGTCGCCGACCCGCCACGGCTCGAGCGCCACCATCGCCACGATCTGCTGGGCGAGCACGTCGAGCGGGTTGCGCGGGTAGTGCAGCTCCTCGATCGCACCGGCCCCCATCCGCTCGGCGACCACCGTGCAGGAGAGCAGGTCGCCCCGGTGCTTCGGGAAGACCACGCCGCGGGACACCGCCCCGACCTGGTGCCCGGCCCGGCCGACCCGCTGCAGCCCGGCGGCTACGCTGGGCGGCGCCTCGATCTGCACGACCAGGTCGACCGCGCCCATGTCGATGCCCAGCTCCAGGCTGGAGGTGGCCACCACGGCCGGCAGCTGACCGGACTTGAGCGCCTCCTCGATGTGCTTGCGCTCCTCGCGGGAGACGCTGCCGTGGTGGGCCCGGGCGATCACCGGCGCGGCGCCGGCCGCCGCACCGGACTGGGCCATCACCTCGGCGGGTGGGCGGGGCGCCCGCAGCGGCCCCGCCGGGCCGTCGCCCACCGGCCCGTCCGCGCTCAACTCCTCGGCGGCCAGCTCGTTGAGCCGGGCGCAGAGCCGCTCGGCGCTGCGCCGCGAGTTGGTGAAGACGATCGTCGAGCGGTGCGACCGGATCAGCGCGAGGACCCGCTCCTCGACGGCCGGCCAGATCGAGGCGCGCCGGGGGCCCGGCCCGCCGAGGTCGTCCGCGGGCTCGTCCTGCTCGTCCAGGCGGGTCATGTCCTCCACCGGCACCTGGACGCTGACCTCGATGGTCTTGCTGCTGGGCGGCTGGACGACCTCGACCGGGCGGGCGCCGCCGAGGAAGCGGGCGCAGCCGTCGATCGGACGCACCGTGGCCGACAGCCCGATCCGCTGGGCGGGCCGTTCCAGCAGCGCGTCGAGGCGCTCCAGGGAGAGCGCCAGGTGGGCGCCGCGCTTCGTGCCGGCGACCGCGTGCACCTCGTCCACGATCACCGTCTCGACCCCGCGCAGGGAGTCCCGTGCCGCCGAGGTGAGCAGCAGGAACAGCGACTCCGGGGTGGTGATGAGGATGTCCGGCGGGGTGCGGGCGAAGACCCGCCGCTCGTCGGCCGGGGTGTCGCCGGTGCGCATGCCGACGGTGATCCCGGGTGGCGCGATGCCGAGCCGGGTGGCGGCCTGGCGGATGCCGGCCAGCGGGGCGCGCAGGTTGCGCTCGACGTCGACCGCGAGCGCCTTGAGCGGGCTGACGTAGAGCACCCGGCAGCGTCGCCGGGCGTCGGCCGGCGGCGGCTCCTGGGCCAGCCGGTCGAGCGACCAGAGGAAGGCGGCGAGGGTCTTGCCGGAGCCGGTCGGCGCGACCACCAGCGCGTTGCGCCCGGCGGCCACCGCCTGCCACGCGCCGACCTGGGCGGGGGTGGGCGCGGCGAAGGCGGCGGCGAACCACTCCCGGGTCGCCGGGCCGAAGTCGGCGGTCACCGGCTCGGCCCCGCCCACCGGGCCGCCCCGACCGCGGCGGTCGTTTGCCGGGTCGCCCCGACCGGAGCCGTCCGCCGGGCCGCCCCGACCGCGGCCGTCCGCGGCGCCTGCCTGATCCGTCACGCTCCCATCCTGCCCCGCTGGTCCGACAGTCGACCGGTCCGGGCGGGTGGCCTGTCCGGCTCTGGGACCTTACATGCCAGATCAAGATGGTTGATGTGTTAAGTCTTACTTAACAGCTTGCTTGGTGCCCGCAACGTAAAGTAACTTCTCTTGCAACGGGGCATCGGGTGGAGGAACGCGGATGGCGGTCGAGGGGGCTCGCTTCACGCCCGGCACCGACGTGCTCATCCGCAAGGTCGACAGCCACCTCGCCGCGCTCCGGGCCACCCTGCAGGGGGCGGAGCTCGAGCTGGCCGAGCGGCTCGCCGACTGCCTCAAGGAGCTGGTCGGCTGCACCGCGCAGGCCAGCGCCGCCGACCGGGGCCAGGTCCGGGCCGCCGTGCACTTCTTCGTCCTGCGCCGGGAGAGCCGAGGCCGGTTGCTGTCGGTGCGCTCGCTGGCCGCGGCCCAACGGGTGGTGAACCGGGTGGCCATTCAGCTCGACCGGCCCGACCTCGCCGTCGAGGTCCGCCCGGCGCGCGAGACGGCGCTCTCCACCGGCGACCCCGCGCTGCGCTGACGAGCTGCCGACCCGCAGCGTCACCGTTCCGCAGCGCCACCGTTCCGCAGCGCCGTCGGTCCGTCGCCGGCGGGAGTCGGCGCCCTCGCGGCGGGGCCGGCCCGGAACCGGTCGGTGGCCAATCTGGTGAAAAACCGCCCATCGGGACGGGAACTGACGTCTGATCGTTCCTGGCCGGACTTTCCCACCCGGCGCGCCGCCGGCTCGACGGGGGAGGACGGGTGCTCGTACTGCTGCTCCTCCACCTGCTCGCGGCCCTCGTCGCGCCGTTGCTGGTCCGGTGGTGGGGGCCGCGCGCCTGCTACTGCCTCGCCGCGGTGCCGGCCGCCGCCGCCGGCTGGGCGGTGGCCCGCACGCCGGCGGTCCGCGACGGGGGCGCGGTCGTCGAGACGTACGGGTGGGTCGGCCAGCTCCAACTGGCGGTGGCGCTGCGGATGACCACCCTGTCCTGGCTGATGGTCCTGCTGGTCGGCGGGGTGGGCGCGCTGGTGCTGATCTACTGTGGCCGGTACTTCGACCGGGACGCGGTCGGGCTGGCCCGGTTCGTGGCGGTGCTGGTCGCCTTCGCCGGCGCGATGTTCGGGCTGGTGGTCTCCGACGACCTGCTGCTGCTCTACGTCTTCTGGGAACTCACCACCGTCTTCTCCTACCTGCTGATCGGGCACAGCACCGAACGGCGGTCCAGCCGGTGGGCGGCCGCCCAGGCGTTGACCGTCACCACCCTCGGCGGCCTGGCCATGCTGGTCGGGTTCCTGATCCTCGGCGCGCACGCCGGCAGCTACCGCTGGTCGGCGATCGCCGGGGCGCCGCTGCCCGGCGGCGCCACGCTGGTCGTCGCGGTACTGCTGATCCTCACCGGCGCGCTGGCCAAGTCGGCGATCGTGCCGTTCAACGCCTGGCTGCCGGTGGCGATGGCGGCGCCCACCCCGGTCAGCGCGTACCTGCACGCCGCCGCCATGGTCAAGGCGGGCGTCTACCTGATCGGGCTGCTCGGGCCGGTGCTCGCCGGCGCCGGACCGTGGCGACCGGTGCTGCTCACCCTCGGGCTGGTCACCATGCTCGCCGGCGGCTGGGCGGCGCTGCGCCAGGACGACCTGAAGCTGCTGCTGGCGTACGGGACGGTCAGCCAGCTCGGCCTGCTGGCGGTGGTGATCGGCGCCGGTACCGCGGACGCGGCGCTCGCCGGGGTGGCGATGCTGCTGGCACACGCCCTGTTCAAGGCCGCGCTCTTTCTCGTGGTGGGCATCATCGACCACGACGTGGGCACCCGCGACCTGCGGAAACTCAGCGGCGTCGGCCGGCACGCCCCGCTGCTGGCCGGCATCGGCACGCTGGCCGCCGCCTCGATGGCCGGGGTACCGCCGCTGCTCGGCTTCGTCGCCAAGGAGGCGGTCTTCGCCGCGCTCACCGACCGGCCGCTGGTCCTCGCCGGGCTGGTCGCCGGCACCGTGCTCACGGTCGCGTACAGCATCCGGTTCGTCTGGGGGGCGTTCGGCGTCCGGCCGGGGGTCCCGCACGCCGACGCCGGCCACCTGGCGGCGCCGCTGCTGGTGCCCCCGGCGCTGCTCGCGGTGGGCGGGCTGGTCGCCGGCCCCGCCGCCGTCGGGCTGGACGGCCTGCTGCGCCCGTACGCGGAGCTGTTCGGCGCCCCGCACGAGAAGCTGGCGCTCTGGCACGGCCTCACCCCCGCGCTCGGGCTCTCCGCGCTGGCGCTCGCCGGCGGGTACCTGCTGCACCGGGTGCGCGGGCCGCTCGCACCGGCGCTGGCCCGGTTCCGCTCGCCGGTCAGCGGCAACCAGGGCTACGAGTGGCTCACCCACCGCTTCGACCGGGTGGCGATCGAGGTCACCGGCGCCACCCAGCGGGGTGCCCTGCCGCAGTACCTGGGGGTGATCCTGCTGGCCCTGGTGCTGGTGCCCGGCTGGGCGTTGCTGACCGTGGCGCCCTGGCGGGCCCCGATCGCCGCGTGGGACACCCCGCTGCAACTGGTCGTCGGCGTGGTGATCGTCGTCGCGGCGCTGCTCGCGGTCGGCGCCCGGCGGCGGTTGACCGCGATGCTGCTGGTCGGGGTGACCGGCTACGGCACCGCGATGATGTTCGTCCTGTACGGCGCGCCGGACCTGGCGCTGACCCAGTTCCTGGTGGAGACGGCGACCATCGCGGTGTTCGTGCTGGTGCTGCGCCGGCTGCCGGAACGGTTCTCGGCCCGGCCGCTGCGCCGCAGCCGCTGGGTACGGCGGGTGATCGGGGTCGGGGTCGGGGCGGTGCTGGCCGGCCTGGCGGTGGTGGCCGGCGCCGCCCGCACCGCCGAGCCGATCTCCACCGCCTTCCCCGGCCTCGCGGTGGCCCAAGGCTACGGGCGAAACGTGGTCAACGTGATCCTCGTGGACATCCGCGCCTGGGACACCATGGGGGAACTCGCGGTGCTGGTGGTGACGGCGACCGGGGTGGCCAGCCTGATCTTCGAGCGCTCGCGCACCGGCCCCCGGCCGCGCCGCGCCGAGCCGGTCCGGCCCCGCACCGACCACCGTACGGTCTGGTTGCGAGGCGGGTCGACGCTGCACGAGCGGCGCCGCTCCATCGTGTTCGAGGTGATCACCCGGCTGATCTTCCACACCGTGGTGCTCTTCTCCCTGTTCCTGCTCTTCTCCGGGCACAACGCGCCGGGCGGCGGCTTCGCCGGTGGCCTGGTGGCGAGCCTGGCGCTGGCCCTGCGCTACCTGGCCGGCGGCCGGTACGAGCTGGCCGAGGCGGCGCCCATCGGCGCCGGCACCGTGCTTGGCGCCGGACTGGCCGTGTCGGTCGGCAGCGGGGTGGTCGGTCTGCTGACCACCGGCTCGGTGTTGCAGAGCACCAAGGTCGGCCTGCCGCTGGGCTGGCTGGGCGGGCCCTATCTGGTGACGTCGGTCTTCTTCGACATCGGCGTCTACCTGATCGTGGTCGGCTTGGTGCTGGACATCCTGCGCAGCCTCGGCGCCGAGGTGGACCGGCACGTCGAGGCCACCGGCAAGGCGGAGCGGGGACTGGTGGTCGACCGGGAGGGGGAGCCGACGTGACGCGCGGCCCGGGTCTCAGCCTCGTCCTGGTGCTCGTCGTCGGGGTGCTGGCCGCCACCGGGGTGGTGCTGCTGCTGGAGCGCAGCCTGACCCGCATCCTGCTCGGGGTGGTGCTGCTCGGCAACGGGGTGAACCTGCTGATCCTGGTCGGTGGCCGGTCCGGCGTGGCGCCGTTGGTGGACGGCGAACGGACGGGCGCGATGAGCGACCCGCTCCCGCAGGCCATGGTGCTCACCGCCATCGTGATCACCTTCGGGCTGACCGCCTTCCTCGCCGCGGTCGCGTACCGGAGCTGGTATCTCATCGGCGACGACGAGGTGCAGGACGACCTGGAGGACCGGCAGGTCGTCCGGCTCGCCGAGCGCAACGAGGTGGCCAACGCCGACCTCGGCGGCGAAGGCCCCGGCGACGACCCGGAACAGGTGGATCCGGGGCCGGCCCGGCGCCGGCTGCGGCGGGCGGATGGGCAGTGAGCGAGCTGCTGCCGCTGCCGGTGGTGGTGCCGCTGCTCGGGGCCGCGCTGACGCTGCTGCTGCCCCGCTGGCCGCGGGCGCAGCGGACGGTCAGCGTGGTGGCGCTGGGCACCAACCTGGTGGTCGCGTCGCTGCTGCTGGTGCGGGCGTACCGGGTCGGGCCGGTGGTCACGCAGGTGGGCGGCTGGCCGGCGCCGGTGGGCATCGTGCTGGTCGCCGACCAGTTGGCGGCGCTGATGGTGCTGGTCTCCTCGGCGGTGACACTGTGCGTGCTGCTCTACTCGATCGGACAGGGCCGCAGCGAGACCGGCGAGTCGGCGCCGGTGAGCATCTTCCACCCCACCTACCTGGTGCTGACCGCCGGGATCACCAACGCCTTCCTCGCCGGCGACCTGTTCAACCTCTTCGTCGGCTTCGAGATCCTGCTGGCGGCGAGCTTCGTGCTGATCACGTTGGGCGGCACCGCGACGCGGATCCGTACCGGCAGCACGTACGTCGTGGTCAACGTGCTCTCCTCGATGATCTTCCTGGCCGGCGTCGGCCTGGTGTACGCGGCCACCGGCACCCTCAACATGGCCCAGCTCGCCGGGCGGCTGGACGCCCTGCCGGACGGCGTACGCCTGGGGTTGCAGCTGATGCTGCTGCTGGCCTTCGGCATCAAGGCGGCGGTCTTTCCGCTCTCCGCCTGGTTGCCGGACAGCTACCCGACGGCGCCCGCGCCGGTGACCGCCGTCTTCGCCGGCCTGCTCACCAAGGTCGGCGTGTACGCGATCATCCGGACCGAGACGCTGCTCTTCCCCGGCGGTGAGGTCGCCGGCCTGCTGATGGTGGTGGCCGCGCTGACCATGATCGTCGGGGTGCTCGGCGCGGTGGCGCAGTCGGACATGAAGCGGCTCTTCTCGTTCACCCTGGTCAGCCACATCGGCTACATGATCTTCGGGGTGGCGTTGAGCACCACCGCGGCGCTCTCCGGCGCGATTTTCTACGTGGTGCACCACATCACCATCCAGACCACCCTCTTCCTCGTCGCCGGCCTGGTCGAGGAGCGGGCCGGCAGCACCGACCTGCGCCGGCTCGGTGGCCTGGCCCGGGTCGCTCCGCTGCTGGCGGTGCTCTTCTTCGTGCCGGCGATGAACCTGGCCGGCATCCCGCCGTTCTCCGGCTTCCTGGGCAAGGTCGGCCTGCTCCAGGCCGGGGTGGCCACCGGCGGGCCGCTGGCCTGGGTGCTGGTGGCGGCCGGCACGGTGACCAGCCTGCTCACCCTCTACGCCGCGTCCCGGGTGTGGAACATCGCCTTCTGGCGGGCGCCGCAGGCGGGCACCGCCGAGGCGCTGACCCGGCTGCCCACCCTGATGGTCGGCGCCACCGCCGCCCTGGTGGTGCTCGGTCTGGCGCTGACCGTGGTGGCCGGACCGCTGTTCCGGGTGACCGCCGACGCCGCCGTGGACCTGCGCCAACGCACCCCGTACGTGCGCGCCGTGCTGCCCGGCGGCCCGCCGTGACCGGGCCGGCCGCCGGCGCCGCCCGCCCGGGCCGGCACGGACGCCGCCGCGACCGGCTCATCGCGCTCGGCTGGCTGGTGCTGGTGTGGAACCTGCTCTGGGGCCAGTTCTCCTTCGGCAACCTGGTCGGCGGCGTGCTGGTGGGCGGGGCGGTGCTGCTGTTCTTCCCGCTGCCGGCGGTCTCGTTCGGCGGCCGGCTGCGCCCCCGCGGCCTGCTGGTGCTGGCCGGGACCTTCGTCGTCGAACTGGTCGCCGCCAGCGTGCACGTCGCCGCGATCGCCGTACGCCCCGGCTACCGGCCGCGCGGCGCGATCATCGGGGTCCGGCTGCGGGTGCGCACCGACCTGAACCTGGCGCTCACCGCCGAACTGCTCTCGCTGGTCCCGGGCACCCTGATCGTGGAGGTGGACCGGGACGCCGGGGTGCTCTACGTGCACGTGCTCGACGTACGCGGGCCGGCGGACCTGACCGGCTCCCGGGACCGCGTCCGCGCCGTCGAGGAGCGGATCGTCCGGGCAATCGGCTCCGCCGACGAGGTACGCCTGCTCGCCGACCCACGCTCGACCGGAGGTGTCCCGTGACCGTCGTCCTCGCCGTCGCGCTGACCGTGCTGCTGTCGGTCACCGCGCTGCTCGCCCTGGCCCGGATGTACCGCGGCCCGTCGCTGCTGGACCGGGTGATCGCCGCCGACCTGCTGCTCGCCACCATGCTCGGCGCGGTCGGCGCGGAGGCGGCGGTGACCGGGCACGCCACCACCCTGCCGGTGCTGGTGGTGCTCTCGCTGCTCGGGTTCATCGGCTCGGTGTCCCTGGTCCGCTTCGCCGCCCGGGAGGAAGCGTGAGGAGTGAGCCGGGGTTGCGAGCCCCGCAGTCGCGAACGAAGGTGGCCCCGTGAGCGTGAGGAGTGAGCCGGGGTTGCGAGCCCCGCAGTCGCGAACGAAGGTGACCCCGTGAGCGCCGTGAGTGCCGTCGCCGACGTGCTGGGCGGGGTCGCGCTGCTGGCCGGCGCGCTGCTCAGCCTCGCCGCCGGGATCGGCGTGCTGCGGTTCCCGGACGTGCTGGACCGGATGCACGCCGCCACCAAACCCCAGGTGCTCGGGGTGCTGCTCCTGCTGCTCGGGCTGGCGCTGCGGCTGCGCGACCCGATGGACCTGGGGATGATCGCCCTGGTCGCCGTCTTCCAGCTCGCCACCGCCCCGGTTGCGGCGCAGATGATCGGCCGGGCCGCGTACCGGTCCGGCCGGGTGAACCGCGGCCTGCTGGACACCGACGAGCTGGCCGGCCAGCAGCCGCCGCGGGCCGGCCGGTAATCGGAAGACGGGTGCGTTGGCCCCACCTTCAGCGGACGTCAAGCCACCGCCGGTAGAATTGCCGGATGATCGACTCCTCTGCCCAGGAGGGCAGCAGTAGCCGGCCGGGTCGTACCCGGCATCCCCTCGGCCCCACGACCCCGGGAGCCCTGAGCCTCCCGTGTTGATCGTCGTCGGCCTCGTCCTCATCATCGTTCTCACCGCTGCCACGGGATACTTCGTGGCCCAGGAGTTCGGCTACGTCGCGGTGGACCGCGGCAAGCTTCAGCAGCAGGCCGACGGCGGTGACGAGAAGGCCGCCCGGGCCCTCCAGGTCACCGGCCGGCTCTCCTTCATGCTCTCCGGCGCCCAGCTCGGCATCACCGTGACCGCCCTGCTGGTCGGTTACGTCGCCGAGCCGTACCTCGGCGGCGGGCTCGCCGAGCTGTTCGGCGGCGTCGGGGTTCCCACCGCGGTCAGCCTGCCGCTGTCGGTGGCGCTGGCCCTGATCATCGCCACCGTGGTGCAGATGGTCCTCGGTGAGCTGGCCCCCAAGAACCTGGCCATCGCCCGTGCCGTGCCGCTCGCCCGGGCGCTGGCCGGCTCCACCCTGCTCTACCTGAAGGTCGCCGGCCCGCTGATCAAGCTCTTCGACCGGGCGGCGGTCCGGCTGCTGCGCCGGGTCGGCATCGAGCCGATCGAGGAGTTGCCCAGCGGCGCCACCCCGGAGGACCTGGAGCAGATCATCGCCGAGTCCCGGGAGGAGGGTCACCTCGACGCCGAGATGTCCGACCTGCTCGACCGGGGGCTGGACTTCCGGGAGCTGACCGCCGGGGAGGCCATGGTGCCCCGGGTCGACGTGCACACCGTACGGGCGCAGGACCCGGTCAGCCGGGTGGTGGAGATGCTCGACACCGGCCACTCCCGCTTCCCGGTGCGCGGGGCCGAGGGCGTCGACGATCTGATCGGCGTCGTCGGCATCGCCGACGTGCTCGGGGTGCCGCCGGCCCGGCGGGCGACCACCCCGGTCAGCGCGGTGGCCGTACCGCCGCTGCTGGTGCCGGAGACCCTGCCGTTGCCCACGGTGCTGGACCGGCTCCGCTCCGGGCACCGGCAGCTCGCCTGCGTGGTCGACGAGTACGGCGGGTTCGCCGGGGTGATCACCCTGGAGGACATCGCCGAGGAGCTGGTCGGCCCGATCCGGGACGAGGACGACCCGCCGGATCGGGCCCCGGCCCGGCAGGACGACGGCTCCTGGGTGGTGCCGGCGCGCTGGCGGATCGACGAGGTCGCCGACAGCACCGGCATCGCACTGCCCGAGGCCCCCGAGTACGACACCCTCTCCGGGCTGGTGATGCGCGAGCTGGGCCGGGTGCCCGAGGTGGGTGACCTGCTGGAGATCGAGCTGACGCCCGACGGCGAGGAGCCGCGGCAGCCGAAGGTGCTGGTGGAGGTGCTCGCGGTGGACCGGCACGTGGCCGACTCGGTGCGGCTGCGGGCCACCGGCGGGGAGGTGGCCGCATGAGCCCCGGAATCGCCCTGCTGGTCTCCGTCGTGCTGCTCGCCCTCAACGGGTTCTTCGTGGCCGCCGAGTTCGCTCTGGTCGCCGCGAAGCGCTACCGCCTGGAACAGGCCGCGGCCGGTGGCGGGCGCGCGGCGAAGGCCGCGCTGGACGGCGTACGCGAGCTGTCCCTGATGCTGGCCGGTGCGCAGCTTGGCATCACCCTGTGCACGCTGGGCCTGGGTGCGCTCGCCGAACCGGCGATCGAGCACCTGCTCAGCCCGCTGCTGCACGCGGTGGGGCTGCCCGCCGCGGCCAGTCACGTGGTGGCGCTGGTCTTCGCGCTGGCCCTGGTCACGTTCCTGCACCTGGTGGTCGGCGAGATGGCCCCGAAGTCGTGGGCCATCACCGACGCGGAACGCTCGGCCACCCTGCTGGCGCTGCCGTTCCGGGCCTTCGCCCGGGTCGCCCGGCCGGTGCTGTCCCTGCTGAACGGGCTGGCCAACGCCATGCTGCGGCTGGTCGGCGTGCAGCAGCAGGACCAGCTCGCCCAGGTGCACGGCCCGAGCGAGCTGCGCATCCTGCTGGAGCAGTCCCGCGAGCACGGCCTGCTCGAGGCCGAGCAGCACCAGATGCTGACCAGCATGCTGCAGTTGCAGGCCACCACCGTCGCCGACGTGATGGAGCCGTTCGACCGGATCGTCACGGTGGGCCGGCACGAGCCGGCCGAGCGGATCGAGCAGGTGTCCCGGGAGAGCGGCCGGTCCCGGCTGGCCGTGCTGGACCCGGGCGGCGAGGTCTGCGGCCTGGTGCACGTGCGGGAGGCGGTCCGGGCGGTGACCACCGGTCGGGTGGCCACCGCGGGGGAGCTGATGACCGCGTCGTTCACGCTGCCGGCGACCTCTTCGGTGACCGAGGCGGTGGCCGCGATGCGGGCCCGGCAGTCCCAGCTCGCGCTCGTACGCAACGGTGGCGGCCCGACCCGGCCGATCGGCTTCGTCGCCCTGGAGGACCTGCTGGAGGAGGTCATCGGCGAGTTCGACGACGAGACCGACCCGGTGCCGCGCGGCCGCCGGCTGGCCTGACCCCGCCCCACCCGCGCTGCCGTACCGGCCACCCGGTGCGGCAGCGCCGTTTTCGAGCCGGGTGACTCGGTGCGGCCGCGCCGTTTCCAGCCGGGTGACTCGGTGCGGCAGCGTCGTTTCCAGCCGGCATCGCCCGGGTTCGGAACGGGCCGGGCCGGGAAAGCGGCCGGGGGCCGGCGGGGAACGGGGGAGCGGATGCGGCTGACCGGGGTGGCCCGGGAGTCCGGCTGGACCGGGCTGTCGGTGAGCACCACCGTGACCAACCCGAGCACCCGGCCCGGCCTGCGCCTGCCGGGGCGGGTGACACTCGTCGCCGGCCGCGACGACATCCCGGTACGCGATCTGCGGCTCGGCCTGGTCGCCCAGGTCGAACCGGAGGACCCGGACGCGCCGAAGCGGCTGGCGCAGTTTCACGAGGTGCTGATCGGTGGCCGGTTCGTGGTGCCGGCCGGGCGGCGGCGGGCGGTGGACTTCGCGCTGCCGCTGCCGTGGGAGACCCCGGTGACCATCTTCGGCGGGGTGCCGCTGATGAGCCTGCGGATGGGCCTGCGGACGGCGGTACGGGTCGATCCGGACTTCGAGCAGGGTGCGATGGTGCCGGTGTTCGTCCATCCGCTCCCCGTCCAGCAGCACATCCTCGCCGCGCTGGACACGCTCGGGTTCGTCATGCGCCAGGCCGGCCTCCAGCAGGGCCGGCTGCCCGGGGTGGAGCAGACCCTGCCGGTGCAGGAGTGGCTCGGCTACTGGGTGGCGCCGCTCTACGCCGGGCCGATCACCGAACTGGAGGTGATCTTCGTGGCGAACTCGGCGGGGCTGGAGGTCATCCTCTGGCTGGACCGCCGGCTCTCGCTCGCCGGGATCACCCACCAGAGTGTCAGCCGGTTCCGGGTGTGGCACGCCGGGGCCGACCGGCAGGACTGGGTGGCCGTGCTGGACGGGTGGTTGCGCGCCGCGGTCAACCGGCACGCGGCGGCCGCCGCGCACACCGACTGGTCGGCCCGGATCACCGAGTCCGCGCACGTCAGCCGCCCCCCGGACGAGCCGGTCCGGCCCGGCTTCGGGCTGGGCGGCACCGCCGGCAGCGGTGGCGTCGGCGGCGGCGGTGGCGGCGGCGACGGCACCTGACCTTCCCGCGCGGCCGGCGAGGGGAGGTCAGATCGAGGCGGTGGCCAGCTTGACGCTGAAGCCCAGGAAGAGCGCGGCGATGCCGGTGGTGGCGCCGACCGCCAGCCGGCGGCGCTGCCGGAACTGGGCGGCCAGGAAGGTGCCGGCGAAGATCAACGCGGTCAGGTAGAGCGCGCTGGTCACCTGGGCGATCAGCCCGAGCAGCAGGAACGACAGCGCCGGCCAGGCGTACCCCGGGTCGACGAACTGGATGAAGAAGGAGATGAAGAAGAGGATCGCCTTGGGGTTGAGCAGGCTGACCACCAGCGCCCGCCGGAACGGGTCGCGCACCGCCACCGGGTCCGCGGCGTCGATCAGCCGCGGCGCGGCGGGATCGTTGCGGATCCGCCAGCGCCGCCACGCGCCGCGCAGCATCATCAGGCCGACATACCCGAGGTACGCCGCGCCGGCGTACTTGATCACCAGGAAGAGCGGCGGGTACGCCTTGAGCAGCGACGCCACCCCGGCGGCGGAGAGGATCATCAGCACCGAGTCGCCGACGAACACCCCGCCCGCGGCCCGGTAACCGGCCCCCACCCCGCGCCGGGCGGCGGTGGAGAGCACGAAGAGTGAGTTCGGCCCGGGCAGCAGCACGATCGCCACTGTCCCGAGCACGTACGTCCAGATGTCAGTGATGCCCAGCACGCCGGACATCATGACCCCACCGGCGCCGCCGGGCGAAGCCTTTCCCGCAGGCTGGCCTGTGCTTCCGGCCACTCCTGGGCGAGCATCGAGTAGAGCGCGGACTCCCGCCAGGTGCCGTCGGCCCGCCGCCGGTTGGCCCGCAGCGTCCCCTCCCGGGTGGCGCCCAGCCGCTCGATCGCCCGCCGGGACCGCTCGTTGTCCACGTTCGTCTGCCAGGTCACCCGGACCGCGCCCAACTCCTCGAAGGCGCGGGTGAGCAGCAACAGCTTCGCCTCGGTGTTGATCCCGCTGCGCCACCACGGCCGGCCCAGCTGGGTGTACCCGATCTCCACCGTGCGCAGGTCCTCGTCGGGCTGGTAGTACGAGGTGGTGCCCACCACCGCCCCCGTCACCGCACAGCGTTGCACCCAGGGCACCCGTGCGTCGCGGTGGTGGGCCGTCAGGGCGGACCGGATGTCGCCGGCCATCTCGTCCACCGATCGGGGGCGGGTGCCGCCCACGTACCGCCAGACCTCCTCGTCGTCCAGCGCGGCGTACAGCTCCTCGGCGTGCGCCTCCGCCAGCGGCTCCAGCAGCACGTGCTCGCCGCGCAGCACCACCGGCTCCAGCCACGGCGAGCGCGCCGGCCGCAGGTACGCCGGCACCGGCGCGACCACCCCGGCGTCCGGCTCGGGCAGTCCGGCGGTCACCCGCAGCGGCACCACCCCCGCCCAGTACGGCAGCGCCAGGTCGGCCGGCTCCTCGCTGACCCCGCCCGCGCGCACCCGGACCGACACCTCGCGCAGCGCCAGCGCCAGCACGGCGGTCTCGGCCAGCTCCCGCCGGCTCGGCGGCCGGCTGTCCGCGCTGCGCCCGGTGGCAACCTTCTCCACCAGCGCGGTCAACACCCGGGCCTTCTCTGCCTCGTCGGTGACCAGCCGGGCGGTGCCGTGCGCGACCACCGACCGGTAGTTGGCGCTGTGGTGGAACTGGGAGCGGGCGAAGACCAGGCCGTCGAGGTGGGTCACCGTCACGCAGACCGGCAACCCGGCCTCGCCCCGGGCGGCGAGCAGCGGCCGGCTGCCGGTGGAGCCGTGCAGGTAGAGGGTGTCGTCGATGCGGACGTGCAGGGTGGGCAGCACCCGCGGCTCACCCTGCACGACGAACCCCAGCGCGCAGTGGTACGCCTCGTCGAGCACGGCGTGCGCGGCCTTTCGGTCGTAGCTCATCCGGTCCCGGGTGCGAGTGGCGGTGGTCCGTTCGGTGCGCGGGTACATGCGACATCCCACCTTCGTTCTAGTACAATCCCCGAACTGTGGCAGCACATTATCAGATCACCGGCTCGTCGTCCGCCGCGATTTCGGCCAGCGTGGAGAGCGGCATCCGCGGCGGGGCCCTGCCGCCGGGCGCCGCCCTGCCCGCGGTTCGCGCCCTCGCCGTCGAGCTCGGCGTCAGCCCGGCCACCGTCGCCAAGGCGTACCAGGACCTGCGCCGGCGTGGCCTGGTCGCCACCGCCGGGCGGCACGGCACCCGGGTCCGCCCCCGCCCGCCGGTCGCCGCCGCCCGCTCCGCGCTGCGCCCGCCGCCCGCGCCGGGCGTCCGCGACCTCGCCCTCGGCGAGCCCGACCCGCGGCTGCTGCCACCACTGGGCCCGCACCTGGCCGCGCTCGCCGCCGAGGTCGGCCCACCCACCGGGTACGCCAGAACCGCCGTGCACCCGGCGCTCGCCGAGGCGGCCCGGGACCGGCTCGCCGCCGACGGCGTACCGGCCGGCGAGCTCACCGTGACCGGCGGCGCCCTGGACGGCATCGAGCGCCTGCTCGCCGCCCACCTGCGCCCCGGCGACGCGGTCGCGGTGGAGGACCCGGGCTGGGCCAACCTGCTCGACCTCGTCGCCGCGCTCGGGCTGCGGCCGATCGGCGTACCAGTGGACGCGGAGGGCCCCACCGAGACCGGGGTACGCGACGCGCTGGTCCTCGGGGCGCGGGCACTGATCGTCACCAGCCGCGCCCAGAACCCGACCGGCGCCGCGGTCACCGCCGACCGGGCCGCGGCGCTGCGCGCCCTGCTCGCCGGCCGGCCCGACCTGCTGCTGATCGAGGACGACCACGCCGCCGAGCTGGCCCGCGTACCCCTGCACCCGCTCGCCGGGGCGACCCCGACCTGGGCCTTCGTCCGGTCGGTGAGCAAGCCCTACGGCCCCGACCTGCGGCTGGCCGTGCTGGCCGGCGACGAGGCCACCGTGGCCCGGGTGGCCGGCCGGGCCCGGGTCGGCGCCGGCTGGGTCTCCGGTGTGCTGCAACGCCTGGTGCTGGCGCTCTGGCGCGACCCGGCCACCGCGGAGCTGGTGCACCGGGCGGGGGAGAACTACGAGCGGCGGCGCTCCGGCCTGCTCGCCGCCCTCGCCGCCCGCGGGCTGGCCGCCCACGGCCGCTCCGGCATCAACGTCTGGCTCCCGGTGCCCGACGAGACCGCGGCGGTCACCGCGCTGCGCGACGCCGGCTGGGCGGTGGCCCCCGGCGCGCTGTTCCGGATCGGCGCCCCGCCCGGCGTCCGGATCACCGTCGGCCCGCTCGACGAGGCCGACCTCGCGCCGCTGGCCGACGCGGTGGCCCGGGCCGTGCGCCCCGCCCCACCGCACGCCTTCTCCGCCTGACCACCCCACCCTCCGCCCCCGCCGCGCCCCGCCCCCGCTTCCCGCGCCCCGCCCCGCAACTTCCGGGGAGTTGTCGGCTCAGCTCGGGCGGGGGGTCGCGTAGGCCTCGGCGGAGCGGGTAGAACGGTCGGCATGGCCGAGACCGAGACCGCACCCGGCGCCCAGCAGTTCATCCCGCCGCAGGCCGACACCATCGACCAGCTGCGCGCCGCCGCGACCGGCTGCCGGGGCTGCGAGCTGTACCGGGACGCCTCGCAGACGGTCTTCGGCCGGGGCGACGAGAGCGCCCGGGTGGTCTTCGTCGGCGAGCAGCCCGGCGACCTGGAGGACCAGAAGGGCCTGCCGTTCGTCGGGCCGGCCGGCCGGGTGCTGCGCCGGGCCGTCGACGACGCCGGCATCGACCCCGGCCACATCTACCTGACCAACGCGGTGAAACACTTCCGGTTCGAGCTGCGGGGCAAGCGGCGCATCCACCAGACCCCGGACCGGGTGCACATCACCGCCTGCCGGCCGTGGCTGGTCGCCGAGTTCGCCCGGCTCCGCCCCGACCTGGTGGTGGTGCTCGGCGCGACCGCCGCCAAGGCGCTGCTCGGCCCGAGCTTCCGGGTGACCAGGCAACGCGGCGAGCTGATGCCGTGGCCCGCCGCCGCACAGCGCCCCGAGGACTTCGCCCGGGTGCCGGTGGACGACACCGGCAAGGTGGCCGACGCGCCGCCGGCACGGCTGCTCGCCACCATCCACCCGTCCGCCGTGCTGCGCGCCGACAACCAGGACGTGGCGTACGACGGGCTGGTCGCGGACCTGAAGGTCGCCGCCCGCGCCCTCGCCGCCTGATCCCCCTTGCAGGAGCGCGAAGATCGCGCTCGAACCGGGAAACGGTGACCATCCGCTCGCCGGAAGGGCACCGCGTCCCGGAAACAGCGCGATCTTGCCGGCGGTGTCAGACTGGCGCGCATGGAGCAGCATCTCTACCAGCCCGTCCACGCGGAGTTCCGCGACCTGTGCCGGGAGTTCCTGGCCCGGGAGGCCGTGCCGCACCACGCGCGCTGGGAGGCCGACGGCATCGTTGACCGGGAGGTGTGGCGCAAGGCGGGCGCGGCCGGGCTGCTCGGCATGGACGTCGACGCCGAACTCGGCGGCGGGGGCCAGCGGGACTTCCGGTTCAACGCGGTGCTGGACGAGGAGATCGTCGCGGCCGGTTGCTCCGGGTTGGGCTTCGGGCTGCACAACGACGTGGTGGCGCCGTACCTGACCGAGCTGACCACCGACGAGCAGCGCAAGCGCTGGCTGCCCGGCTTCTGCTCCGGCGACCTGGTCACCGCGATCGCGATGAGCGAGCCGGGCGCCGGCAGCGACCTGGCCGGCATCCGCACGTCCGCGGTGCGCGACGGCGACACGTACGTGCTCAACGGGCAGAAGACGTTCATCACCAACGGGGAGCTGGCCGATCTGGTGGTGGTGGTCGTGCGGACCGCCCCGGACCAGGGCGCGCACGGGGTGAGCCTGGTCGTGGTGGAGACCGGCACCCCCGGCTTCAGCCGGGGCCGGCGGCTGGCCAAGGTCGGCCTGAAGGCCAACGACACCGCCGAACTCTTCTTCGACGACTGCCGGATCCCGGCGGAGAACCTGATCGGCACCGAGAACCACGGCTTCTACCACCTGATGGCCAACCTGCCCCGGGAGCGGCTGAGCATCGCCGTGGCCGCGGTGGCGGCCGGCGAGAAGCTGCTCGCGCTCACCCTGGAGTACGCCCGCTCCCGGCAGGCGTTCGGCCGGCCGATCGGGAAGTTCCAGCACAACCGGTTCCTCCTGGCCGAGCTGGACACCGAGCTGACCATCGCGCGGACCTTCGTCAACCACTGCGTCGCCGAGTACAACGCCGGCCGGCTGTCGGTGACCGACGCGGCGAAGGCCAAGTGGTGGACCACCGAACTCCAGAACAAGGTGGCCGACCGGTGCGTGCAGCTGCACGGCGGCTACGGCTTCATGCTGGAGTACCCGGTGGCCAAGGCCTGGCTGGACAGCCGGGTGCAGACCATCTACGGCGGCACCACCGAGATCATGAAGGAGATCATCGGTCGCGGCCTCGGCCTCTGAGCGTCAGGCGGGGGCCCCGGTTATCGTCCAGGCGATAACGGGGCCCCCGCCTAACGCCGGCAGCGAAACCCGCTCGGCCGTCGGCAGAAACCATGCCGTCGGCGGCACGGTTGGGCAAGGATGAGCCAGCCCACCGACCCTCACCCGGGAGCCCCGATGACCACTGACCTGACCACCCCGGCGCCGGCCCCGACCCAGGCGGCGCCGATCCAGCGCCGCACGATGCGGCTGCTCTTCAGCACCCAGATCGTCGCCGGGGTCGGGGTCACCATCGGGGTGGCGGTCGGCGGACTGCTCGCCGCCCGGGTCGCCGGCACGGCGCTGGCCGGGGTGGCGCAGAGCGCCGCCGTGGTGGGCGCGGCGCTGCTCGCCGTACCGGTCACCCGCATCATGACCAGCCGCGGCCGCCGGCCCGGGCTCATCTTGGCGTACCTGGTCGGGGCGGCCGGCGGCGTGCTGGTGGTGGTCGCCACGGCCACCCACGTGGTGCCGCTGCTCTTCGTCGGCATGCTGCTCTTCGGGGGCGGGACCGCGGCCAACCTTCAGGCCCGGTACGCCGCGGTGGACCTGGCCGAGCCGGCCCGCCGGGGACGACAACTGTCGATCATCGTCTGGGCCACCACCATCGGCGCGGTGGCGGCACCCAACCTCGCCGCCGTCGCCGAACGCCTCACCCGCAGCTGGGGCCTGCCCCCGCTGGCCGGCCCGTTCGCGTTCAGCTCGGCCGCGTTCGCGCTGACCTCGGTCGTACTGCTGGTTCTGATGCGGCCGGACCCGCTGGTCACCGCGCGCCGGCTGGCGGCGGCCGCCGTGTCGGCCGCCGGCGACGCAGCGCGCGACGAACACCCGCACGGCACGGGCATGGCCGCGGCCTGGCGGATGGTACGCGCCCGCCCGGCGGCCCGCCTCGGCGTCGCCGCGCTGGCCGTCGGCCACGTGGTGATGGTCGCCGTGATGGCGATGACCCCGGTACGCCTCGGCGAGTTCCACGACGACGCCGACGTGCTGCGGGTGGTCGGCCTGGTGCTCAGCCTGCACATCGCCGGCATGTACGCGTTCTCCCCGGTGGTGGGCTGGTTGACCGACCGGTTCGGCCGGCGGGCGGTGATCCTCGGCGGGGTGGCGGTGCTGCTGGCCGCCTGCGCGGTGGCCGGCACCGCCGGGCACCACACCCCGGAGCTCTCGATCGGGCTGACCCTGCTCGGCCTGGGCTGGTCGGGCACCATGGTGGCCGGCTCCACCCTGCTCTCCGAGTCGGTGCCGCCCGGGGTGCGGCCGAGCGTGCAGGGGTTGTCTGACCTGATCATGGGGCTGGCCGGGGCCAGCGCGGCGGCGGCCAGCGGGTTCGTCATGCGGGAAGCGGGCTACCCGACCCTGACCCTGCTGGCGGCGATCGCGACCGTGCCGCTGGTGGCGCTAGCGTTGCGTCGGGTGCCCGAGCGGGTGCCCACCGAGGAGGAATGATCACGTGCGGCTGACCGACTTCTGGGCCCGCCTGGAGGAGGCGTTCGGGCCGGGCTACGCGGCCAGCATCGCCAGCGATCAGGTGCTGTCCCAGCTCGGCGGGCGGACCGTCGAGCAGGCCCTCGCGGCGGGTGAGGAGACGCACGTGGTGTGGCGGGCGGTGGTCGCCGCCTACCCCGACCGGGTGCCCGCGCGGCTACGCTGAGCAGCCTTTTCGTCGATCCCGCGTGTCGCTTGCCGAGTCGTACAGGTGTTCGGCTATTGTCCACAGCGGGGTGCTCGTCCACAGCTCACGGCCCGTCGGCTGGTTTTCTGTCGGACCCAGCGCCTAGCGTGTTCCGCGTGACGCGAAGCTCAGGAAAGACGCCGGCGAAGGCAGGGGTGGCAACCATGGCGGCAGGGCCTGACCGGGAGAAGGCGCTAGACCTTGCTCTCGCTCAGATCGACAAGCAGTTCGGCAAGGGTTCGGTGATGCGGCTGGGGGAGCGGCCCGTCGTCCAGACGGCGGTCATTCCGACCGGTTCCATCGCGCTCGACGTGGCGCTCGGCGTGGGCGGTCTGCCCCGCGGCCGGGTCGTCGAGGTCTACGGTCCGGAGTCCAGCGGCAAGACCACGGTCGCGCTGCACGCGGTGGCCAACGCCCAGCGGGCCGGCGGCATCGCCGCGTTCATCGACGCCGAGCACGCGCTCGACCCGGAGTACGCGAAGGCCCTCGGCGTCGACACCGACGCCCTGCTGGTCTCCCAGCCGGACACCGGTGAGCAGGCGCTGGAGATCGCGGACATGCTGGTCCGCTCCGGTGCGATCGACATCATCGTCATCGACTCGGTCGCGGCCCTGGTGCCGCGCGCCGAGATCGAGGGCGAGATGGGCGACAGCCACGTGGGCCTCCAGGCCCGGCTGATGAGCCAGGCGCTGCGGAAGATCACCGGTGTGCTCAACAACACCGGCACCACGGCGATCTTCATCAACCAGCTCCGCGAGAAGATCGGCGTCATGTTCGGCTGCATGTCGTACTCGACCAGGGTCACCCTGGCCGACGGCACGCAGGAGAAGATCGGCAAGATCGTCAACCAGCGGATGGACGTCGAGGTCCTCTCCTACAACCCGGACACCGACCGGGTGGAGCCGAAGCGGATCATCAACTGGTTCAACAACGGCCCCGCCGAGCAGTTCCTCCAGTTCACCGTGGCGAAGTCCGGCGGCAACGGCCGGGCGCAGTTCGCTGCCACCGCCAACCACATGGTTCGCACTCCGGGCGGTTGGCGGGAAGCGGGCGAGTTGATCGCCGGTGACCGGGTCATGCTGACGGAGCCGCGACGCCTCAGCGAGCAGCAGTGGCAGGTCGTGCTCGGTTCGCTGATGGGTGACGGTGCGCTGTCGCCCAACCGGCGGGACCGCTCCGGCGTTCGCTTCCGCCTCGGGCACGGCGCGCAGCAGGTCGACTACCTCGACTGGAAGGTCTCCCTGTTCGGCAACATCAGCCACTCCCGGCGTACCGACACCCGGGGGGCGGCTTTCGTCGACTTCACCCCGCTGCCGGAGTTGGACGAGCTGCGCCGCGCGGTCTACCTGGGCGACGGCAAGAAGCACCTCAGCTGGGACTATCTCAAGGCACTGACCCCGCTCGCCCTCGCCGTGTGGTACATGGACGACGGGTGTTTCACGCTGCGCTCGAAGGGCCTACAGGAGCGCACGGCCGGCGGCTCCGGCCGGGTTGAGATCTGCGTCGAGGCGATGGCGGAGGGCAGCCGGGAGCGTCTGGTCGAGCACCTGCGTGACGCCTACGGCATGGACGTCAAGCTGGTGGCCCGTGGTGCGCGGCATACCGCTTCGATCATGTTCACCACCGAGGCGTCGGCGCAGTTCCAAGAGCTGATCGCGCCGTACGTGCCCGAGGCGATGGAGTCCAAGCTGCTCCCTCGTTTCCGCGGCCAGTGCGTCGTGGAGCCGCAGTTCGTCGCGGAGGAGCTCACGCCGGTACCGGCGCGCATCGTCGACGTGCACGTCAAGCCCAGGACCCGGTCGATGAACCGATTCGACATCGAGGTGGAGGGCAACCACAACTACTTTGTCGACGGGGTGATGGTGCACAACAGCCCCGAGACCACCACCGGTGGTCGGGCGCTGAAGTTCTACGCCTCGGTCCGGCTCGACGTGCGCCGCATCGAGAGCCTCAAGGACGGCACCGACGTCGTCGGTAACCGCACCCGGGTCAAGGTCGTGAAGAACAAGGTCGCCGCGCCGTTCAAGCAGGCCGAGTTCGACATCATGTACGGCAAGGGCATCTCCCGCGAGGGCTCGCTGATCGACGTCGGTGTCGAGCAGGCGATCATCCGCAAGTCCGGTGCCTGGTACACCTACGACGGTGATCAGCTCGGCCAGGGCAAGGAGAAGGCCCGCGAGTTCCTCCGGGAGAACCCGGACGTCGCGGCCGAGATCGAGAAGAAGATCCTGGAGAAGCTCGGCGTCGGCATGGGTGCCGGTGACGCCGCCGGTGGCCCGGAGCTGCCGCCGGTCGACTTCTGATCCGCGTGGCAGGACGACGCGCCCGCACGGGGCGGGGCTGGGATGCCAGCCCGCCTCGTGCGGGTGACGCCACACCGCGTCGGGCCCGCCGTGGGCGTCCCGACGGCACCGAGCCGGAGTCGGCGGCGCCGGCCCCGCCGCGCGACGAGGCTGAGGTGGCGCGGGAGATCTGCCTCCGCCAGTTGGCGGTGCGGCCGCGTACCCGGGCGGAGTTGGCCGGCGCGCTCGCCCGGCGGGGCATCTCCGAGGAGGTGGCCGGCCAGGTCCTCGACCGGTACGACGAGGTCGGCATCATCGACGACGCCGCCTTCGCCCGGGCGTGGATCTCCAGCCGGCACACCGGCCGGGGGCTGGCCCGGCGGGCGCTCGCCAACGAGCTGCGCCAGCGCGGCGTGGACGGTGAGGTAGCCACCGAGGCCCTCGGCGAGCTGGACGAGGAGACCGAGGCGGAGACGGCGCGCGCGCTGGTCGAGCGGAAGCTGCGCTCGTCCCGAGGGGAGCCCGACGCGGTCTTCCGTCGGCTGGTCGGGATGCTGGCTCGCAAGGGTTATCCGCCGGGGGTCGCCATCCGGGCAGTGAAGGACGCGCTGGCCGCGCAGAGCGCCGCGGCGGCCGAGTTCGCCGAGCACATCGATGCCGACGCCCTGGCCGAGGCGGAGGGCGAGCTCGACCGGGACGCCGGCGGCCTCGACTGATTCGGTCCGGATGTCTTCGGGGGAACTGATCTTCTGTGCCCGGACGGCGCGGGTGATGATGGTCCGATGTTGAAGGCGTGTCTGAACGGGAGCCGTTCCCGGGACGAGCATCCCGCCGTCCCGGTCACCCCGACCGAGTTGGCGGCCGACGCCGCCCGGTGCGCCGCGTCCGGCGCGGCGGCGGTGCACGTCCACCCGCGGGACGCGCACGGCGTCGAGTCCCTCGCCCCGGACGTGATCGCCGCGGCGGTCACCGCGATCCGGGCCGCCCGGCCCGGTCTGCCAGTCGGGGTGAGCACCGGCGCCTGGATCGAGCCGGATCCGGCGGCCCGGGTCGCCGCCGTACGCGCCTGGACGGTGCTGCCCGACTTCGCGTCGGTCAATGCGCACGAAGATGGCGCCGACGCGGTCGCCGAGGCGCTGTACGGGCGTGGTGTCGCGGTGGAGGCCGGGCTCTGGACGCCACCGGCGGTGGCCGCGTTCCGGCGGTGGCGGGTGCCGGTAATGCGCGTCCTGGTGGAGTGCATGGCGCAGGAGCCGGACCGGGCGCTAACCGACGCGGCGGTGCTGCTGGACCTGGTGCCCGGTGACGTGCCGGTGCTGCTGCACGCCGAGGGCGACGGGGTCTGGCCGGTGCTCGCCGAGGCGGTCCGCCGTGGTCTGCCCACCCGGATCGGCCTGGAGGACACCGTGCGGCTGCCGGACGGCTCGCCGGCCGCGGACAACGCCGCGCTGGTGGCCGCGGCGGTCGCCCTGGGCGCCCGCTGACCGTCGCGCTGTCCGGCGCTAAGGCGGACCGGTGTGCGGAATGTGGGGGCGTCCGGTGGCGAAGATGGGCCAGGGTGCGGGATGTGGGGCTCGCATCCGGCATCGCGGGCGGGCGGTCGCCCGCCGCGCTGGCGTGCGGGCGGCGGGATTGTCCGCCGTTGTCCGGCCTCGGATGAGCGCTGCGTGACGCGACGAGTTCTCTCCGTTCGGGGGGTTTGATCATGAGTTCTTGACCGAACGGCCCTCGGAGACCTAGCCTCGCCTTACAGGCTCACTTTGCCCGACCAGCGCAGGCTAAGCGCACAACATAGATCGCGTAACAGAACAGCATCACTTTCGGCCGGCCGTGCTGCCGGCCGGCGGCGACAGCTCCGGACTGGCCGGTCCGGTGCTGACGGATAACTGCATCCGGCCACCGGTGGCGTCCGTGCGGGCGTCGCTGGTGGAGACCTACCCACGGCCAGCGCTCTCGGTCGGGCGTCCACAGCCGCAGGGTGCGTGCCATCGGCACGGTCGCTGCGGCCCCGACGTTCAGGGGAGGCGACCATGGCGGGTCGGCACAGAATCACCGGTGGTCCCCCACGAGGCACGCGCCGGCGGCCTTCCCCGCCGGGTCCGGGCGGCCCGGCATGAACGCCTTCGACGTGCTGATCCTGGCGGTCGTGGTGGTCCTGGCGGTCGTGGTGGTCGGTGCGGTGCTGGTCGGGGTGCGCACCCTGCGCCGGATCAGCGCGGCGCCGCGGCCGGAGGATCCCGCCTACATCGCCGAGAAGGACCGGCAGGAGCAGTCCCTCGCCGCCCTGCGCAGCGCCGCCGACGAGGTGAACAGCACCATTGACGTGGCGAAGTCGGCCGCGGCGGCGGCCCGGACGGAGGCGGCCGCCGCCAAGGCGGAGGCGAAGTCGGCCCGGGCCGAGGCCCGGCGCGTGCTCGACGATGCCCGCGCCGAGGCGGACACCATCCTGGAGCGGGCGCACAAGCAGGCGGAGCTGGACGCCGAGCAGCTGCGCACCACCGCCCGGCGCAGCGGGGAACGCGAGGTGGCCGTGCTCGCCGCCACCACCCGGGAGCAGGCCGCCGAGGTGGAGCGGCGGGCCACCCGGATGGACGAGCGGGAGCGGCTGCACACCGAGGAGGTGGAGCGCCTCGCCGAGCGGGAACGGCAGCTCACCGCCGCCAGCGCCGCCCTCTCCGCCCGGGAGTCGGCGCTGGCGGAGCGGGAGCGGGCCCTCACCGAGGCCGAGGAGCAGCGCCGCCGGGAGCTGGAGCGGGTGGCCGGGCTGACCGCCGAGGCGGCCCGCGCCGAGCTGATCGAGGCGATCGAGACGCAGGCCAAGCGGGAGGCCGCGCTGCTGGTCCGGGACATCGAATCCGACGCCCGCGGCACCGCCGAGGAGCGCGCCCGGCACATCGTGGTGGACGCCATCCAGCGGGTGGCCAGCGAGCAGACCGCGGAGAGCGTGGTCAGCGTGCTGCACCTGCCCGGCGACGAGATGAAGGGGCGGATCATCGGCCGGGAGGGGCGCAACATCCGCGCCTTCGAGTCGGTCACCGGGGTCAACCTGATCATCGACGACACCCCCGAGGCCGTCCTGCTCTCCTGCTTCGACCCGGTACGCCGGGAGGTCGGCCGGCTCACCCTGGAGAAGCTGGTCCTCGACGGGCGGATCCACCCGCACCGGATCGAGGAGGTGCACGACCTGGCCCGCCAGGAGGTGGCGGAGCTCTGCCACCGGGCCGCCGAGGACGCGCTGGTCGAGGTCGGCATCACCGAGATCCATCCGGAGCTGGTCGACCTGCTCGGCCGGCTGCGCTACCGCACCTCGTACGGGCAGAACGTGCTCAAGCACCTGGTGGAGACCGCGCACATCGCCGGCATCATGGCGGCGGAGCTGCGGCTGGACGTGCCGACCATCAAGCGCTGCGCGTTCCTGCACGACATCGGCAAGGCGCTCACCCACGAGGTGGAGGGCAGCCATGCCATCATCGGCGCCGACCTGGCCCGCAAGTACGGCGAGAGCGAGGACGTGGTGCACGCCATCGAGGCGCACCACAACGAGGTACCGCCACAGACCATCGAGGCGGTGCTCACCCAGGCCTCCGACGCCTGCTCCGGCGGGCGGCCGGGCGCGCGGCGGGAGAGCCTTGAGGCGTACGTCAAGCGGCTGGAGCGGATCGAGGAGATCGCGGCCGGCAAGCTGGGCGTGGAGAAGGTCTTCGCCATGCAGGCGGGCCGGGAGATCCGGGTGATGGTCAAGCCGGAGGACGTCGACGACATCGGCGCGGCGGTGCTGGCCCGGGACGTGGCCAAGCAGATCGAGGAGGAGCTGACCTATCCCGGCCAGATCCGGGTGACCGTGGTGCGCGAGTCCCGGGTCACCGAGATCGCCCGCTGATCGGGCTGCGGGACCGGCGGCGACAGGGCCACGACGACCGGCACGACGAGGGCCGGCCCGGACGTCCGGACCGGCCCTCGTGCCGTCAGGCGTGGGTCAGTTGCCGCCGGCGCCCTCGGCCTGGGAGATGAGGGCGGTGGCCGGTGCCTGCTGGGCCGGGAGGCCCTTCGACTTGCGGCCCCGGGAGAGGCGGCGCTGCACGTACTGCGCCAGCTTGGACAGCGAGTAGTTGATCGCGATGAAGATGACGGCGATCACCACGTAGACCTGGATCGGGTTGTCCAGCACGCCGATGAGCTGCTTGCCGATGCTGAGGGTCTCCTCGTAGCTGATGATGAAGCCGAGTGAGGTGTCCTTGAGCACCACGACCAGCTGGCTGATCAGTGCCGGCAGCATGATCCGGAACGCCTGTGGCAGCAGGATCATCCGGGTGGTCTGCAGCGGGGAGAGCCCGATCGCGGCGGCCGCCTCGCCCTGGCCGCCGGGAAGCCCCTCCATGCCGGAGCGGAGGATCTCGGCGATCACCACGGAGTTGTAGATGGTGAGGCCGATGACCAGGTACCAGAGCGAGCCGAAGGTGACGCCGAACTCCGGGAAGCCGCGGGCCACGAAGAAGATCGTGATGACGACGGGCAGGCCGCGGAACACCTCGACGCAGACCCGGGTGATCGCCGACAGCACCGTGCTCAGGCCGCGCAGCAGGTACGACACCGGCGTCGCCAGCCCGGTGAACCGCCGCCGGGCGAGGCTCTTGAGCTGGATCCGCAGTACGGCGAGCAGGGTGCCCACCACCAGCGACGAGACGATGGCCAGCGCCGCCGCGGTGAGGGTGTTCTTCAGGCCGAGACCGAGGCGGTCCCAGACCTGGGAGAAGTTCTCGTTGGAGGGGTCGACCAGCGGCCCCCACAGCTCCATCGAGAACTGGCCCTTCTCGTCCAGCGGTCGGTAGATCAGGAAGTACGCCCCGACGAGCAGCACCACCGTGGCGACGATGCTGCTGATCAGCGTGATCCTGCGCTGGCGCGGGCCCGGTACGTCGTAGAGGACGGTGTTCTGCTGGCTCATCGGGCCACCGCCTGTCGCTTCTCCAGCCGGTCCAGCAGGGCGCCGAGCGGCACAGTCATGATCAGATACCCGACGGAGATGCCGATTGCGACCGGGATGAACGCGTAGCCCCCGGCCGACGTGAGCTGTTCGGCGGTCTGGGCGAGGTCGCCGACCACCCCGAAGAAGCCGACCAGCGCGGAGTTCTTGATCATCGCGATGATCACCGAACCGAGCGGGACGACCGAGGCCTTCCAGGACTGCGGCAGGACCACGTGGCGCAGGTTCTGCCCGAAGGTCAGCCCGAGCGAGCGCGCGGCCTCGGCCTGCCCGGCGGGCACCGCGTTCACCCCGGAGCGCAGCGCCTCACAGACGAACGCCGCGGTGTAGAGCACCAGGGCGATCAGGCCGAAGCGGAAGTACGGCAGGTCGGTGCCGAGCCGGCTGAAGATCGCGTCCAGCCCGGGAATGCGCAGGAAGTCCGCGTTCGAGCCGAGCGCCGGCAGACCGAACGCGGCGAAGAACAGCACCACCGTCAGCGGCATGTTCCGGAAGATGTTGACGTAGGTGGTGCCGACGGCGCGTAGTGGCGGCACCGGTGAGATGCGCAGCACCGCCACGATGGCGCCCAGGAGCAGGGCGCCGATCGCGGCGAGCACGCAGATCTGGAGGGTGAGCCAGAAACCACCCGCAAAGACGTCGAACTTGTCGATGAGCACGTTCACGGGTCGGTTGTCCTCCCCACCCTCCAGATCTCGGTCGGTCAGTAGCGGTTGATCGTCGGCGGAGTGCCCAGCTCGGCGCCGAACTTGCCGGCGGTGTCGTCCCAGGCCTTCTTCCAGCTTCCGTCCGAGTAGGCCTTCTCAAGGAGGTCGTTGATGAAGTTGCGGAAGTCGGTGTCTTCCTTCTTCACGCCGATGCCGTACGGCTCCTTGGTGAAGTTCTGGCCGGCCATCTTGAAGGACGCCTCGTCCTTGGCGATGTAGCCGAGCAGGATGACGTTGTCAGTGGTCACCGCGTCGACCTGACCGCCCTTGAGGGCGTCCCGGCACTTGTCATAGGTGTCGAAGAGCACCAGCTGGGTGGCGACGTCCTTGACGTACTTCTTGATCTCCTCGGCGGGGGTGGAGCCGGTCACCGAGCAGACCTTCTTGGTGCCGTCCTTGAACGAGTCCGGACCGGTGATCGCGGAGTCGTCCTTCTTCACCATGATGTTCTGGCCGGCCTCGTAGTACGGCCCGGCGAAGGAGATCCGCTCCTTGCGCTCGTCCTTGATCGTGTAGGTCGCCGCGACCAGGTCGACGGTGCCGTTGGCGATGACGTCCTCACGGACCTTCGACGGGGTCTCGATGTACTCGATCTTGTCCTCGGGGATGCCGAGTTCCTTGACGATGAGCTTGGCGATCTCGACGTCGAAGCCCTCGGGCTTGCCCGACAGGCCCTTCTGGCCGAAGCCCGGCTGGTCGAACTTGGTGCCGACCTTGATCTTCTGGGCCTTGTTCAGCCGCTCCATCGTGCTGCCGGCGGCGAAGGACTTGCTGCCGGAGCCGGTGCCCTCGTCCGAGTCGCCACCGCAGGCGGCGAGGCCGAAAGCCAGGGTCGCCGCGGCCGCGACCGCTGCCACGCGCTTGAACCGCATATTTTTCTCCTTCTTCGACTGAACCCGCCGGGGGACGGCGTGCTTCATTTCGGACGCCTAGTGAGTGAGGATCTTGGAGAGGAAGTCCTTCGCCCGCTCGCTGCGCGGGTTGGCGAAGAACTCGGTCGGCGGCGCGTCCTCCACGAGCTGCCCGTCGGCCATGAAGATGACCCGGTTGGCCGCGTGCCGGGCGAAGCCCATCTCGTGGGTGACCACCACCATGGTCATGCCGTCGCGGGCCAGCGCGGTCATCACGTCCAGCACCTCGCCGACCATCTCCGGGTCCAACGCGCTGGTCGGCTCGTCGAAGAGCATCGCCTTGGGCTGCATGGCCAGCGCCCGGGCGATCGCCGCCCGCTGCTGCTGGCCGCCGGAGAGCTGCGCCGGGTACTTGTCGGCCTGGTTGGCGATGCCGACCCGGTCGAGGAGGGCCAGGCCGCGCTCGCGGGCGGCGGCCGGCTTCTCCTTGCGGACCTTGATCGGGCCGAGGGTGACGTTCTCCAGGATCGTCTTGTGCGCGAAGAGGTTGAACGACTGGAACACCATGCCGACCTCGCTGCGCAGCTTGGCGAGGGGCTTGCCCTCGTCGGGTAGCGGCTGCCCGTCGAACGTGATGGTGCCGGAGTTGATCGGCTCCAGCCGGTTGATCGTCCGGCACAGCGTCGACTTGCCGGAGCCGGACGGGCCGATCACCACGACGACCTCGCCTTTGCCTACGGAGAGTGACACGCCGTCCAGCACGTGCAGCGGGCCGAACCACTTGTTGACCCCGTCCAGCACGATGAGCGGTTCGCCCGTCGTCACGTCGTCCACCGTCCTGTCGCTTGCTCGCGTCGTGGGTCGCTCGACCCCCGGTCGGCAACTCTAGGCGGCGTGACGTGGCGAAACGCAACCCGGTTGGTCACGGAGCGGTAACACCGATCCCGATCGTCGTGCCGAGTCCGGTTTCGGCGCGGGTCCCTCCGCGTCCGGTGGCGGTCCGGTCACTTTCTCGAGATCATGTGGGGATGACCGAACGGGTGCGCCTGACCGATCACGCCCGCGGCGGGGGCTGCGCGTGCAAGATCCCACCCGGTGAGCTGGAGGCGATGGTGGCCGGCCTGAGCCCGGCGACCGGTACGGCCGAGTTGCTGGTCGGGCTGGAGAACGGCGACGACGCCGCGGTCGTCCGGCTGGACGAGCGGACCGGCCTGGTGAGCACCGCCGACTTCTTCACCCCGGTGGTCGACGACCCGTACGACTGGGGCCGGATCGCCGCGGCGAACGCCCTCTCCGACGTGTACGCCATGGGCGGCACCCCGCTGGTCGCGCTCAACCTGCTCTGCTGGCCGCGCGACGTGCTGCCGATGGAACTGGCCCGGGAGGTGCTGCGCGGCGGCCAGGACGTGGCCCGGGAGGCCGCCTGCCACCTGGCCGGCGGGCACAGCGTCGACGACGAGGGGCCGAAGTACGGGCTGGCGGTCACCGGGGTGGTCCGCCCCGAGGAGTTGATCACCCTGGACGCGGGCCGGGCCGGGCTGCCGCTGTCGCTGACCAAGCCGCTCGGGGTGGGCGTGCTGAACACCCGGCACAAGGCCACCGGCGAGGTGTTCGCCGAGGCGGTCGCCTCGATGAGCGCGCTGAACCGGGACGCCGCCCGGGCGGCGGTCGCGGCCGGGGTGCGCTGCGGCACCGACGTGACCGGCTTTGGGCTGCTCGGCCACGCCTCGAAGCTGGCCCGGGCCAGTGGCCTCACCGTCGCCGTCGACACCGCCGCGGTGCCGTACCTGGCGGGGGCGCGCGAGGCGGTCCGCGACGGGTACGTCAGCGGCGGCAGCCGGCGCAACCTCGACTGGGTGACCCCGTGGACGGATTTCGGGTCGGCCTCGGACGGCGAGCGGCTGCTGCTCGCCGACGCCCAGACCTCCGGCGGGCTGCTGGTCGCCGGCGAGTTGCCGGGCGCACCGGTGATCGGCGAACTGCTGCCCCGGGGCGAGCATCTGGTCGTGCTCCGCTGACTGTGAGGCCGACCCGGCGACAACCACCGGGCGGCTGGGCCCGACCCGGCGGCCCATCCGGCCTGGCTTTCCGCCGGACGGGGCACCATACCCGATAAACTGTCATCTTCCCGCTACTGCGAGCAACGGCGCTCCAGGTTTTTTTGCCCGGAATGGTCACAGACCGGTAACTTGCCCCCGGCTGCGGTCATATGCACCCCACCATCGTCATAAGGCCCGATCCGGAGGCCGGTGGGACGAGCACAGCGAGGAGGCGGCATGACCGAGCTGTGGAACTGGAGAATCGACGGGGCACGCCCGGCGGTGGTGTACCCGGCGTTGGCGGAGGCGCTCGGCCGGGTGGTGATGCCCCTCGCCGCGGCGGACCCGGCGCGGCTGCCCGCGTACGCGGTGGTCTGTGACGTCTGGGAGGCGCCCGGCAGGTTCGGCACCGTGGTGGACAGCTACGGGGTGCCCGAGCGGCTCTCCGAGCACGCCTCGATCGCGGCGCTCGCCCGGCTGCTGGGGCGGGACTGCCTGCTGCCCGACGACACCCTGGACGCCGGCCGGCACCTGCTCGTCGCGCCGGACGGCACCGTCCGCCCGGTCCACTTCGACGTGACGGAGACCGACGACGGTGAGGTGCTGAGCAACCAGCGGCTCTGCACCTCGGCCGACCCCCGGTGTCGGGGCTGGTCCCGGTGTCAGCGCTCGCGCTGGGCGCCCGACTCGGTCGCCCCGGTGCTCGCCGCCGCCTGAACGCCCGACCGCCGCCGCCGCGTACCACCGGGTGGTCCCGCAGGGTCGCGGCGGCGACGGTCGCCGTCTCCACGGGCGGTGCCCGGTGCCGCACCGACGGTGACAACCGGTCGAGAATTGTCTATTCTGGTCACGGATCGCTGCCCTTCGAGCCACGCCGCCGCGCGCGCTCCCGCGCCCCGGGCCCCCGGAGACTCATTGTGGACCAGACGCCCACCCGTCCGACCCCGCCGTCCCTCGACGCCCTGACGCGCAGTCTGCGCACCCCGCTCGGCCGGGTCGCCACCGAGCACCCCGACGCCGTCGCGCTGGTCCGCCTGCGGGTCCTGCCGCGAGCCGCCACGCCGCCGGTCACCGTCCCGGTCGCCTGCTTCAACTCCGCCATCTGAGGGATGGCGTGCCGGTGCGGTGCCGCCGGCCCGGACCTGCCCTGCCACCCGATCAGCCAGTACGTGCTCAAGGTGCACAGCCGCTGTGACCTGAGCTGCGACCACTGCTACGTCTACCAGGAGGCGGACCAGACCTGGCGGACCAGGCCGGCCCGGATGGCGCCGGAAACCGTCCGCGCGGCCGCCGACCGGATCGCCGAGCACGCCCGCGCCCACGCCCTGCCCGCCGTGCACGTCGTGCTGCACGGCGGCGAGCCGCTGCTGCTGGGCGCGGACGGGCTGCGCGACGTGCTGGCCACGCTGCGCGCGGCGCTCGACCCGTGGACCACCCTAGACCTGCGGATGCAGACCAACGGCGTGCTGCTGGACGCGCAGCTGTGCCGGCTGCTGGTGGCGTACGGCGTCAAGGTCGGGGTGTCGCTGGACGGCGACCGCGCCGCCCACGACCGGCACCGGGTCTTCGCGCACGGCGGCGGCAGCCACACCCACACCCGCCGGGCCCTGGCCCTGCTCCGCCAGCCCGCGCACCGCGCCAGCTACGCCGGCATCCTCTGCACCGTCGACCTCCGCAACGACCCCGACCAGGTCTACGCGGCGCTGGTGGCCGAGCGCCCGCCCCGGATCGACCTGCTGCTGCCGCACGCCACCTGGGACCGGCCACCGTGGCGGCCGGCCGGCGCCGGCACGCCGTACGCGGACTGGCTCGGCCGGATCCACCGGCGCTGGGTCGACGACGGGCGACCGGTGCCGATCCGGCTCTTCGAGGCCCTGGCCCCCGGCGGCTCCGCCGCCGGCGGTACCGAGGCGGTCGGGCTCGCCCCGGCCGACCTGCTGGTGGTGGAGACCGACGGCAGTTGGGAACAGGTCGACTCGTTGAAGGTCGCCTTCCACGGCGCGGCCGGCACCGACCTGGACGTCTTCGCCCATCCGGTCGACGAGGCCGCCCGGCACCCCGGCGTCGCGGTCCGCCAGGCGGGGGCGGAGGGGCTCAGCGCCACGTGCCGCAGCTGTCCGGTGCTGGAACGCTGCGGCGGCGGGCTGTACGCGCACCGCTGGCGGTCGGGGAGCGGCTTCGACAACCCGTCGGTCTACTGCGCCGATCTGCGGGCCCTGATCGCCACGCTGGACCGCCGCCGGCCACCGGTAGCCGTCGTGACGGCCGACCGGCCGGCCGACGGTGACCGAGGCCGGGACCGCGCCGCCCGCCGGCCGGTCGAGGGCGAGCAGCCGGCCGGGGACGGGCCGGGGCGGGACGCGCGGCGGCTGCTGGACGAGCTGGGCACCGGCCACGGCGGGCCGGCGGCGCTGCGACTGCTCGACGAGACCCAGCTCTCCATCACCCGGGCGCTGCTGGCCACCTGGCGGGACGTCGCCGGGAGCAGCGCCGCCTGGGAACTGCTCGCCGACCTCGACGCCGCCGCTCCCGACGCGGTCGGCGCGGTGCTGGCACACCCGTTCGTCCGCCCGTGGCTGGTCCGCCGGCTGGAGCGCCCCGGCACGCCCGGCGCCGACCTGCTGCCGGCGCTGGCCGCCGCGGCCGCCGTCCGGGCCGGCGTGCCGGTGCCGGTGACGGTGCCGGTGCGGGCCGGCACGGTGCTGCTGCCCACGCTGGGCCGGCTGCCGGTGACCGGCCCGTCCGGCGCGGTGGTGACCGCCGTCCCCGGCGGCTTCCGGATCCGGGCCGGCGCGACCGAACGGGTGCTGCCGGTGAACGGCGACTCGCCACCGCGCGACTCGACCGAGCGGGTGGTGGCGGCGAACGGCGGCGCGCCGCTGCCGCCCAGGACGACCGGACGCGTGGTGGTGGGCACCGGCGGCGATCCGACGCCGGCCGGGTGGCAGCCGGTCCGGCGCGTGTCGGTGGCCGGCGGCGAGGTGGCCGTCGAGGACACCGATCCGGAACGGGACTGCTACGACCAACCGGTGGCCCCGCGGCTCGCCGGCGATGCCGCGGACGCGTTGGGGCGTACCCTCGCCGGGGCCTGGCGGTCGGTCCACCGCGACGTGCCCGCGCACGGTGCGGCGCTCGACGCCGGGCTGCGCTGCGTGGTCCCGCTGGCCGCGGACCCGGCCGCGCCGCTGCGCAGCGCCACCGCCCGCCAGGCGTACGGCGCGGTCGCGGTGGCCCCGGGGCCCAAGCCGGAGACGATGGCGGTGCTGCTGGTCCACGAGTGGCAGCACGCCAAGCTCGGCGCGCTGCTCGACCTCTACGACCTGGTCGACCCGGAGCCGGCGCACCGGATCCGGGTGGCCTGGCGGCCCGACCCGCGCCCCGTCGAGGGAGTCCTCCAGGGCACGTACGCGCACCTGGCGGTGACCGAGGTGTGGCGGGCCCGGGCGGCGGCCGGCGGGCCCGACGCGGCCGCCGCCCGCGATCACGCCGCCCGCTACCGGGACTGGACCAGGACGGCGGCGGACGCGCTGCTGGCCGGCGGCGGCCTCACCGACCTCGGCGAGCGCTTCGTGTGGCGGATGCGGCAGGCGCTGGAGGGCCCGGATGCCGGCGGAGACTGAGCTTGCCCCGCTCGCGCCGCACCGCCTCCGCCTCGTCGCGCAGCTGCGGGCACTCGGCCTGCGCGCCGGCCACGACGTGCTGGTGCACTGTTCGCTGCGGCGGGTGCGCCCGGTGGGTGGCCCGGCCACCCTGGCGGCCGCCCTGCGGGAGGTCGTCGGCCCGACCGGCACGCTGCTCGTGCCCACCGAGAACGCCGGCAACTCGACCACCTCCCGGGCCTACCGGGCGGCCACCCGCGACCTGGACGCGCGGGAACTCGCCGCGTACCACGCGGCGATGCCCGGTTGGGACCGGGCGACCAGCCCTTCGGAGGGCACCGGGGCGTTCGCCGAACACATCCGGCTGACCCCGGGCGCGGTGCGCAGCGGCCACCCGCAGACCTCGTTCACCGCGCTGGGCCCCCGGGCCCGCGAGTTCACCGACGGCCACGAGTTGGACTGCCACCTGGGGGAGCGGTCCCCGCTCGGCCGGCTCTACGCCGCCGGCGGGCAGATCCTGCTGCTCGGTGTCGGCTACGCGGCGTGCACCGCGCTGCACCTGGCCGAGTACCGGTTGCCGGTGCCGCCGCCGAGCCGCCGCTACCACTGCTACCGGCTGGTCGCCGGGCGACGGGTCAGCCTGGAGTTCCAGGCGGCCGACCTGGACGACAGCGACTTCGCGCGGGTCGGCGCGGCCCTCGACACCGCCCCGTTCGTGCGCCGCGGCCGGGTCGGCGACACCGCCGCCCGGCTGCTCCCGGTACGCGCCACGGTGGACCGCGCGGTCGAGTGGTTCACCGCCCACCGGTCGGGCCCCGGGCGTTGACGTGGGGACTACGCTGATGGTCCGGCCGCGTGGGGAGGGCGGAGGCGCATCGGTGAGCACAGTGGACAGCCCGGGGGTGCCGGCGCCGCTGTTCTTCCTGAGCTACTCCCGGCCGCACCGGGCGGCCGGTGGTCCCTTCGACTACGTGCCACAGTTCTTCGAGGACCTGTCGGTCCACGTCAGCGAGCTGGTCGGCCCGGAGCCCGGGGTGGACCCGGGCTTCATGGACAGCACCATGGCCGGCGGGCAGCGGTGGAACCCGGAGCTGCTCCGCGCCGCCGGCACCTGCCAGGTCTTCGTGCCCCTGCTGTCCAGCGCGCTGCTCGGCAGCGACTGGTGCGGCCGGGAGTGGCACGCCTTCTCCCGCCGCCGGGTGGTGCCCCGCAGCCCCGGCTTCTCGGCCCACGAGACGGCGATCGTGCCGGTGAACTGGTCGCCGACCCACGAGGTGGACCTGCCCAAGGTGATCCGCGACATCCAGCGGTTCTCGCCGACGCCGATGCCCGCCGACGTGGTGGGCAAGTACGAGCGGGAAGGAGTCTACGGATTGCTGACCCTGCGGTTGGAGAACGAGTACCGGGCGGTGGTCTGGCGGCTCGCCCAGCGCATCGTCGCGATCCACCGGGCGTGCCGGATCGAGCCCCTGGTGCCGGCGGGCGTCGGCGAGCTGCGCAACCTCTTCGCCGGGGGGCGGGGATGAGCCCGCCGGCCGGCGCGGCCAGCCGCCGCGGGACGTACTTCTTCCTCAGCTACGCCCACTCGGTGCCGCCGCACGGCGGGCGCACCGACACCGACACCTGGGTGGGGCGGTTCTTCGCCGACCTGTCGGCGGAGGTGTCCCGCCTGGCCCGGCCGACCGCCGGGATGGGGATCGGCTTCTACGACCAGGAGATCCCGCTCGGCGCCGACTGGAAGGCCGCGCTGGCCGAGGCGCTCGGCCGCGCCCAGGTCTTCGTGCCGCTGTACTCCCCGGGCTACTTCCGCCGGCCCTGGGCGCTGGGGGAGCAGGCCTCCTTCCGGGGTCGACTGGCCGTCGCGCCGGGCGCCGACCCCGCGATCCACCTGGCACCGGTGCTCTGGATCCCGTTCCCCACCTGGGAACTGCACCCCGACCTGGCGCCCGCGCGGGCCCTCGGCGAGGGGCTGCCCGGCTATGCCGAGAACGGGGCGCGGGCGCTGTGCATGCTGGACGTCTACCACGACGAGTATTTCGCCCTGCTGGCCCGGCTGGCCGGCCGGATCGTGGACGCGGCCGAACGCCACCCGCTCGTCCCGTCCCGGGCACCCGGGCTGGACGAGGTGGCCCGGCCGGCGCCGGTCGACCCGGACCTGGCGGTGGCCGTGCTGGCGCCCACCCGGGACCGGCTCCCGGCCGGCCGCGGCGCGGGCCGGTACGCCGCCACCAGCCGCGGCTGGCGCCCCTTCGGCGACCAGCAGGAGCTGCCGGTGGCCGAGTACGCGGTCAGCACCGCCGAGCGGCTGGGCCTCTCGGCCCGCCCGGTGGACTTCGACGCCGCCGGTGAACTGCTCGACCGCCGGCCGGCCGTACTGCTGATCGACCCGTGGGTGGCGGCGGCGCCCGGCGCGGTGGGCGCGCTCGTCGCGGCCGTGCGGGGCCTGCGGCCCTGGGTGGTGCCGGCGGTGATCACCGACGCCGACGACCCGCAGAGCGGCGCGCGGCTCGCCGAGGACGTCACCACGATGTTGCAGAATGCGGGCGTGCCGCAGGTCAAGCGGGCGGGCAGCGTGCGGGAGTTCGTCGCGCTCATCCCCGCGCTGGTGACCGAGGCCCGCCGCCAATACCTCAAACACGGCCCGGTGGCGGAGTTCCCCGAGCCCCCGGAGCCGCCGCCCAGCCTCCGGGACGGGCCCCGGCCCACCCGGGCCGAGCAGACCGAAGCCCACGACGATCCGGCGTCGCCGTTCCCCCATGGAGAGCACCGATGAGCAACGATCGCGAAGGCCAGGTCGTCACGTTCTACTCGTTCAAGGGCGGGACGGGCCGGACGATGGCACTGGCCAACGTCGCCTGGATCCTGGCCGCCAACGGCCGGCGGGTGCTGGTCGCCGACTGGGACCTGGAATCCCCCGGCCTGCACCGCTTCTTCCACCCCTTCCTCGACGCCGAGGCGATCCAGAACACCAGCGGGGTCATCGACCTGATCCGCGACTACGAGTGGGAGACCACCCGGACCGCGGACCGGCCGGACCGCTGGGTCGAACAGTTCGCCCGGGTCGGCCGGCACGCCTTCTCGCTGCGCTGGACCTTCCCGGACGGCGGCAGCCTGGACTTCCTCTCCGCCGGCCGGCAGAACAGCGACTACGCGGTGTCGGTGAGCGGCCTGGACTGGGACAACTTCTACAACCGGCTGGGCGGCGCGCAGTTCTTCGAGGCGCTGCGGGCGGATCTGCGGCGCGAGTACGACTACACGCTGATCGACAGCCGTACCGGCCTCAGCGACGTCGCCGACATCTGCACCCTGCACCTGCCGGACACCCTGGTGGACTGCTTCACCCTCAGCGACCAGGGCATCGAGGGGGCGGCCCGGGTGGCGCACTCGGTGCGGGACCGGTTCCGCCGCCGCGACATCCGCATCCTGCCGGTGCCGATGCGGGTCGACCAGGCCGAGAAGGAGAAGGCGGAGGCCGGCCGCTCGCTGGCCATGCGCCGGTTCGCCGGGCTGCCGACCGGGATGACCGAGGCGGAACGGCGGCGCTACTGGGCCGCGGTGGAGGTGCCGTACCGGCCGTTCTACGCGTACGAGGAGACGCTGGCGACGTTCGGCGACCCGCCCGGCTCGCCGACCTCGCTGCTCGCCGCGTTCGAGACGCTGACCGGGATCCTCACCGACGGCGAGGTCACCGCCCTGCCGGTGATGGACGAGTCGGTCCGGGAGCGGGGCAAGGCGCGCTTCCGGCGCCGGGCCGAGGCGGTCGACGACCAGATCGTGCTCCGGTACGCCCCCGAGGACGCGGTCTGGGCGGAGTGGCTGGAGCGGGTGCTCAGCGCCGCCGGGCTGCGGGTGGTCGACCCGGCCGCCGCGGTCGGCTCGGCGGCCAGCCCGGCGCCGCGGACGCTGACCGTCGTCTCGCCGGCCTACCTGGCCACGCCCGCCGGCGAGCTGCCGCCACGGGAGCCGAGCACCGGCTCGACGGCCCTCGCCGCCTACGTGGCCGACCTGCGACCGCTGGCCGAGTTCCCGGCGCAGGCCTCCGCCCAACTGGTCAACGTCACCGCGGAGACCGCCGTGGAACGGGTGCTGCGGCTGGTCGGCCGGCCCGTCCCGCCGGCCGCCCAGGGCGCGCCGGCCGGCGCGGCCCGCTACCCCGGCACCGAACCGGCGATCTTCAACGCGCCGAACCGCAACGCCCGCTTCACCGGCCGCGAGGACGACCTGGCGGAGCTGCGCCGGCAGTTGCAGAGCGGGGGCAGCGCGGTGGTGCTGCCGGTCGCCCTGCAGGGCATGGGCGGCGTCGGCAAGACCCAGGTGGCATTGGAATACGTGCACCGCTTCCGGTCCGCGTACGACCTGGTCTGGTGGGTCGTGGCGGACCCGCCGCAGTTCGTCGACACCTCGGTGGCCGACCTGGCGCCGCGGCTCGACCTGCCCACCGGTCCGACGCTGCCGGACACCGTGCAGACCGTGCTCCAGGCGCTCGGCCGCGGCGAGCCGTACGAGCGGTGGCTCGTCGTCTTCGACAACGCCGAGGAGCTCGAACACATCGAGCAGTTCCTCCCGCAGGGCGCCGGGCACGTGCTGCTGACCTCGCGCAACCGGGCGTGGGGGGAGCGGGCCAACCCGATCCAGGTGGACGTCTTCGACCGGGCGGAGAGCGTCGCCCACCTCACCCAGCGGGTCCCGGCGGTCAGCCCGGAGGAGGCGGACCGGGTCGCCGAGGCACTCGGCGACCTGCCGATCGCGGTCGCCGCGGCGGGCGCCTGGCTGGCCGAGACGGGCACGGCGGTCCCCGACTACCTGCGGCTGATCGAACGGCACGGGCCCAGCGCGCTGTCGGTGGAGGCCACCTGGGACCTGTCGCTCAACCGGCTGCGGGACCGGGCCCCGGCCGCCTACCGGCTGTTGCAGCTCTGCTCGGTGCTGGCGCCGGAGATCGCGCTGGACCTCGTCTACAGCGACGAGATGGCCGGCGCGCTGGTGGCGTACGACCCGTCGGTCTCCGAGCGGTTGGTGCGCGGCGCCCTGGTCCAGCAGATCAACCGGCTGGCGCTGCTCAAGCTCGACGTGCAGGGCGGCCGGATCCAGGTGCACCGGCTGTTGCAGGCGGTGGTCCGGGACCGGATGACCCCGGAGGAGATCGCCGAGGCCCGGCACCAGGTCCACCTGGTGCTGGCGGCGTCCCGGCCGCGCGGCGACGTGGACGACCCGGCGACCTGGCCCCGGCTGCGGATGCTCTGGCCGCACCTGGAGGTGTCGGAGGCGCTCACCTGCCCCGAGGAGTCGGTGCGCCAGTTGCTCATCGACCGCGTCCGGTACCTGTGGCAGCGCGGCGGCCTGACCCAGGCCGAGGAGTTCAGCCAGCGGGTCGACGAGCTCTGGTCGGCGCAGCTCGACGGGCCGGACGCCGGCGGGGCGCTGCCGCGGCAGCTGCTGCACCTGCGGTTCAACCGGGCGAACATCCTGCGCAGCCTGGGCCGGTTCGCCGAGGCCCGGGACCTCGACGAGGCGGTCCTGGCCGAGCAGCGCCGGCGGCTCGGCGAGCTGCACCCGCACGCCCTGATGACGGCGGGCAGCCTCGCCGGTGACCTGCGGGCCCTCGGCCGGTACGGCGAGGCGCTGGACCGGGACCGCGCCACCTACGCCTCCTGGGTGCAGGTGCTCGGTGAGGACGACCGCCGGACGTTGAGCGCGGCCAACAACCTCGCCGTGTCGTACCGGCTGGTCGGCGACTACCGGGCGGCCCTGCGCTGGGACGACGAGGTGCACCAGCGGCGGCGGGTGGTGCTCGGCCCGACCAACCCGTACACCCTGCTCTCCGCGGTCCGGCTCGGCACGGACCTGCGGGAGGCCGGCGAGTACGAGAAGTCGGTGGCGCTGCTGCGCGGGGTGTTCGACAGCTTCGTGCAGGTGCTCGGCGCGGAGGACCAGCAGACCCTGGCCGCGCAGGTGAACCTCGCGGTGTCGATGCGCAGCGTGGGCCGCCCCGGGGAGGCCGCGCCGATGTTCGAGGCCGCCTACCGGACGCTGGTCGACCGGTTCGGGCCGCACAACCCGGACACGGTGGCCTGCCGGTCGAGCCGCGCGGCGAACCTGCTGGCCGTCCGGGACGAGGCCCGGGCGCTGGCCGAGATGGCCGCGGTGGCCCGGGCGTACGAGGAGGTGCTGCGCCTCGGCCCGGCGCATCCGCACACGCTGGCGACGCTGAGCAACCGGTCCGCCGCCGAGCGGGCCCTGGGCCGCCGCTCCGCCGCGCGGGCCACCGCCGGCCGGGCCGCCGAGGAGCTGCGCAAGGTGCTCGGCACGGACCACCCGCACACCCTGGCCGCGGAGGTCAACCACGCGGTCTGCCTGGCCGAGGACGGCGACTGGGAGCAGGCTCGGGACCGGCTGCGGGATGTCGCGGAACGGCTCGCCCACGCGGTCGGCGCGGGCCACCCGGACACCCTGCGCTGCCTGGGCGACCTGGCGCTGGTGGTGCGCCGGACCGGCGGCGGCGGACCGGAGGCGGACGACGCGGCCGCCGCGGACCGGCTGGCCGACGTGATCGGGCAGGACCACCCGAGCGTGCAGACGTTGCGGGAACGCCGCCTGGTGGTCCGGGTGATCGACCCGAACCCGTTCTGAGTGGTCCGGGCCGGCCTCAGCGGCGCGGGACGTCGGCCAGTTCGGGGGTGGTCAGCCAGGCGAGGGTCTGCGGCAGGATCTCCACCGCGCCGAAGTGCGCCGCGCCGGGCTGCACCTGGACCTCGGCGTTGGGGATGCGGTCGGCGAGCCAGCGGGAGTGCGCCACCGGGGAGAAGCGGTCCTGCTCGCCGTGCCACAGCCGCACCGGCGCCCGGATGGCGCCGAGGTCGAAGCCCCAGGCGCGGCGCAGGGCGAGCACGTCGTCGATCCAGCCGTCCGGGCCGTGCCGCAGCGCCTCGGCGTACATGGCGGCCAGCAGGCGGCGGATCGTCACGTCGTCCACCACTCGGATGTCCGGCTCGGTGAGCTGCGGGCGGAGGAACTCCAGCAGGGTCACCGGGTCGCGCTGGGCGTCCTGGGCGCGCAGGGTCAGCGACAGCCGTAACTCGGCGGCGTCCTCGTCGGCCAGGCCGAAGTCGTCGACGTTCCCGTCGGTCATGCCGGCGTACCAGTCGAGGTCGGGGGAGCCGGCGGGGGCGAGCCCGACCAGCACCGCGGCCCGGGTCACCCGCTCCGGCAGCAGCGCGGCGCAGGCCAGGGCGTGCGGGCCGCCGCCCGAGCGGCCCACCACGGCGAACCGCTCGATGCCCAGGTCGTCGGCGATCGCGGCGACGTCGGCCACCGCGTCGGCCACCCGCCGGCCCTCCCGCCGGTCCGAGTCACCGTAGCCGGGCCGGTCGTAGCAGACCAGGTGCACCCCGAGCCGGTAGAGGACGACCGGGCGGGGGCGCGGGCCGCTGCGGCTGCCGGGGGTGCCGTGCAGGAGGAACACGGTGGGGCCGTCCGGCGCCCCGGAGGTCTCCACGGCGAGTCGCCGTCCGTCGGGGGTGACGACGGTGCGCTGCGCGTCGTTTTCCAGCGTCACGGTGGCCTCCCGCGGGTTCGTCATGTGCTCCCCCGAGTACGGAGACGCGCATCGGTGGCGCAAAGCCCCCGAAACCGCCCAGAACACAGTCCTGCTGTGCAGCGTACTGCCCGGCGTGTGCCCCCGCCATGGGCCGGCGGGGTCAATGCCGGGCGGTGAGCGCGGCCGACCGGGCCGCTACCCTGGTAGCCCGAGGAAAGGGGCGCCGAGCAGGTGGCTAGGACCTACAACGTCGTGACGTACGGCTGCCAGATGAACGTGCACGACTCCGAGCGCATCTCCGGCCTGCTGGAGCGGGCCGGATACGTGCGTGCCCCCGCCGGCGACGAGACCCCGGACGTGGTGGTCTTCAACACCTGCGCGGTCCGGGAGAACGCCGACAACCGGCTCTACGGCAACCTCGGCCGGCTGCGCCCGGTCAAGGACAAGCACCGCGACATGCAGATCGCCGTCGGCGGCTGCCTGGCCCAGAAGGACCGCGGCGAGATCGTCCGCAAGGCGCCCTGGGTGGACGTGGTGTTCGGCACCCACAACATCGGGTCGCTGCCGGTGCTGCTGGAGCGCGCCCGGCACAACGCCGCCGCCGAGGTGGAGATCCTGGAGTCGCTGGAGGTCTTCCCCTCCACGCTGCCGACCCGCCGCGAGTCGACGTACGCCGGCTGGGTGTCGATCTCGGTCGGCTGCAACAACACCTGCACCTTCTGCATCGTGCCGTCGCTGCGCGGCAAGGAGCGCGACCGCCGCCCCGGCGACATCCTCTCCGAGGTGCGCGCGCTGGTCGACGAGGGCGTGCTGGAGGTGACCCTGCTCGGCCAGAACGTCAACTCCTACGGGGTCGAGTTCGGCGACCGGTACGCCTTCGGCAAGCTGCTGCGGGCCTGCGGGGAGATCGACGGCCTGGAGCGGGTCCGATTCACCAGCCCGCACCCGAAGGACTTCACCGACGACGTGATCGCCGCGATGGCCGAGACGCCGAACGTCTGCCACTCCCTGCACATGCCGTTGCAGTCCGGCTCCGACGACGTGCTGCGCGCGATGCGCCGCTCGTACCGGTCGGAGAAGTATCTGGGGATCATCGAGAAGGTGCGGGCGGCGATGCCGGACGCGGCGATCACCACCGACATCATCGTCGGCTTCCCCGGCGAGACCGAGGCCGACTTCGAGCGCACCCTCGACGTGGTCCGGGCGGCCCGGTTCTCCTCGGCGTTCACCTTCCAATACTCCAAGCGCCCCGGCACCCCGGCCGCGACGATGGACGGCCAACTGCCCAAGCAGGTCGTGCAGGAGCGCTACGACCGGCTGATCGCCTGTGTCGAGGAGATCACCTGGGCGGAGAACAAGCGGCTGCTGGGGGAGACCGTCGAGGTGCTCGTCGCGGTCGGCGAGGGGCGCAAGGACGAGCGCACCGGCCGGATGTCCGGCCGGGCCCGGGACGGCCGGCTCGTGCACTTCGCGACCGGTGACCTGGCCGGGTCGATCCGCCCCGGCGACATCGTGCACACCACGATCACGTACGCCGCCCCGCACCACCTCAACGCCGACGGCGAGCCGCTGTCGCACCGGCGTACCCGGGCCGGCGACGCGGCCGAGGCGGGGCGCGCCCCGCGTACCCCCGGGGTGCTGCTCGGGCTGCCCACGGTCGGCGCGCCGGCCGCGCAGCCCGCCCCGGCGGGTGCCTGCTCCGCGCACTGAGGCGTTAGGCGGGGGCCCTTCTTGACGAACGGGTGTTAACCGGGGCCCCCGCCTTACCGCTCAGACGGTGATCCGGCCGGCGCCCGCGCCGCCCGTCACGATCGACTTGACGCTGCTCGCGCCGTCCAGGGTGTACGGGTACGGGATGCCCGCGACGCTGCCGCCGGCCTGGCCGCCGCCCGAGTTGACGAAGTGGTTGTTGCGGGCGACCAGGCTGCCCGGCCCGGAGCTGCCCTCACCGAGGTGGTACGGGTCCTTCACGTTCTCGAAGTAGTTGCCCTCGACGAGGACTCCGGCGTTCATGGTGGAGGCCACGCCGTAGCCGCTGTTGGCGTAGTAGTAGTTGTTGTAGACGTGGACCGGGTTGCCGAAGCGGACCCGGGGATGGCGCTGGGTGCTCGCGTCGAACCAGTTGTGGTGGTAGGTCACCCGCAGGTGGCCGGCGTCCTGGCCGCCGTTGTCGTCGCTGTGCCCCAGCAGCATCGACTTGTCGTGGTTGAACACCCGGTTCCAGGACACGGTGACGAAGTCGGAGCCGCGCTTGATGTCGACCGCGCCGTCGTACCCGTTGCTGAAGGTGTTGTGGTCGATCCAGACGTTGGTGGCCGACTCCTGGACGTTGACGGCGTCGTCGTTCCAGCCCCGGAAGGTCAGGTTGCGGATGATGACGTTGCGGTCCCCGCTGATGTTGAGGCCGCAGCCGGCGATGGTCGCGCCCGGGTTGCCGAGGATGGTTTTGTTCGACCGGACCCGCAGCATGCCGGTGCAGGAGATGGTGCCGGAGACCCGGATGACCGCCGAGCCGGTGGCGCCGAGCGCGGTGCTGAGGGCGCTCGCGCTGGTGACGGTGCTGGCCGGCGCGCCGCCCCCGCCGGTGGTGCCCCCGTTCTGGGTGGCCCAGCCCACCAGGCCGGCCTGCGGCGGGATGGGCGGCGGCGGGTCGGAGGGCGGTGGCGGGGTGGTCGGGCCGCCGGTCGGGGTGGCGGTGCCGGTGCAGGTCACCCCGTTGAGCGTGAAGCTGGTCGGCGCCGGGTTGCTGGTGTTGTTCCAGGTCCCGTTGAATCCGAAGGACGTGCTGGCGCCGGTGGGCAGGCTCGCGTTGTAGCCGACGTCGGTGGCGGTGACGGCGCTCGCGTTCTGGGTCACGGTGGCGTTCCACGCCTCGGTGGCCCGCTGACCGGCGCTGAACGACCAGCGCAGCGTCCAGCCGGTGATCGGGTCGCCCAGGTTGGTGACGGTGACGTTGCCCGTGAAGCCGCCGGACCACTGGCCGCCGACCGAGTAGTTGACCGCGCAGCCGGTGGCGGCGTGGGCGGTGACCGCGGTCAGCATCCCGGTGACGAGCAGCGCGGCGGTGGCGGTGGCGGTGATCAGCATCTTGCGACGCGGGGTTGAGTGCACGGTGTGTCCCTCTCCGCTCGAGGTGGAAGCGGCCCGCGGCCATCGGCGTCGGCCGCGGGCCGCTCCCGGTCGTGGTGGTGCCCGGGTTCAGCAGGCGGTGCCGTTGAGCTTGACCGCGGACGGGGCGGCGGCCGTGCCGTTGGCGGTGAAACCGATCGTCACGGAGGCGCCGGCGGCCAGCGTCCGTGACCACTCCGGGGCGGCGGCGGTCACCGTGCTGCCGGACTGGGTGACCGTGGCGTTCCAACCGCTGGCCAGGGTGACCCCCGACGGCCAGGTCCAGGTGACGGACCACGGGTTGACCGCGCCGGTGCCGGTGTTCTTCACGGTCAGCTCGCCCTGGAAGCCGCCCGCCCAGGCGTTGACCTGCTTGTACGTCGCCGTACAGCCCCCGGTGGGGGCCGGGTTGGTGGGCGACGGCGAGCCGGTCCCGGTCGGGGTGGGGCCGGGGGTGCCACCACCGCCCACCGGCGGGATCAGGTACGGCTGGAGGATCGACTGCTTGGTGGTGTTGATGTTCGTCCAGTCGTCCAGCGCGATGCCGCCGGTGTCGCCGGAGTTCGGGTTCCACGACCAGTACGTGAAGGACATGCCGGTGACCCCGGTGCCGGTGTAGGCCATCAGGTTCTGCAGCCACACCTTGTCCCGCGGGTCGGCGAGGGTGCTGCCGAACTCACCCATCATGATCGGCGCGATGTTCTGCTTGTACAGGTAACCCCAGTACTTGTCCCAGATCGCCGGCAGGTTCGCCGGGTAGTTGGCGGCCTTGAACCACTCCTGCTCGTAGACGCTGGTGGCGTACTCGTGGGGGGAGTAGACCAGCCGGTTGGCCACGTTCAGCCGGACCGGGAACTGCCCGGCCTTCGACAGGTTGCCGCCCCACCAGCCGCAGTCCTCGTCGTTGCTGGGGTCGTTGTCCCAGACGTTCGACAGGCCGCCGCTGGGGCAGCTCACCCCCTCCACGAAGATCAGCCAGTTCGGCTGCACCCCGAGGATGGCGTTGCCGGCCCGCTCGGCGGCCAGCCGCCAGTCCCGGGCGGTGTCCCCGCAGCCCCAGCAGGCGCCGGTGGCCGCCGGGTTCGTCCCCTCGGCGTGCGGCTCGTTGTGCAGGTCCGCGCCGATCACGGTCGGGTTGTTGGCGTACCGCTGGGCGAGCATCTTCCAGTCGGCGATCCAGGTCGCCTCCGAGACCGTCGAGGTGTACCAGAGCGGTGACTGCCCGGCCGCGGTGGGCCGGTGCCGGTCCAGGATGACCCGCATCCCCTTGCCGCCGGCGTAGTCGATCACCTTGTCGAGGATCTGCAACGGGGAGAGCCCGACCAGGTCCGGGTTGACGAAGTCGTTGATCCCGGTGGCCGTCGCGCCCGGCTTCAACGCGTCGTTCGAGTACGGGATGCGCAGCGTGTTGTAGCCCAGCCGGGCCATGGTGTCGAGCTGGCCGCGCCACGGGTTGCTCGACCACAGGCCGTGGAAGGTCTTGTTGTCGGTTTCCATGCCGAACCAGTTGATGCCGGTGAGCCGGACGGTCGCGCCCGTACTGTCGACGATCTTGTTGCCGCTGGTGTGCAGGTAGCCGGTGCCGGTGCCGCCACTGGCGGCGGCGGCCGGGGAGGTGCTGACGGCGGCGGCGACGAGGACGCCGGCCGCGGCGGTGGCGAGCGCGGCGAGCGCGCCGCCGAGAGCGGTGGGTCGGTGCATCGGAGCTCCACTTCGGATGCCCGCGCGGCGCAGCCGCCGCGGGCGGTGAGACCCGGGGGAGGCGGCCCGCTCCTCATCGAGTACGCCGATGGCGCGCGTCGGGCCGCGACATGTGGACGGCCAATCGCGGGTAGCGCCGGCGATCTTCGGCGGCGATGCCGCCGGTGCCCTGGTGCCGGTGCCGGATCCTCAGCTCCGTCGCCCATTCTGATCAGCCGACCTCGATGCGTCAACGGGTGGACGCGCGGAAGCCCCCGATCCCGAGCGGGAACGAGGGCTTCCGGGGGTGGTTCGGGTCAGCCGGTCTGCTCGGCCAGCTGGAGGAACTGCCGCTTGGAGGCGAGCGCCTGCTCGGCCTCCTTGACCCGGCGGGCGTCGCCGGCGGCCTGGGCCCGGGCGAGGCGCTCCTCGGCCTCGGCGACCTGCGCCCGCATCTGGGCCAGCAGCGGGCTGTCCTCCTTGGTGGTGCGCCGCCACGCCGAGTCCATGACCTCGCGGACCTTGTCGTCCACGACGCGCAGGCGGCGCTCCAGGCCGGCGGCGGCCTCGCGCGGGACCCGGCCCGCCTCGTGCCACTGCGCCTGGATGTCCCGCAGCTTGGCCTGTGCGCCCTTCGGGTCGCCTTCGACGTCCAGCGCCTCGGCCTCGGCCAGCAGCGCCTGCTTGCGCTCCAGGTTGGCCCGCTGCTCGTTGTCCCGGGCCGAGAAGACCTCGCTGCGCCGGCTGAAGAACGCGTCCTGGGCGGCGCGGAACCGCTCCCAGAGCTTCTGCTCGGCCTCCTTGGAAGCCCGCGGCGCGGCCTTCCACTGGTTCATCAGGTCCTTGAGCTGGTTGGCGGTGACCGCCCAGTCGGTGGAGTCCGTCAGCTTCTCGGCCTCGGCGACGAGCTCCTCCTTGACCCCCTGCGCCTGCTTGCGCTGCTGGTCCAGGGTGGCGAAGTGGGCGCCTCGGCGCCGGGTGAAGCCGTCCCGCGCGGCGGCGAACCGCTTCCACAGCTCACCGTCGGCCTTCTTGTCGACCCCGCGGATGGTCTTCCACTCGTCGAGGATCTCCTTGAGCCGGTCACCGGCGGTCTTCCAGCCGGTGGACTCGGCGGCCAGCTTCTCCGCCTCCTCCACCAGCGCGGTCTTGCGGGCGACGGCCTCGACGCGGGCGGCGTCCCGGGCGGCCCGCGCCTGACCGGCCTTCTCCTCGGCGACGGTGGCGAGCTTGTCCAGCCGCGCGGCCAGGGCGTCGATGTCGCCGACGACGTGCGCCTCGGCCAGCGAGGCGCGGATCCGCCGGATCGTGGTCAGCGAGTGGCCGGCGTCCGCCGCGCCCGAGTTGAGCCGGGCCTCGGTCAGATCCACCTCGGTCACCAGGTCGGCGTAGCGGCGGGCGAAGTGGGCCAACCCCTCCTCCGGGGCCCCCGCCTGCCAGGACCCGACCACCCGCTCGCCCTCGGCCGTCTTGACGTACACGGTGCCGTCCGCGTCCACCCGTCCGAAGGCAGTCCAGTCGCTCATGTGCCCATCCTCGTTCTCCCGGCGTCGACGGGACACTCCCGCGATCGCCGCCACGGCGCAGCCAAGTTACTCCCGGCATTGTCACAGGTCCGACCCGGTCCGTGTCGAGCGCCTGTCGTCGACCGTGACCATACGGTGTCGTAGTGCCTCGGTGTCGGTATCCACGCGGGCGGCGCCGGCCCGTCGGGCCGCCCGGAGGTGTCCTGGGTCACGGCGGAGACGACCCACAGTGGATGTGGCCCGGCCCCGGGGAGGTGCGTGCCGAAGCCGGGGAGGTCGCTACCGTTGCCAGGTGCCCCTGGTCGCCGCCGCTGTCTGCCCCCACCCGCCGCTGCTGGTGCCCGAGTTGGCCGGTGCCGCCGCGCCCGAGCTGGACGAGCTGCGCACCGCCGCGGGCGCGGCCGTGTCGACGCTGCTCGACGCCGAGCCGGACCACCTGCTGCTGGTCGGCGCCGGGCCGCAGACCCGGACATTCCGCCCCGCCGATTACGGCACCCTCGACGCGTACGGGCTGAATCGGGCGGTGCCGCTGTGGCGGGTGAACTGCGCCGGCGGGCCGTACCTGCCGCTGAGCCTGACCATCGGCGCCTGGCTGGCCGGCCGCTCCGGCACCGAACTGCCCCGGCTGGCCCAGGCTGTGGCCGCCGACGCGTCGCCCGACGAGTGCGCCGAACTGGGGGCGGCCCTGGTCGCGGAGTCCACCGGCCGGGTCGCGCTGCTGGTGCTGGGCGACGGGTCGGCCTGCCGGGGCGTCCAGGCGCCCGGCTACGACGACCCGCGCGCCGAGGCGTACGACGAGGGGGTCGCCCGGGCCCTGGCCGGCGCGGACGTGGCGGCCCTGCTCGGCCTGGACCCGGCGCTTTCGGCGGCGCTGAAGGTCGCCGGCCGGGCGCCGTGGCAGGTGCTGGCCGGCGCGGTCCGGGCGGCCGGCGGCGACTGGCGGGGCGCGCTGAGCTACCACCGGGCCCCCTACGGCGTTGCCTACTTCGTGGCGAACTGGACGACCCCGTGAGCGCGAGGAGTGAGCGGGGTTTGCGAGCCCCGCAGTCGCGAACAGAAGGCGGCCCCGTGAGCGCGAGGAGTGAGCGGGGTTTGCGAGCCCCGCAGTCGCGAACAGGAGGCGGCCCCGTGAGCACCGTCGTCGCCGTGGTCGGGCCGACCGCGGCGGGCAAGTCCGCGCTGAGCATCGCCCTGGCGCACGCCCTCGACGGCGAGGTGGTCAACGCCGACTCGATGCAGCTCTACCAGGGGATGGACATCGGCACCGCCAAGCTCACCCCGGCCGAGCGGGAGGGCGTGCCGCACCACCTGCTCGACATCTGGGCGGTGACCGAGCCGGCCAGCGTCGCCGAGTACCAGCGGCTGGCCCGCGCCGCGGTCGACGACATCCTGGCCCGGGGAAGGGTGCCGCTGCTGGTCGGCGGGTCCGGGCTGTACGTCCGGGCGGTGCTGGAGCAGTTCGAGTTCCCCGGCACCGACCCGGCGGTGCGGGAGCGGCTGGAGGCGGAACTGGCCGCGGCCGGCCCGGCGCCGCTGCACGCCCGGCTGCGCGCGGCGGACCCGGCCGCGGCGGCCGGCATCCTGCCCGGCAACGGCCGGCGGATCGTCCGGGCGCTGGAGGTGATCGAGCTGACCGGGGCGCCGTTCACCGCCGCCCTGCCCGAGCCGACACCTTTCTACCCGTCCGTCCAGCTCGGGGTCGACCTGGACACCGCGCTGCTGGACGAGCGGATCGCGCTGCGGGTCGACCGGATGTGGGCCGACGGCCTGGTCGCGGAGACCCGCGAGCTGGCCGGCCGGGGCCTGGCCGAGGGGCGTACGGCCAGCCGGGCGCTCGGCTACCAGCAGGTGCTGCGCCTGCTGGCCGGCGAGCTGACCGAGGACCAGGCGCGCGACGAGACCGTCCGGGCCACCCGGCGCTTCGTCCGGCGGCAGCGGTCCTGGTTCCGCCGGGACCCGCGGATCCACTGGCTGGACTCGGCCGCGCCCGCATTCCTCGACACTGCCCTGCGGATGGTCGCCGACCATCGGCGATGATGGGGGCGTGGAGTTCACCAAGGGCCATGGCACCGGCAACGACTTCATCATCCTGCCCGACCCGGACGGCGCGCTCGACCTGACGCCCGCGCTGGTCGCCGCGCTCTGCGACCGCCGCCGCGGGATCGGCGCCGACGGCGTGCTGCGGGTGGTGCGCGCGGCCAAGCATCCCGAGGGCGCGGCCGTGGCGGGCGAGGCCGAGTGGTTCATGGACTACTGGAACTCCGACGGGTCACTGGCGGAGATGTGCGGCAACGGCGCCCGGGTCTTCGTGCGCTACCTGCTGGAGACCGGCCTGGCCGTCCCGTCCGGCGCGGCGCTGCCGGTGGGCACCCGGGCCGGCGTCGTGCGCGCGCGGATCGAGGGGGAGGCCGTCGCCGTCGAGATGCGGCGCCCCCGGCTGTACGACGCCTCGGCCGCCGCCCTGGGCGGGCTGAGCCTGCCCGGCACCGCGGTCGACGTCGGCAACCCGCACCTGGTCTGTCCGCTGCCGGCCGGCCTGGAACTGGCCGCGCTCGACCTGACCCGGGCCCCCGGCTACGACCCGGCGCTCTTTCCGGCCGGGGTGAACGTCGAGTTCACCGCCCCCGGCGGGCCGGTGGACGGCACCGACGGGCACGTGCTGATGCGGGTCTACGAGCGCGGTTCGGCGGAGACCCTCTCCTGCGGCACCGGCGCCTGCGCGGTCGCCGCCGTGGCCCTGCATGACCTGTCCCGCGACACCGGCACGGTGGCGGTGGACGTTCCCGGCGGCCGCCTCACGGTCACCGTCACCGACGACTCCTGCTGGCTGGCCGGCCCCGCCGTCCTCCTGGCCACCGGCACCCTGACCCCCACCGCCTTGCACCCTGCGCGTTGATCAAGGAGTTTGCGTCGGGATCCGCCTCGTCGGCGACGCAAACTCCTTGGTCGACACTTGGTGGGGTGGGCGGCCGTCAGGGGGTGGCGGAGGCTTCGGCGGCGACTTCGGGGAGGTCGGCCGGGGGTTCGGAGGTGGCCCGGGTCGGGGTGCCGGTGAGGGTGGCGGCGGTGGCGGGGTTCTGGGCGGCGGCGCGCACGGCGGCGGCGACGGCCGGGGCGACCCGGGAGTCGAAGACGCTCGGCACGATCACCGTCGGGTTGATCTTCTCCTCGCCCACCACGTCGGCGATCGCCCGGGCGGCGGCCAGGGCCATCTCCTCGGTGAACTCCTCGGCGTGCGCGTCGAGCATGCCCCGGAACACGCCCGGGAAGGCGAGCACATTGTTGATCTGGTTCGGCTGGTCGGAGCGGCCGGTGGCCACGACGGCGGCGTGCTTGCGCGCCTCCCGTGGGTCCACCTCCGGGTCCGGGTTGGCCAGCGCGAAGACGATCGCGTCCTTGGCCATGGTGGCGATGTCGTCCCCGGTGAGCAGGTTCGGCGCGCTCACCCCGATGAAGACGTCGGCACCGCGCACGGCGCCGGCCAGGTCGCCGGCGTAGTTGTCCTTGTTGGTGTTGTCGGCCAGCCACTGCCAGGCCGGGTTGAGCCCGGTCAGGCCGCGGTGCAGGGCGCCCTGCCGGTCGTACGCGATGATGTCGCCCACGCTCTGGCGCAGCAGCAGCTTCATGATCGCGGTGCCAGCGGCGCCGGCGCCGGAGACGACCACCCGGACGTCCGCCAGTTGCTTGCCCACGACGCGCAGGGCGTTGGTCAGCGCCGCCAGCACACAGATGGCGGTGCCGTGCTGGTCGTCGTGGAAGACCGGGATGTCCAGCGCCTCGCGCAGCTTCGCCTCGATCTCGAAGCAGCGCGGCGCGGCGATGTCCTCCAGGTTGATCCCGCCGTACGCGGGGGCGATGGCCTTGACGATGGCGACGATCTCGTCGGCGTCCTGGGTGTCCAGCACCACCGGCCAGGCGTCCACCCCGCCGAAGCGCTTGAACAGGGCCGCCTTGCCCTCCATCACCGGCAGCGAGGCGGCCGGCCCGAGGTTGCCCAGACCGAGCACCGCCGAGCCGTCGCTGACCACCGCGACGGTGTTGCGCTTGATGGTGAGCCGGCGGGCGTCGGCCGGGTTCTCCGCGATCGCCTGGCAGACCCGGGCCACCCCCGGCGTGTACGCGCGGGACAGCTCGTCCCGGGTGCGCAGGGCCACCTTGGAGCTGACCTCGATCTTGCCGCCCAGGTGCAGCAGGAAGGTGCGGTCGGAGACCTTGCGGACGTCCACCCCGTCCAACGCGGTGAGCCGGTCGACCACCTGGTCGGCGTGGCTGGCGTCGGCGGTGTCGCAGGTCAGGTCGACGATCACGTTGGTGGGGTCGGAGTCGACCACGTCCAGGGCGGTCACGATCGCGCCGGCCTCACCGACGGCGGTGGTGAGCCGGCCGATCGAGGACGCGTCCGCGGGGACCGCGATCCGGATCGTGATCGAGAATCCGGCGCTCGGCAGTCGGGTGATGGCCACGGAAACCCCTCGTCATCGCTGGTCGGCTCGACTCGCATTTCTACTCGCCCGGTCGGTGGGCCCGGTAGCCGCCCCCACTACCGGTGGGTACGGCCACGGGCATATAGCAGGTGCGCCGGGCGTTGCCACATGTCAGGATTGCTGATACGCGCCCGAATTCACGCGGGAGCGGACATAACTGACAGGAGACGCGGTTTGCGCGACGAGGAGACCTACCTCACCCCCACCGACGACGGGCTCGACGCCACCACCGGCGAGTACGAGCTCTCCGAACGGCAGGCACTCCGGCGGGTCCCCGGTCTCTCCACCGAGCTCACCGACATCACCGAGGTGGAATACCGCCAGCTTCGGCTGGAGCGGGTCGTGCTGGTCGGGGTCTGGACCGAGGGCACCCAGGCGGACGCCGACAATTCCCTCGCCGAGCTGGCGCAGTTGGCCGAGACGGCCGGCTCGCAGGTGCTCGAAGGGCTGATCCAGCGCCGCAACCGCCCCGACCCGGCCACCTACGTCGGCCGGGGCAAGGTCGACGACCTGGGCGCGGTGGTGCTCTCCACCGGCGCCGACACGGTGATCTGCGACGGTGAGCTGTCCCCGTCGCAGCTGCGCAACCTCGAACAGCGCACCAAGGTCAAGGTGGTCGACCGGACGGCGCTGATCCTCGACATCTTCGCCCAGCACGCCAAGAGCAAGGAAGGCAAGGCCCAGGTCGAGCTGGCCCAGCTGGAATACCTGCTGCCCCGGCTGCGCGGCTGGGGCGAGACGCTGTCCCGGCAGACCGGTGGTTCGGGTCGCGGGGGTGGCGCCGGCGGCGGTGTGGGTCTGCGCGGTCCCGGTGAGACCAAGCTGGAGACCGACCGGCGCCGGATCCGGCACCGGATCGCCCGGCTGCGCCGCGAGATCAAGGCCATGCGGACCGTACGCCAGACCAAGCGGGCCCGGCGCTCCCGCAACGCGGTGCCCGCGGTGGCCATCGCCGGCTACACCAACGCCGGCAAGTCCAGCCTGCTCAACCGGCTCACCGGGGCGGGCGTGCTGGTGGAGAACGCGCTGTTCGCCACCCTCGACCCGACCACCCGCCGGGCCACCACGGCCGACGGGCGGCTCTACACGCTCTCCGACACGGTGGGCTTCGTCCGGCACCTGCCGCACCAGATCGTCGAGGCGTTCCGCTCGACGCTCGAGGAGGTCGCCGAGGCGGATCTGGTGGTGCACGTCGTCGACGGCACCCACCCCGACCCGGAGGAGCAGGTCCGCGCGGTGCGTGAGGTGCTGGCCGAGGTCGGCGCCGACCGGCTGCCCGAGCTGCTGGTGGTCAACAAGACCGACGCGGCGAACGAGGACGAACTGCTCCGGCTGAAGCGGCTCTGGCCGGAGGCGGTCTTCGTCTCGGCCCGATCCGGGCGGGGCATCGACGGGCTGCGTGAGGCCGTCGAGCAGCGGCTGCCGCGCCCGGCGGTGGAGGTCCGTGCCGTGCTGCCGTACGACCGGGGTGACCTGGTGGCCCGGCTGCACCGGCAGGGCGAGGTGCTCAGCACCGCCCACCTGCCGGAGGGCACCCTGCTGCACGTACGGGTCAACGAGGCGCTCGCCGCCGAACTGGCCCCCTTCCGGGCCGTCGAGGCGGAGGTCGTGGCCGGCAACCGGTGACCGCGCTGCGGCGTCACCGGTTGCCGGGGCGGGCATGCGACACTGAGCCCATGCGCCGCGCTGCTTCCTCGGTCACGGTTGCCCTCGGCCTGCTCGGGGTGACCGTGGCGTTCTCCGGTGCCGTCCAGGCGGCGGCTCCGGCGTCCTCCGCCCCCGCGCCCGGCAAGAAGCGCTGCACCATCACCGACGAGCGGCTCCGCGAGCTCTCCGGGCTGGTGGCCACCAAGTCGGGCTACGTCGTGATCAACGACGGCAGCGACAAGGACAGCCGTAAGCGGGTCTTCTTCCTCGACACCAAGTGCGAGATCGCCAAGGACCCGGTGCGCTACACCGGCCAGGGGCCGCTGGACACCGAGGACCTGGCGCTCTCGCCGAACGGCAGGACGCTCTTCATCGGCGACATCGGCGACAACGACCGCAAGCGGCCCCGGATCGCCGTGTGGAGCATGCCCGTGGACGGCTCGGCGCAGCCGAAGCTGCACCGGATGTCGTACCCGGACGGCAAGCCGCGCGACGCCGAGGCGCTGCTGATCGGGGCGGACAACCTGCCGTTGGTGATCACCAAGGTGCCCAGCGGCGCGGCCGAGATCTTCACCCCGTCCGCCAAGCTGAAGACCGGTGACACCGAGCCGGTGCCGATGAAGAAGGTCGGCCAGGTCACCCTGCCCAAGACCAACACCGACAACCGGCTCGGGGTCTTCGGCCGGGTCTCCATCACCGGCGCCGCCCGCTCACCGGACGGTTCGAAGGTGGTGCTGCGCACCTACGCCGACGCCTTCGAGTACGACGTGGCGGGCGGCGACATCGTCGGCGCGCTGACCACCGGCAAGCCGCGGGTCACTCCGCTGGCCGACCCGTTCGGCGAGGCGATCTCCTACACCCCCGACGGGAAACTCTTCGTCACCGTCTCCGACGGCGGCGAACTGGCCCCCGACGACGCCATCGACGTCCTGGCGTACACCCCGTCCACCAAGGGCGCGGAGGCGCTCGATCCCGGGGCCGGGCCCGCCGTCAAGCCCAAGGCCGAGAGGTCCTGGTTCTCGACGCTGACCCTGGACGACATCACCTACCTGATCGCGGCGGTCGGCGTGCTCGGCGCGCTGCTGGTGGGCGCGGGCATCTTCGGCATCCTGCGGGCGCGCAAGCAGCGCGCCGCCGGCCGGGGCGGGGCCGGCGACGCCGACCAGCCGGAGCGGGACGAGACCGCGTACGAGCCGGGCGGTGACCGCCCGCGCGGCGGCGTGTACGGCGGCGCGGCCCCGGCCGGCGGGGTCTACGGCGCCGGGGCGCCGCCCGCCGGTCGTCCCGGCGGCGCGGTGAACGGCACGCCGGGCCGGGCCGGGCCGCCTGCCGGCGGCGGGGTGTACGGCGGTGGCCGCCCGGCCGGTGGTGGCGGGTACGGCGGCGGTCCCCGTCCGGCCGAGGGCGGCGGTGGCCGGGGTGGCAACCGCGGCGGTGGCGTGTACGGCGGTCAGCCCGGTGGCGGCCGGGGCGGGGTCTACGGCGGTGGGCGAGCCGAGCCACCCCGCCGCGACGAGGACCGCCCGTACGGCGAGCGCCGGCCGGGCGGCGGTGAGCCGGGCCCCGGCCGGGGCGGCCAGTACGGCGGCTACTCGGGCCGCGAACAGCACCGGGGCGACCGCTACTGACGGCGCGGACCGGGTGACGGCCGCCCGGCCGGCACCCGGGAGACCGGTCGGTCAGATCCGGCGCAGCACGGCGACGACCCGGCCCATGATGGTGGCGTCGTCGCCGGGGATCGGGTCGAACGCCGGGTTCTGCGGCATCAGCCAGACGTGACCGTCCCGGCGCCGGTAGGTCTTCACGGTCGCCTCGCCGTCGAGCATGGCGGCCACGATGTCGCCGGCCTCGGCGTTGGGCTGCTGCCGGACCACCACCCAGTCGCCGTCGCAGATCGCCGCGTCGAGCATCGAGTCGCCCTTGACCTGGAGCATGAAGACCTCGCCCTCACCCACCAGCTCGCGGGGAAGCGGGAAGATGTCCTCCACCGCCTGCTCGGCCAGGATCGGGCCACCGGCGGCGATCCGGCCGAGCATCGGCACGTACGCCGGGGCCGGGCGCTGGGCGCGGGCCGCCTCGTCGTCGAGGGCGTCGGCGGGGGCACGGACGTCGACCGCCCGGGGGCGGTTCGGGTCGCGCCGCAGGAAGCCCTTCTTCTCCAGCTCCTTGAGCTGGTAGGCGACGCTCGACGGCGACACCAGGCCGACCGCCTCGCCGATCTCCCGCACGCTCGGCGGGTAGCCGTGCCGCTCGACCCAACTGCGGATGAACTCCAGGATCCGGCGCTGCCGGGCGGTCAGGTCGACCGTGGCGGGGTCGGGAAAGCTGCTGACCACCGGGGTGACCGGGCGCACGGCGGGCTGACCCGTCCGGCTGCGGGCGGCGGTGCGGCGCCGTGTGGCCGGCGGACCCGCCTCGGCGATCGGCTGCGGGTTCTTCGGCCGGCTGGCCCGGTCCTCGGTCACGTCCGTCCTCCCTGGTCGGCGCTGGGTGCCTTGGCGGCTCGTGGTGCGTACGGGGGTGTTGCGACCGGCTGCGCCGCTCGGGTGCCGCCCGGTTGATCCTGACCGTATAGGTGAGATCGGTCATTTTCAAACATCTGTACGACCTCCTTCGGCGTGTCGGGCCGAAATCCTGGATTTCCGAACACCTGTTCTGATAAATGGTACGACGCTCTCGAACGAACGTTCTATCGGCGCGCCGCGTGACCGTCGGGCCGGTGGCCCGTTGGGCTCCTCGGTGGCCTCCGGAAGAGGTGGAAAGTGGAAGTGATGCTGATGACGCGCCGACGGGCCGCGCCAACTTGACCACCGTCGGCGGGCGGCATAGGTTCAACCCCTAGATGTAGTAGTCACATGGGCGTAAGTTGCCTACAGGTTGGGTTCGGCTACAGACCGCACTTCTCCGTACGTCCGCCCGGCGGCGGCCATCGACGTGGCCCCGCCGTGGTGTCGCGTGCCCGGGTGCGGCCGGTCGTCGCCCGCGGTCGATGAAGGAGGACAGGCGATGCGGTGTCCGTACTGCCGGCACGCCGACTCCCGGGTGGTCGACTCGCGGGAGGCCGACGACGGCCAGCTCATCCGGCGGCGGCGCTCCTGCCCGGAGTGCGGCAAGCGGTTCACCACGGTGGAGGAGGCGGTCCTCGCGGTGGTCAAGCGCAGCGGGGTGACCGAGCCGTTCAGCCGGACGAAGATCATCGGCGGGGTGCGCAAGGCGTGCCAGGGCCGGCCGGTCGACGAGGACTCGATCGCGCTGCTCGCCCAGAAGGTCGAGGAGACCGTCCGGGCCAAGGGGGCCGCCGAGCTGCCCAGTCACGAGGTGGGACTGGCGATCCTGGGCCCGCTGCGCGACCTGGACGAGGTGGCCTACCTGCGGTTCGCCAGCGTCTACCGGTCGTTCGACTCGCTCGCCGACTTCGAGCGCGAGATCGAGACGCTGCGGGCCGCCGCGCGCGCCCGCGAGGGTGCCGGAGCGGCCGACGCCGCCGGCGCGATCAGCTGACATTTTCGAGTTTCTGACAGTTTGACGAGGCGCGGTGGGTGACCGCGCCGACGAGGGGGGCGAGGGCGTGACGACCAGCAAGTCACGGAACAAGGCCGGGGCCGGGCTGAAGATCGAGCGCGTCTGGACGACCGAGGGGGTGCATCCCTACGACGAGGTCACCTGGGAGCGCCGCGACGTCGTCATGACGAACTGGCGGGACGGCTCGATCAACTTCGAGCAGCGGGGGGTGGAGTACCCCGAGTCCTGGAGTGTCAACGCGGCCAACATCGTGACCACCAAGTACTTCCGGGGCGCGGTGGGGACCCCGGAGCGGGAGTGGTCGCTCAAGCAGCTGATCGACCGGGTGGTCGGCACCTACCGCACCGCCGGCGAGGAGTACGGCTACTTCGCCACCCCGGCCGACGCCGAGGTCTTCGCGCACGAGCTGACCTGGATGCTCCTGCACCAGGTGTTCAGCTTCAACTCGCCGGTCTGGTTCAACGTCGGCACGCCGTCGCCCCAGCAGGTCAGCGCGTGTTTCATCCTGGCCGTCGACGACTCGATGGACTCCATCCTGGACTGGTACAAGGAGGAGGGGCTGATCTTCAAGGGCGGCTCCGGCTCCGGCGTCAACCTGTCCCGGATCCGCTCCTCCCGGGAGCTGCTCTCCTCCGGCGGAAACGCCTCCGGCCCGGTCAGCTTCATGCGCGGTGCGGACGCCTCCGCCGGCACCATCAAGTCCGGCGGCGCCACCCGGCGCGCGGCCAAGATGGTCATCCTCGACGTGGACCACCCGGACATCCAGGAGTTCGTGGTCACCAAGGCGCGCGAGGAGGACAAGATCCGCGCGCTGCGGGACGCCGGCTTCGACATGGACCTGGGCGGCGCCGACATCGTCAGCGTGCAGTACCAGAACGCCAACAACTCGGTTCGGGTCTCGGACGAGTTCATGACCGCGGTCGAGAACGGCGGCGGCTTCGACCTGCGCGGCCGGCTCGACGGCCAGGTGATCGAGACGATCGACGCCAAGAGCCTGTTCCGGAGCATCTCGACGGCCGCCTGGGAGTGCGCCGACCCGGGCCTGCAGTACGACGACACCATCAACGACTGGCACACCTGCCCGGAGACCGGGCGGATCACCGCGTCGAACCCGTGCTCCGAGTACCTGCACCTGGACAACTCCTCGTGCAACCTGGCCTCGCTCAACCTGATGAAGTTCCTCCGCGCCGACGGCGGCTTCGAGGTGGAGAAGTTCGTCCGGTCGGTCGAGCTGGTCATCACCGCGATGGACATCTCCATCTGCTTCGCCGACTTCCCGACCGAGAAGATCGGCGAGACCACCCGGGCGTACCGGCAGCTCGGCATCGGGTACGCCAACCTGGGTGCGCTGCTGATGGCCTCCGGCCTGCCGTACGACTCAGAGCAGGGCCGCTCGCTGTCCGCCGCGATCACCTCGCTGATGACCGGCACCGCGTACCGCCGCTCGGCGGAGCTGGCCGGCATCGTCGGCGCGTACGAGGGCTACGCCCGCAACGCCGAGCCGCACAAGCGGGTCATGCGCAAGCATGCCGCCGCCAACGACGCGATCAAGCCGGCCGGCACCGTGGCCACCGCCGTCCAGCGCGAGGCGACCAAGCAGTGGACGCTGGGCAACAAGGTCGGCGAGCGGAACGGCTGGCGCAACTCGCAGGCCAGTGTGCTCGCCCCCACCGGCACCATCGGCCTGATGATGGACTGCGACACCACCGGCGTCGAGCCGGATCTGGCGCTGGTCAAGTTCAAGAAGCTGGTTGGCGGCGGCTCGATGCAGATCGTCAACCAGACGGTGCCGCGCGCCCTGCGCAGCCTCGGCTACCCCGAGGAGCAGGTCGAGGCGATCGTCGAGCACATCGCCGACCACGGTCACGTGGTCGACGCCCCCGGCCTGAAGCCCGAGCACTACCCGGTCTTCGACTGCGCCATGGGCGAGCGGTCCATCGCCCCGATGGGCCACGTGCGGATGATGGCGGCCGTGCAGCCGTTCATCTCCGGCGCCATCTCCAAGACGGTCAACATGCCGGAGCAGGCGACCGTCGAGGATGTCGAGAAGATCTACTTCGAGGGCTGGAAGCTCGGCCTGAAGGCCCTGGCCATCTACCGGGACAACTGCAAGGTCGGCCAGCCGCTGTCCGCGGCGAAGAGGAAGACGGCCGCGCCGGAGCCGGCGGCCGAGGTCGCGAAGGTCGTGGAGAAGGTCGTCGAGTACCGCCCGGTGCGCAAGCGGCTGCCGAAGAAGCGCCCGTCGGAGACCATCTCCTTCTCGGTCGGTGGCGCCGAGGGCTACCTCACCGCCTCGTCGTACCCCGACGACGGCCTGGGCGAGGTCTTCCTGAAGATGTCGAAGCAGGGCTCCACCCTGGCCGGCGTGATGGACGCCTTCTCGGTGGCCATCTCCATCGGCCTCCAGTACGGCGTCCCGCTGGAGACGTACGTCAGCAAGTTCACCAACATGCGCTTCGAGCCGGCCGGCATGACCGACGACCCGGACGTGCGGATGGCGGCCTCGGTGATGGACTACATCTTCCGTCGCCTGGCGCTGGACTTCCTGCCCTACGACCGCCGCGCGGAACTGGGCATCTTCACCGCCAAGGAGCGGGCCGCCCAGCTCGCGGCCGAGGCGGAGGCCGAGGCGAACGGCACGGACCTCACCGCGATGGCCGCGTCCGCCCCGGTCGAGGCGCCGGAGCCGAGGACCGGCCCGGTCGCCCAGCCGAAGCAGGAACTGGCCGAGGTCGCCGCCGCCAAGCCGGCCCCGTCGGTCGGTTCCAGCACCGAGCTGCTGGAGGCCGTGATCGGCAAGGCCGCCGACGCGCCGCTCTGCTTCACCTGCGGCACGAAGATGCGGCCGGCCGGTAGCTGCTACGTCTGCGAGGGCTGCGGCTCCACCAGCGGCTGCAGCTGACGTACGTCGGTTCTCGTGAGCGCGGCAGGGGTCTCCCTGCCGCGCTCACGGCGTTCGGTGGCCCGTTAGCCTCAGGCTGCTGGCCGGAACGGGGGACCATGGATACGGGAAGAACACCGCGACGGCGGTGGGCCGGCGTGCCCCGGAAGATCCGTGTCGTCGTGGTCGCCGCCGTCTGCGTCTTCGCGTACGGCGGGATCGTCCACCTGGGCGATCTGGTCGGCCTGCGGCCGGGCGGCCCGGGCCCGGCCACCCCCACCTGGCTGCTGCTGTACTTCACCTCGCTGGCCGTGTTCGATCCGCTCGCGGCGCTGTTGCTGGCGCTGCGCCGGATCGAAGGGCTGTTGCTCGGCTGTGCCGTGCTCGCCACCGACGCGGCGGCGAACGGGTACGCCAACTACGTGCTGGACGGCGCGTCGGGGATCACGCCCGGCCGGATCGGGCAGGCGGTCATCACCGGGCTCGCGATCGCCCTGATCGGGGCGGCACCCACGGTCGCCCCCTGGCTGCGGAGGCCACGCTGGTTGGCTGGCGGCTGACCATCGATCTCCGCAGGAGCGGTCAGTCTTTGTCGACCGGACGAGGTGGCCGGTTGTGCCGTGCCCACTCGTCAACCTCGTCGGCGTCCCACACGGTCATTCCGATCAGGCGGGCGACTGGCTCGGGGAACCCCGGCCGGCGGGTGATCTGCAAAACCCGCTGGCGCGATACGCCGAACAGCGCGGCCAACTCCCCAGGTCCGTACAGCCGCGGTCGCTTCATGCAGAGGAGGTGCGAGCTACTTCAAGTCAGCAAGAAAGGCCGACCAGGCTCGGCCGTCAAAGCGAAGTCTGGGTCCGGATCTGTCCTTGCTGTCCCGCACCTCGACTGCTTGATCGACGCGTCGAGCCTCGACGCAGGCACCGTTGCTGCCGCTCCGGGTGCTCGTACGCCACTGCGAGTCCACGGCCTGCCTCCCACTATTCCCTCTGCCGCCCGTCGCGGATCTTCTCGATCATCGCGGCCGAGTCGGTGGGTGACAAGGCTGCGGCACGCAGGCTGTTGAAGACCACCGTACAGCGGCGCACATCCTCGCCTTCCGCGTAGAGGTCGCCGGTGAGGCCCTCGATGTAGACGACGCTCGGCCCGTCGGCAAAGTTCAGGATGTGGAAGCTGGAGAGCATGGCGGCGTAGGCGCCCTCCCGAAATGGGATCACTTGGAGCGTGACGTTCCACCGCTTGCTGGCGTCGAGCAGGGCGGTGAGCTGATCGGCCATGACGGCCGCCCCGCCGATCTGTCGGTGCAACACCGCCTCGTCGAGCACGGCTACGAGGCGGAGCGTTCCCGAGCGGATCAACTCCTGGCGCTGGGTGTGTACGGCAACTCTCCGTTCGACCGCCTCGGGCGACGGCTCGAAACCGCTGGATACCCCCGGACCCGGACTACGACCAGGAGGCCTGGGAGGCGATCGTCCGGCAGCACCAGCAACAGCACCTGGCGGATCTGACCAGACCACCGGCCGAACGTGGCAGGCGGGGCAGCGGGTCCGGGCCGTCCGGACGATGATCGGGGGATGACGACCGCCGAGAGCTACGTCCGGTTCGCCGTCCGCGAGGCGCGCGGCGTCTCACCGGCGTACGAGCGGCTGGCGCTGGCCGTCTCCCGGGACGCCGAACTGCTGGCGCTGCTCGGCGAGCTGCCGCCGGCCCGGCGGCAGCCGAACCTGCTCTTCGGCGTCGTACGCCTGCTCGGCGGCCCGGTCGACGACCCGGCGGCCTTCCGCGACTGGACGGTGGCGAACTGGCCGGCGGTCGAGGCGCAGCTGAGGGTACGGGCGACGCAGACCAACGAGATCGGGCGCTGTGCGGTGCTGCTGCCCGTGCTCGCCGCGCTGCCGCAGCCCCTCGCCCTGCTGGAGGTCGGCGCGTCCGCCGGGCTGAACCTCTGTCCCGACCGGTACGCCTACCGCTACGGCGACCACACGCTCGGATCGGGCGAGCCGGTGCTGGACTGCGCGGCGACCGGCGTGCCGCTGCCGGTCCGGCTGCCGGAGGTGGTCTGGCGCGCCGGGCTGGACCTCAACCCGCTCGACGTCACCGATCCCGCCGAGGCGGCCTGGCTCGACGCGCTGATCTGGCCGGAGCACACGCACCGGCGGGACCGGCTGCGGGCCGCCGTCGCCGTGGCTGCGGCCGACCCGCCGCTGCTGGTCCGCGGTGACCTGGTGGACGACCTGCCGGCGCTGGTCGCGCGGGCGCCGGCCGGGGCGACCCTGGTGGTGTTCCACACCTCAGTGCTCTACCAGGTGCCGCGACCCCGGCGGGAGGCGTTCGTCGAGCTGGTACGCGGGCTGCCCGGCCACTGGGTCGCGAACGAGGACCCGGACGTGCTGCCGCACGACGGGCTGCCCGAGTCGCCAGGGGAGGGGTCGCACAACGTGCTGGCCCTCGACGGCCGGCCGCTGGCCTGGACCCGGGGGCACGGGCAGGCGATCACCTGGTTCGGGTAGTGACGGGACAACCCGCACAACGGATATTCACTACGCTGAGCGTCCAGGCGACTCTGGTTCGGTGAGGTGTTTGGGTGCAGCCGTCGATCCCGCGTCCCGCCCAGCTGGCCCTGGCGGCCCTGGCCCCGCTCGGCTGGGGCCTGCTGGTCGGCTGGTGGACACCGCGCGGCCCGGGGACGGGCGGCGAGGCGGTCACCTCGATCGTGGTCAGCCTCGCCGTCGGCCTGTACGCCGGTTGGGCGGCCCGCTCGCGGTGGGCGATGCTCGCCGCGCCGCTGCTCTTCGCGCTCGCCGTGGAGCTGGTACGGATGCCGCTGCGCGGGCCCACCGTGGACGCCCCGCACGCCAGCGCGTTCGGCGTCGCCGCGCTGCTGTTCGGGCGCGGGCTGCACGGGCTGTTCACCCTGCTGCCGCTGCTGGTCGGCGCCGCGTACGGAGCCGGCCTGGCCCGGCGGTCGCGCGGTCCGGTGCCGTCCGACGGGCCGCGACCGGCGGCGCGGCGGCCGGTGTGGACCTGGCTGGGCCGGGTGGCCGTCGGCCTGCTCGCCGCGCTGGTGCTGCTGGTCGGGGTGGCCGCCGCGCAGCCCGCCCGGACGCCGCCGATCGCCGGCGGCGTCGCCGAGCTGACCAGCGTCCGCAACGGCGACCGCGAGCTGGGGTTGATGCTGCGCGGCCAGCGTCGCGACGCGCCCGTGCTGCTGTTCGTGCCCGGGGCGCCCGGCTCCTCGGAGATCGGGTCGGTGCGTCGGCACCTCGCCGGGCTGGAGCAGCGCTTCGTGGTGGCCACGCTGGACCGGCGGGGCGCGTCGAAGTCCTGGGCGGCGTTTCCACCGTCGTCCACGTTCACGCTGGACAGCGAGGTCGACGACGCGCTCGCCGTGGTGGACTACCTGCGCAAGCGGTTCCGGCAGGACAAGATCTACCTGATGGGGCACTCCGGCGGGTCGCTGGTCGGGGTGACGGCGGTGCAGCGGCGGCCGGAGCTGTTCCGGGCGTACGTGGGGGTGGGGCAGGCGGTCGACCTGCGCGAGGCCGACCGCAGCCAGTACGCCGACACCATCGCCTGGGCCCAGCGCACCGGGCGGGTGGACCTGGCCCGGGAGTTGACCGCGCGGGGCGAGCCGCCGTACCGGGACATGTACGGGTACGAGCCGCTGCTGGGCAACGAGACCGGCGCCTTCGACTTCGACCGGACCGGCAACAGCGAGGGCCGGGGCGGGCAGGGGCAGAATCTGAACGTGCCCGAGTACACCCTGCTGGAGAAGGTGCACGTGCTCAGCGGCACCTTCGACGGGATCGACGTGCTCTATCCCACCGAGCAGGGCGTCGACCTGCGCCGCCAGGTGCCGAGCCTGGACGTGCCGGTCTGGCTGGTCGACGGCGAGCACGAGCTGCCCGGCCGGCTCGCCCTGCTCGAGCAGTGGTACGTCCAACTCCGGGCGCCCCGGAAGGAACGCGTGGTGCTGGCGGGCGCCGGGCACCGTTCGTTGTACCAGCGGCCCGACGAGTTCGTCGCCCTGCTCGACCGGGTGCTCACCGAGACGGCCGTCCCGGGCACCTGACGAACCGGGTCAGGTCCCGCTGCCGTTCCTTCCGCGAACCCCTACGCCGCGTCACCGCCAGCCCGCAGTGCCGTCCCCCCGCTGCAGGCTTTGCTCTGCTTCAACAGACGCAACACCGCGCTGAGCAGGGGCGATCCGCGGGCGGGGCGCGAGGGGCTAGTACAAGGCGGCTACGGTCCGTGCCTGTCGCGCGGGTTGAAGCAGAGCAAAGGGCCGAGCAGTGGGTGGGTCACCCTCGACCGGCGGGCGAGCAGTGGGTGGGTCGCCCTCGACCGGCGGGCGAGGAGCGGGTGGGTCGCCCCCGACCGGCGGGCGAGGAGCGGGTGGGTCGCCCCCGACCGGCGGGCGAGGAGCGGGTGGGCCGCCCCCGACCGGCCGGTGGCGAATGCGTCGCCACGAGACCAGGTCATCATCTTCGGCCGAGCCCGCCGGACCGAGCGGCGGCCCGGGCTCCGGGCTTCGTAGACTCGCCCGGTGACCGGAGAGCGACGGCCGCTGGCGGACCGGCCCCTGACCGAGCCGCATCCGTCCCGGTTGTCGCCGGAGCATCCCGACCGGGCCCGGATCCTCGCCGCCCACGCGGCGGCGCTGGCCGACGGCGAGGCCGGCTACCTGGACCCGGGCACCGGCCTCTTCGTGCTCAGCGCCGGTTTCCTGGCCCGCCGCGGCACGTGCTGTGGGCGAGGCTGTCGCCACTGTCCGTATGTGGACGATTGAGGGCTTCCGCGGAGAACCGGCCACCCCGTACGGTGTCCGACGGACATCCGGCGGGTGCCCCCGCCGACGACGGGAGGTTGCGCGTGCACGGGCGGATCGGGCTGGCCGGGGTGGCCGTCGTACTCGTGGTGGCCGGTTGTGGCGCCGAGCCCGACCCGGTGGCGATGCCGGCCGCGGCGCCGGTCCCGGTCGAGCCGGCGGCCGCCTCCTCCGGCGGGGCGTGTCGGCTGCTCGACTTCGACACCATCGCCAAGCACAGCGGGACCCGGTTCCGGGTGGCGGCGGCGAGCACCAGCGGGGACACCCACACCTGCGTGGTGCGCGGCGAGAAGGCCTGGCCCGAGCTGACCCTGACGGTCAGCGACACGTCGATCGACGCGGCCACGTTCAGCGAGGACATCCTGCCCCGCGGCGCGACGAAGGTGCCGAAGCTGGGGCAGATCGGCTACCGCCGGACGATCTCTGCGAAGAACGCCAAACAGGGGCCGGCGGCGGAGGTGTGCTGGTTGGCCGCCGAGGGTCGGCTGGCCAGCCTGCGCTGGACCTTCGGGCCGGGCGCCGCGCAGAGCGCCGCGGACACCCTGACCGGCAAGTTGGTCCCCCTCGCCCGAGGGGTGCGCACCCGCGAACTCTGACCGGCGGGAACGGCTCAGCCGGCGGCGACGAACACCCGGGAGGCCACCTCGCGGGGCAGCCGGATCCGGTCACCGGAGCGGTCGATGAACACCCCGTCCCGCTCCTGCGCCACGGTGACCGTGGCGCCCGGGTCCACCCCGGCCGCGTGCAGCTGGCGCAGCACGTCCGAGTCGGTCTGCACGCTCTCGCAGATCCGGCGGACGACCACCGGGCCGGAAAGGCCGGGGAAGGCCAGGTTGCGCTCGCTCTCCGGCGTCTCGGCGGGCCCCGCGCTGCCCAGCTCCTCCAGCCCTGGGATCGGGTTGCCGTACGGCGAGCGGGTCGGCCGGTTGAGCAGCTCGTAGACCCGCTTCTCGACCGCGTCGCTCATCACGTGCTCCCACCGGCAGGCCTCTTCGTGGGCCTCCTCGTAGGGCATCCCGATCACGTTGACCAGCAGCAGCTCGGCCAGCCGGTGCTTGCGCATCACCGACACGGCGCTGTTGCGGCCCAGTTCCGTCAGGCTGAGGTGCCGGTCGCCCTCGACGGTGAGCAGCCCGTCGCGCTCCATCCGGGCGACGGTCTGGCTGACGGTGGGACCACTCTGCCGAAGCCGCTCCGCGATCCGCGCCCGGAGCGGGGGAACACCCTCCTCCTCCAGCTCCAGGATGGTGCGCAGGTACATCTCGGTCGTGTCGACCAGTGAGTGAGCGTTAATCTTTATCACCCGTCAGCGAGGAACGAACCGGAGGCTTCAGTGTCTCACGATTACGCGCCCACCTGCCACAACCGCCGTTCGGTAGTGAGCCGTGGGTGAGCCGGTGCCTCTGCGGTGCGCGATCTACTGCAGGATCAGCCAGGACCGAGAGAGCGAGGAGAAGGGCGTAAAGGACCAGGAGGCCGATTGCCGGGAGCTGGTGGCGGCCTACGGGTGGCAGGTGGTTGACGTCTTCGTGGACAACGACCTGTCCGCCAGCACCAAGGCCAGGAAGCCCAGGCCGCGGTTCGAGGAGATGATGAGGCAGGCTGAAGCCGGCTTGCTCGACGTGCTCGTCTCTCTGAGCAACGGCCGGCTTACGCGCCGACCGCTGGAGCTTGAGCGTCTGATCACCCTGCACGAAGCCAGGGGGACGCTGCTCTACACCGTCAAGAGCGGCAACGACAATCTCTCGACGGCGGACGGTCGCATGGTTGCCCGAATCAAAGCTGCGGTTGACACCGCCGAAGCCGAGCGGACAGGGGAGCGCGTCGAGCGCGCGGCCAGGCGGCGGCGAGAGGCTGGCGAGCTGCACGGAGGCTCCCGGACCTTCGGGTACGTCCACGGCTCGCCGCTCGGCTACTGCCGGGAAGTGGACACGGTTGCCGCGAAGGCCATCAGGGACGGCATGGAGGTCCTGTTCCAGACCCGCAAGGTATCCGAGGTCCGGAAGCTCTGGCAGCGGATGGGTGTCCGCACCCCGCTGGGTAAGGAATGGACAAACGACGGCAACGTGGCCCGAACCCTGCGCAACCCTCGTATTGCCGGGCTGGTGGCTCACGACGGGGAGACCGTCGGGGAAGGCAATTGGCCTGCGATCATCACCCGAGCCGAGCATGAGGCGATCCTTGACGCCCTCGGCACCCGGGGGGCCAAGCGCAAGGGCGGAACACCGAGGGCCCGCAAGTACCTGCTGCCCGGGTTCGTGTTCTGCATGTGCGGCACCCCGATGTCCGCCCAGGTGTACGACCCGCCGGGGGTCATTAAGTACAGCCGCTACAACCGCTACGTCTGCATCTCACAGCGCGGGGGATGCGGCCAGTGCTCGCGGCATCGTCCGTGGCTGGAGGACGTGGTGAGGGAGTGGGTGGCCGGCGCCATCGAGGGCCGCATCAGCGTGCCCGAGGGCCAGGCCGACGACCCCAACCCGGCCATCGAGGCCGAGCTCCGGGAGCTGGAGGCCGGGATCAAGCGGATGCGCAACTCGGTCGCCAAGGGCGTCTTCAGCGATGACGAGGCGCTGGAGGAGATTATTCCGATGCGGCGGCGCATTCAGGAGCTGCGCGCCAAGCAGGGCGAGCTGGTCAGACAGGCCGCCCTGATCCCCGTTGACAAGGATGAGGAGCTAGACGACTGGCTTGACGATGATCCGGAGACGTTGCATCGGCGCCGGGAGATCCTGGGCCGCTACGTCAAGCGGATCATCGTCAAGCCAGTAGGTAAGGGAGGCAGCAACGGGGTGGACGGCCCGCCGATCGACTCGGTGGTTATCGTCCCTCGCGACTGAGGTCGGACGCGCCGGCAGGCTGACACCGGCCCAGGAGTTCCGGGCGAACGGGGCCCGGCAATGGATCCGCTGCTCGCCCAGGGCGACGTCATCACCCTTGAACCTGAGGACTACTACATCGGCGTCGACACGCTCCGCCTAAAGGTCACAGCCGTCCCGAGGTACGGCCTGCTTCACTTCGGCCAGCCTGGAGCCGGAGGCGAGGGAGCTATGAGCGGGACCGCGAGGAAGCCGAAGGCGGGGGCCTGCTCCACATCACCCGGGCCGCCAGCGTCCAGTTCGTCAAGCCGATCGGGTTCCGGGTGATCTGGGTGTCGGACTGGCCGACCTACCATGCGTGGACGAATGGTGTTGACTGGACGTCGTGTCCGGAACCGCCGAGCCGCTGATCGAGCCCGGCCAGCTCGCCGCCGAGCTGGCCCGCCCCGACCCACCCACCCTGCTCGACGTGCGCTGGCGGCTGACCGGCCCACCCGGGCGGGACGACTACGCGGCCGGTCACCTGCTCGCGGCGGTCTTCGTCGACCTGGACACCGAGCTGTGCGGGCCGCCCGGCGCCGCCGGCCGGCACCCGCTGCCCGACCCCGCCGCGTTGCAGGCCGCGCTGCGGGCCGCCGGGGTCCGCGCCGGTCACCCCGTGGTCGTGTACGACGGCGGCGACGGCATGGCCGCCGCGCGGGCCTGGTGGACGCTGCGCTGGGCCGGGCACCGGCCGGTCCGGCTGCTGCACGGCGGCTTCCCGGCCTGGGTCGCCGCCGGCCTGCCGGTCTCCACCGAGCCGCCGACCCCGGCGCCCGGCGACGTCACCGTCGCGCCCGGCGCGCTGCCCGTCCTCGACGCGGCCGCGGCCGCCCGGCTCGCCGCCGCCGACACCGGCACGCTGCTCGACGTCCGGGCGGCACCCCGCTACCGCGGCGAGACCGAGCCGATCGACCCGGTCGCCGGGCACCTGCCGGGCGCGGTGAACCTGCCCGCGCCGGAGTACGTCACCGACGGCCGCTTCCCCGCCGCCGAGGTGCTGCGCGAGCGGTTCGCCGCCGCCGGCGTCGCGCCGGCCGCGCCGGTCGGGGCGTACTGCGGCTCCGGGGTGACCGCCGCGCAGGCCGTGCTCGCCCTGCACCTGGCCGGCCGGCCGGACGCCGCGCTCTACGTCGGATCGTGGAGCGAGTGGGTGGCCGACCCGCGCCGCCCGGTGGCCACCGGCGAGACACCGGGCGGCTGAACCGCCGGTCAGCTGGGCGGCGGCCGGGTCGCGTGCGACGATGGCCGCATGTCCGACGACACGGTGGTGGTGTGGGACGAGTCCCTGCTGACCTACGACCTGGGTGACCATCCGCTCAACCCGGTCCGGGTGGAGCTGACCATGGCGCTCGCCCGCGAGCTGGGGGTCCTGCAACGCCCCGGGGTCCGGCTGGTCAAGCCGGAGCCGGCCGACGACGCGACGCTGATCCGGGTGCACCACCCCGGCTACCTGGCGGCCGTCCGGGCCGCGCCGCGCGACCCGCTCTTCGCCGGGTACGGCCTGGGCACCTCGGACAATCCCGTCTTCGACGGCATGCACGAGTCCAGCGCGCTGATCGCCGGGGCGAGCGTGGCCGCCGCCGAGGCGGTGTGGCGGGGCGAGGCCCGGCGGGCGGTCAACGTGGCCGGCGGCCTGCACCACGCGATGCCGGACCGGGCCGCCGGGTTCTGCGTCTACAACGACCCGGCGGTGGCCATCGCCCGCCTGCTCGACCTCGGCGCCGAGCGGATCGCGTACGTGGACGTCGACGTGCACCACGGCGACGGTGTGCAGCAGGTCTTCTGGAACGACCCGCGGGTGCTCACGGTCAGCCTGCACGAGACCCCGCTGGCGCTCTTCCCGGGCACCGGGTTCCCGGACGAGACGGGCGGGCCGGGCGCCGAGGGGACCGCCGTGAACGTGCCCCTGCCCCCCGGCGTCGGCGACCCGGGCTGGCAGCGCGCCTTCCACGCGATCGTGCCGTCGGTGCTGCGGGCGTTCCGGCCGCAGCTGCTGGTCACCCAGTGCGGGGCCGACGGGCACCGGCTCGACCCGCTGGCCGACCTGCACCTGTCGGTGGACGGGCAGCGGGCCACGTACCGCGCGCTGCGGGCGCTGGCCGACGAGCTGTGCGACGGCCGCTGGGTGGCCACCGGCGGGGGCGGGTACGCGCTGGTCGAGGTGGTGCCCCGGGCCTGGACGCACCTGCTGGCCGTGGCCACCGGCGACCCGGTCGACCCGGCCACGCTGACCCCGCCCGCCTGGCGTGAGCTGGCGCAGCGGCGGCTGCCCGGCCGGGAGGTCCCGCTGCGGATGACCGACGACGTCGACCCGGCGTACGAGCCGTGGCAGCCGACCGGCGAGCCGAACGCGGTGGACCGGGCCATCGCGGCCACCCGCAAGTCGGTCTTCCCGCTGCTCGGGCTCGACCCGCACGATCCACGCGACTGAGCCGGCGGTGGGGGAGGACCGACCGGTGACCATCGTCGACCAACCGGTGGACGTGTTGCTCAGTGACGGCACGACGGTCCAGCTGCGACCGATCCGCCCCGACGACGCCCCGGCCATCGTGGCCATGCACTCGCGTTTCTCGGAGCGCACCCGCTACCTGCGCTACTTCTCGCCGTACCCGCGCATTCCGGAACGGGACCTGCGCCGGTTCGTGCAGGTCGACCACCGCGACCGGGAGGCGTTCGTGGTGCTGGCCGGCGACCGGATCGTCGCCGTCGGCCGGTACGAGCGGCTCGGCCCGCAGTCGCCGGAGGCCGAGGTGGCCTTCGTGGTGGAGGACGCCTACCAGGGCCGGGGTATCGGCTCGGTGCTGCTGGAGCACCTGGCCGACGCGGCCCGCCGGTACGGCATCGTGCACTTCGTCGCGGAGGTGCTCCCGGCCAACGGGGCGATGCTGCGGGTCTTCGCCGACTTCGGCTACCAGGTCCAGCGCCAGTACGCCGACGGTGTGGTGCACCTGAGCTTCCCGATCGCCCCCACCGAGGCCACCCTGGAGGTGCAGCGCGGCCGGGAGCACCGCACCGAGGCGCGTTCGATCGCCCGGCTGCTCGCCCCGCGCGCCATCGTCGTGTACGGGGCCAGCGCCACCGGCCAGGGCGTCGGCGCGGCGGTCCTGGGTCACCTGCGGGACAGCGGCTTCACCGGGTCGATCGTGCCGGTGCACCCGACCGCCCCGGTGGTGGCCGGGCTGCCCGCGTACCCGTCGGCGGCGGCCGCCGGGATCGCCGTCGACCTGGCCGTGGTGGCGGTGGCACCGGAGGCGGTGACCGAGGTGGTGGCCGACGCGGCGACGGCCGGCGCGCACGGCCTGGTGGTCATCTCGGCCGGCTTCGCCGAGTCGGGCCCGGAGGGGGCGGCCGCCCAGCGTGCGCTGGTCCGGGCCGCGCACCGGGCCGGCATGCGGGTGGTCGGCCCGAACTGCCTCGGCGTCGCCAACACCGACCCGGCGGTACGCCTCAACGCGACCCTCGCCCCGGTGCTGCCGGCCCCCGGCCGGGTGGGGGTGTTCAGCCAGTCCGGCGCGTTCGGGGTGGCCCTGCTGGCCGAGGCGTCCCGGCGCGGGCTCGGCCTGTCCAGCTTCGTCTCGGCCGGCAACCGGGCCGACGTCTCCGGCAACGACCTGCTCCAGTACTGGCAGGACGACCCCGGCACCGACGTCATCACGCTCTACCTGGAGACCTTCGGCAACCCGCGCAAGTTCGCCCGGCTGGCCCGGCGGATCGGCCGGAGCAAGCCGGTGGTGGCGTTGGCGTCGCTGGCCCGGCCGGTGGGGGTGGGCGAGGGCCCGGCCCTGGACGCCGCCGCGGTCAGCGCGCTCTTCGCGCAGTCCGGCGTGATCCGGGTGGACACCGTCGCCGAGCTGCTCGACGTCGGGGTGCTGCTGGCCGGTCAGCCGTTGCCGGCGGGCCGCCGGGTCGCCGTGGTGGGCAACTCCTCGGCGCTGACCGGGCTGGCCGCCACCGCCTGCGCCGCCAACGAGCTGACCGTGGCGGTCGGGTACCCGCGCGACGTCGGCCCGCGCGCCGGCGCCGCGGAGTTCGCCGCCGCGCTCGCCGGGGCGGCCAATGACGACGAGGTGGACGCGGTGGTGGCGGTGTTCGCGCCGCCGCTGCCCGGCCAGCTGACCGACTCCGAGGGCGACTTCACCGCCGCGCTGCCCGACGCGGCGACCGCGGGCAAGCCGGTGGTGGCGACGTTCCTGGCCGGGCGGGTGCCGGCGGGCGTGCCCGCGTACCCGAGCGTGGAGGAGGCGGTGCGGGCGCTGGGCCGGGTCGCCACGTACGCCGACTGGCTGCGCCGCCCGCCGGGTGGGCTGCCCGCGCTGGACCGGGTCGACGCGGCGGCCGGGCAGGCGGCGTTGCGCGCCGACGGCGGCGACGTGGCGGCGCTGCTGCGGGCGTACGGGATCGACGTGGTGGCGTCGGTGCCGGCGGGCTCGGCCGACGAGGCGGTGGCCGCCGCGCAGCGGCTCGGCTGGCCGGTGGCGGTCAAGGCCGCCGCCCCGGGCCTGCGGCACCGCCTCGACCTGGGCGCGGTCCGCCTCGACCTGGCCGACCCGCCCGCCCTGCGCCGCGCGTACGCCGAGATGGCCCCGGTGTTCGGCGCGGACTTCCTGGTCCAGCCGATGGTCCCGCCCGGGGTGGCCTGCGTGGTGGAGGTGCGGGAGGATCCGGCGTTCGGGCCGGTGGTCGGGTTCGGGCTGGGCGGTGTGGCCACCGAGCTGCTCGGCGATCGGGCCTGGCGGGCGGTGCCGCTGACCGACCGGGACGCCGCCGAGCTGGTCGACGAGCCGCGGGCGGCGCCGCTGCTGCGCGGGCACCGGGGCGCCGCGCCGGTGGACCGGGCGGCCCTGGCCGACCTGCTGGTACGGGTCGGCCGGCTCGCCGACGAGCAGCCCCGGGTGCGCGCGCTGACGTTGAACCCGGTGCTGGCCCGCCCGAACGGCCTCGCCGTCCTGCACGCCACCCTCAACACCGGTGTCGAGGCGTCCCGCCCCGACACCGGCCCCCGCCGCCTGTAAGGCGGGGCCCCCGCTCAACGCTTTCTGCATAGGCGGGGCCCCGCTTACCACCCGCCCCGCGGAACGGGCCGACGGGCGTCAGGGCCGGCTGGAGATCTGCTGGACCGCCCAGCCGTTGCCGTCCGGGTCGGTGAAGAAGACGAAGCCGACGTTGTCCAGCGGGTGCGGCACCGGGCGCGGATTCTGGCCGACCACCTGGATCTCGCTGACCGTCACGCCCCGTTCGACCAGTTCGGCGCGGGCCTTCTCCAGGTCGGGCACCACCAGTTGCAGCCCCTTGAGCGAGCCGGGCGGCATCTCCGGCACCGCACCCCGGCCGATCACCACGGAGCAGCCGGAGCCCGGCGGGGTGAGCTGCACGATGCGTACGTCGTCGCCGATGCGGGTGTCGTGGTCGACGGCGAAGCCGAGCCGGTCGGCGTAGAACTCCTTGGCCCGGTCCACGTCGGAGACCGGCACCACCACCACTTCCAGGGTCCAGTTCACGGGCTTCCTCCTATGTCGTCGGTGTGGCGAGCAGCTCGGCGAGCCGCGTGAAGCTTTCCGAGACGCCGCGGGCCATCGGGTACCGCAGCACCCGGTCGCGCCCCTGCGCCGTGGCGTACCGCAGGGTGGTGGTCACCGTGGTCTGCCCGACCAGCTCGGTGAAGTCGTGGCTGACCAGCGTCTCGCCCGGGTACGACTGGTCGTCGAAGACCTCCGTGCAGACCAGCCGCCGCGGCGGGTCGACCTCGCGGTAGACGCCGCCCTGGCCCATCCGGGCGCCGTCCGGCCCCGCCGACACGAACCGCCAGCGCCCGCCCACCCGCAGGTCCACCTGGCAGTCGACCAGTTGCCAGCCGCGCGCGCCGTACCAGCGCGGCAGCAGGTCGGGGCGGGTGAACGCGGCGAAGACCAGGTGCGCGGGGGCGTCGAAGATCCGGCTGAGCACGATCTCCCGGTCGCCGGGGGTGTGCACCACGAGTGGGTCGTCCCGGCCGGTCACCCGGTCGTCCCGTCGCCGGTGCGCTGGAGGTCGTCGAGCAGTGCGTCGAGGCGCTGGTAGCTCTCCGCCCAGTAGTCGCGGTAGTCGACCAGCCAGGCCAGCGCGTCGCGCAGCGGCCGGGCCTCCAGCCGGCACGGCCGGCGCGGGCCGTGCCGGCGGCGGCTGACCAGGCCCGCGTCCTCGAGCACGCGCAGGTGCTTGGAGACGGCGGGCTGGCTGATGGGGAAGGGCGCCGCCAGTTCGGTCACCGTCGCCTCGCCGGCCGCCAGCCGGGCGAGGATGGCCCGCCGGGTCGGATCGGCCAGCGCCGCGAAGGTCGCGTCCAGCGCCTCGGTGCCCACCATTCATAACCTCCTGGTTTCATAACCAGTTGGTTCCTATCGTGCCGCGCTGTCGTGGTCAAGGCCGACATGGCGTGGGGCCCCGGCGAATCGCCGGGGCCCCGCACGCGAACCACCCCTTTAACAGGCGTACGCCTCCAGGCGCTGCGCGTGCTCCGGGGTGCGCAGCTTGAGCAGCGTCCCCTTCTCGATCTGCCGGATCCGCTCCCGGGACAGGCCGAACTCCTTGCCCACCTCGTCCAGGGTGCGCTGGCGGCCGTCGTCGAGCCCGAACCGGAGCCGGATCACCGCCTGCTCCCGCTGGGACAGGGTGGCCAGCACGATCCGTACCTCGTTGCGCAGCTCGCCGCCGTCCCCCGCCTCCTGCCGCGGGTCCGCCGCGGCGACGAAGTCACCGAGTGCGCTCTCGCCGTCCTCGCCGACCGCCTGGTCCAGGCTGACCGGCTCCCGGTCGTACGAGATCAGCTCGATGACCTGGAACTCGGGCACCTCCAGCGCCTTGGCCACCTCGGCGACGGTGGGCTCCCGGCCCAGCGTGACCGCCAGGTCGCGGCGGGCCCGCACCATCCGGTTGACCTGCTCGACCATGTGCACCGGGATGCGGATGGTGCGGGCCTGGTCGGCCATGGCGCGGGTGATGGCCTGGCGGATCCACCAGGTGGCGTAGGTGGAGAACTTGTAGCCCTTGGTGTAGTCGAACTTCTCCACCGCGCGGATCAGGCCCAGGTTGCCCTCCTGGATCAGGTCCAGGAAGGCCATGCCCCGGCCGGTGTACCGCTTCGCGATGCTGACCACCAGCCGCAGGTTCGCCTCCAGCAGGTGGTTCTTGGCGGCCCGGCCCTCGGCGGCGATCAGTTCCAGGTCGGCGCCCAGTTGGGCGGAGACCGGGGTGCAGGTGCTCAGCTTCTCCTCGGCGAAGAGGCCGGCCTCGATCCGCTTGCTCAGCTCCACCTCCTGGGCGGCGGTGAGCAGCTTGGTGCGGCCGATTCCGTTCAGGTACGCGCGGACCAGGTCGGTGGAGACGCCGCGCTCGTCAATGGCGTCCAGATCGGTCAGGGCCTCGGTTGCGGTGTGGCCGTCGACGGCGACGCTCGGGCCCGACTGGTGCTCGATCATCTGCAGGACCATCTCAGTTTCTCCCCGTGTCCACGTTCGGTGGCGCTCACCGGGTCCGCGTCGCGTGCCGACGTGGGTGCGCCCGATGAGAACAGCTTCCCGTGCCGGGCGTGAGACGGGAGTGAGGCGATCGGGGAACCGACAGCAATCCGGGCGGAAAAGCGGGAGAAGTCTCGCCCGCCGTGGTTACGGTGCCAGCGGTGGGCCCGCCGATCGGCGTACCGCTAGGCGACGGAGGACGTGGTGGTGTTCAAGCGGCTCAGGCAGGCGATGGGGGTGGGTGGCCCGTCGGTCGAGACCGTGCTGGCCGACCCGAGCTGCCGGCCGGGCGGCCAGTTGGCGGGCCGGGTGCGGGTGACCGGCGGGGATCATCCGGTCGACGTGTCGTACCTGGCGCTGGGTCTGGTCACCCGGGTCGAGGTGGAGAGCTCCGAGGCCGAGTACGACACCGACCAGGAGTTCGGCCGCCAGCAGGTGACCGGGCCGTTCCGGCTGGCGCCGGGGCAGCGCCACGACGTGCCGTTCCGCTTCGCCGTGCCGTGGGAGACGCCGCTGACCGAGATGTACGGGCGGCACCTGCCCGGCATGACCATGGGGCTGCGTACCGAGCTGGAGGTGGCCCGCGCCGTCGACCAGGGCGACCTGGACCCGGTGGCGGTGCATCCGCTGCCGGCGCAGGAGCTGCTGCTGGACGCGCTGCTGCGGCTGGGCTTCCGGCTCGCCGGGGCCGACGTCGAGCGGGGCCACCTCTACGGCGTACGGCAGGGCCTGCCGTTCTACCAGGAGATCGAGTTCCACCCGGCGCCGCGGTACGCCCGCACGCTGAACCAGCTGGAGGTCACCTTCGTCACGGATCCGCAGCAGGTGCAGGTGGTGCTGGAGATCGACAAGCGTGGCGGTCTCTTCACCGAGGGCCGGGACACCTTCGGCCGGTTCACCGTCGACCACGCCACCGCCCACACCCAGGACTGGACCACCCACCTGGACACCTGGATCCGCCAGTCCCTCTCCCGCCGCGGCCTCCTCTCCTGACCGCCGGCCCGGATGGCCGCGTTGATCAAGGAGTTTGCGTCAGGAATCCGGCGTGAGCCGACGCAAACTCCTTGATCAACGCTCAGGGAACGGGAACGGGAACGGGGGTGGGTGGTCAAAGGTCCAGGAGGAGGGTGCGGGGGCCTATGTTGACGCTCTCGACGAGCATGTGGGTGCGGAAGCGGCCGGTCTCGACCTTGGCGCCTCGGGCGCGCAGCGCCTCGACGACCGCGGTGAACAGGGGTTCGGCCAGCTCGGCGGGGGCCGCCTGGGTCCAGCTCGGGCGGCGGCCCTTGCGGGCGTCGCCGTAGAGGGTGAACTGGCTGACCACCAGAACGGGCGCCCCGGTGTCGGCGGCGCTGCGCTCGCCGTCCAGGATGCGCAGCTCGTGGATCTTGCGGGCCATGGTCTCCGCGACCTGCGGGGTGTCCGCGTGGGTCACCCCGAGCAGCACCAGCAGGCCGTCGCTGATCTCGCCGACCACCTCGCCGTCGACGGTGACGGCGGCCCGGCCGACCGTCTGCACCACCGCCCGCATCAGCCGCGCACCGGCTCGATGAAGCCGCGCTCGACCAGGTGCGCCACGATCGGGCCGGCCGCCTCGGCCAGTTCCTCCGGGGCCACGTCGTGGGCGGCGGCGAGCAGCGCCAACTGGTCCCGCAGGGCCAGCCGGCCGTCCGCCCCGCCGACCAGGGAGAGCACCAGCGGGTCGATCTCCTCGGTCCAGCGCAGCCCGTGCGGCATGGCGAGCACCTGCCGGTCCACCGCCCAGCCCTCGTCGCCCATGGTGGCCTCCTGCCGCAGCTGGAGCCCGTCGGCCGCCCGGTAGCGCGCGGCGAGCAGCGCGTCGGTGTCGCGTACCCGGAGGAAGTCCTGGCGGTCGAACCAGGCGGCGATCCGGTCGCCCATCGGCGGCTCGACCCGCTGGCGCAGGTCCTCCACCCGGACCACCGGGTCGGCGTGCCCGCCGCGGCGCAGCGAGACGATGCCGAACCCGATCGCCTCGACCTTGTGCGCGTCGAACCAGTCCAGCCAGGCCGCCATCCGGTGCGGGTCGGGCGCCTCGCCGACGTCGGTGAGCCAGAGGTTGACGTACGCCATCGGGTCCGCGACCTCGCGCTGGACCACCCAGGCGTCCAGCCCGGTGCCGGCGAACCAGCCGGCCACCCGCTCGCCCCAGTCCTCGCCGGCCACGTGCACCCAGTTGGCCAGGTACTGCATGGTGCCGCCCTCGGTGAGCAGGCCCGGCGCGGCGGCGGCCAGCTCGGCGCCGATCGCGTCGCCGACCCGGCCGGAGTCCCGGTAGACGTGGGTGGTGGTGCCCGGGCCGACCACGAACGGCGGGTTACTCACCACCAGGTCGAAGCGGCGCCCGGCGACCGGGGCGACCAGGTCCCCGCGCAGCAGCTCCCAGTCCTGGCCGTTGAGGGCGGCGGTGGTGGCGGCGAAGCGCAGCGCCCGCTCGGAGACGTCGGTGGCGGTCACCCGCCGCGCGTGCGTGGCCAGGTGCAGCGCCTGCACGCCGGAGCCGGTGCCCAGGTCGAGCGCGGTCTCCACCGGGCGGCGGACGGTCGCGCCGATCAGCGTCTGGGTGGCGCCGCCGATGCCGAGCACGTGCTCGGCGTGCAGCGGGCGACCGGGGCGGGCGCTGGCTGGCACGTCGGCGAGCACCCACCAGTCGTCCGCGTACGGCTCCAGGTCCAGGCCCATCCGCAGCCCGTCGCCGTGCCGCTCGACCAGCCCCGCGGCGAGCGCCTCGTCCAGCGGCAGCGGGGCCAGCGCGGCGGCCACCGCCGCCGCCGGTTCGGTCTGCTCGCAGATGAAGACCCGGATCAGCGTGCCGAGCGGGTCCCGGTCCTCGGTGGCCCGCAGTGCGGCCCGGAAGTCGTTGCGGGCCACCCCGCCGGTGGCCTGCGCGCCGAGCCGGCCGGCGATGCCGTTCGACGTGTAGCCCGCCTCGGTCAGCGCGGTGCGCAGCGCGTCGACGCCGGCGGGGGAGAGCAGCATGTCGTGTCGGTCCACGTCGCCATCCTGCCTGCCGGACCGCCTCCGCCGACCGGCACCCGCGACATCTGCCCTCTCAGCTAAGGAAATTGAGGCTCATCCCTTTCATGTATGTCGATGGCTAGCTAGAGTCTCCGGCAATGTTCGTGACAGGGGCATCCGGCGGCCCCCAGTCCGTCCGGGTGTGCCGGTAGGGAGTCTGACGATGTCCGTTGTGCCCGTACCCCGACGTCGCGTGATCCGCGCACTCGCGGTGGCGGCTGCCGCCGCAGCCGTCTCCGCCGCCGCCTCCACCCCCGCCCTGGCGGCACCCACCGGGGAGATCCGGGGAGCCGCGGCCCCCAACGCCATCAGCGGAAGCTACCTGGTCGTCCTGCGCAGCGACGCGGTCGGCACGGTGAACAGCCGCGCCGCGCGCGACGGCGTGCCGACCCGGGCCGCCGGCCTCACCAAGCGGTACGGCGGCACCGTCGCCGCGACCTACAGCGCCGCGCTCACCGGCTTCGCGGCGAAGATGTCGGAGCAGCAGGCCCGCCGGCTCGCCGCCGACCCGGCTGTGGCGTACGTCGAGCAGGACCAGGTGCTCACCGTCCAGGCCACCCAGACCAACCCGCCGTCCTGGGGGCTGGACCGGATCGACCAGCGCAACCGGCCGTTGAACAACTCCTACACCTACCCGAACACCGCCTCGAACGTGCGGGCGTACATCATCGACACCGGCATCCGGACCACCCACAACGACTTCGGCGGCCGGGCGACCTGGGGCACCAACACCGTCGACGGCAACAACACCGACTGCAACGGCCACGGCACCCACGTCGCGGGCACCGTCGGCGGCTCGGCGTACGGCGTTGCCAAGGGTGTCCGGCTGATCGCGGTGAAGGTGCTCAACTGCTCCGGCAGCGGCAGCACCACCGGCGTGATCAACGGCGTCAACTGGGTGACCGCCAACGCGGTGAAGCCGGCCGTGGCCAACATGAGCCTCGGCGGCGGGGCCAGCACCACGCTGGACAACGCGGTGACCAACTCGATCAACTCCGGCGTGACGTACGCGGTGGCGGCGGGCAACTCCAACGCCAACGCCTGCAACTCGTCGCCGGCCCGGGCCGCCGCCGCGCTCACCGTCGGCGCCACCACCAGCACCGACGCCCGCGCGTCCTACTCCAACTACGGCACCTGCCTGGACATCTTCGCGCCCGGCTCGTCGATCACCTCGGCGTGGTACAACAGCAACACCGCGACCAACACCATCAGCGGCACCTCGATGGCCAGCCCGCACGTGGCCGGCGCCGCCGCCCTGGTGCTCGGCGCCAACCCCTCCTACAGCCCGTCCCAGGTGGCCAGTGCCCTGACCGGCAACGCCACCACCGGCGTGGTGACCAGCCCCGGCACCGGCTCGCCGAACCGGCTGCTCTTCGTCAGCTGACGCGACACACCCCGGGCGCGGCCCGGTGGGCGGCACTGCCGTCCGCCGGGCCGCCTCCCGGGGTCAGTCGATCGATCGACAGATGGCGAGGGTGTCCAGTCGCCGCGTGTAGTGCTCCGCCAGGGCCTCGAAGCAGCCCCGCGTGTCGGCTGACGTCGCCGTCCATGCCTCGCGGAGCCGGTCGACCGCCTCGGCGACGACCTCCGCCGTACCGTCGGGGTCGGCACCTGCGCGCTCCGCCAGCCTGCGGAAGTGATCTGCGGTGATGGCGGACGGGACGGTTTCGCTGGCCAGGCTGAGCGCCAGCGGTGACCAGCGGTAGGACGAGTAGAACGACAGCGAATGAAAGTCGTAGACGGGGGTCAGCCGGGGAGTGCGGCCGTCCGACGTCGGCGATCTGGGCGAAGTCCTCCACATGGACCCGACCCTCGGCCGTGCGGTCGAATCGATCCGGCATTTTTACGATCCACCAGCCACCGTTACCGCTCACCGGGATGGCGAGCCGGTCCGCGGCAACCGAGAACTTGAGTTGCACACCGCCCAGTGAGTGTTGGAGCGGATGGTCGAGGTCCTGATCGTGGTCGGGAGGGGCTCGCGGCCTCTCCAGACTCGGCACGGCCCACCTCTCTCCGACGACCATCCGAGACTAGCGAACTCCGACCCGAGGGTGGGCCAGGCGCGTCCCGGGCGGCCCGGCTCGGGCCGGCGGGCGGTCACCCGACCGGGATGGCCGGCAGGTCGATCGGGCTCGGCGGCGCCGGCCAGGCCCGCGCCGCCCCGTCCACCTCGACGGCGACCTCGGCGCCGACCGGGACCGGTTCCCGCTCGGCCCAGACCCGGGCGGTGATCCGGGTGCCGTCGGCCAGCCGGAGGGCGACCAGCGCGTCGTGGCCGTGGAAGTCGTGCCGCAGCACCGTGGCGGCCACCGCGCCCGGCTGCGCGACGGGCACGATGCGTACCTGCTCGGGGCGGACCAGCACGGTCACCGGCCCGTCCGGCGCGGCGCCGGTGATCGGCAGCGAGCCCAGCGGGGTGGCGGCCCGGCCGGCGTCGGCCGTCGCCGGCAGCAGCACCGCCTCGCCGACGAACCCGGCCACCCACTGGTCGGCCGGCTCGCGGTAGACCGCGGTCGGCGTGCCGGCCTGCACCACCCGGCCGGTGCGCAGCACCACCACCCGGTCGGCCACCGAGAGCGCCTCGCCCTGGTCGTGGGTGACCAGCACCGCGGTCGCCCCGTCGGCGCGCAGCGCCTCCCGGATGTCGTGCCGCAGCCCGGCGCGCAGCCCGGCGTCGAGCGCGCTGAACGGCTCGTCCAGCAGCACCAGCGACGGCCGGGGCGCCAGCGCCCGGGCCACCGCGACCCGCTGCTGCTGGCCGCCGGAGAGCTGGTGCGGCATCCGGTTGCCGTACCCGGCGAGGCCCACCAGGGCCAGCACCTCGTCCACCCGGTCGCCGCGCCGCGCCGACCGGTCCAGCCCGTAGCCGACGTTCGCGGCGACGCTCAGGTGCGGGAACAGCGCGCCCTCCTGCGGCACCACGGCGATCCGCCGCCGGTGCGCCGGCACGTGCCGCCCGCCTCCGGCGACCGGGCGGCCGTCCAGCCGGATCTCCCCGGCGTCCAGCCGTTCGAAGCCGGCCAGGCAGCGCAGCAGGGTGGTCTTGCCGCAGCCGGACGGGCCCAGCACGGCGGTCAGCTCGCCGGCCGGGACGGTCAGGTCCACCCCGTCCAGGGCGGCGACCCGGCCGTACCGCTTGACCACGCCGGTGAGCACGACCTCGCTCATCACCGATCCTCCTTGTCCAGCAGGCCGCTGCGGGCCACCAGCAGCCAGGTCGGCACCGCCGAGATGGCCACCAGCAGGGCGGCGTACGGGGCCGCCGCCGCGTACGCGCCGACCCCGGTGTGCGTCCACAGCTCGGTGGCCAGGGTGTCGGTGCCGGTCGGGCGCAGCAGCAGGGTGGCGGGAAGTTCCTTCATGCAGCTGAGGAAGACCAGCGCCGCGCCCGCGCCGACGGCGGGCAGGGTCAGCGGCAGGGTGACCGTGCGCAGCACCGTCCACGGTCCACGGCCCAGCGAGCGGGCCACCTCCTCCAGCCCGGGCGGGGCCTGGGCGGCGGCACCGGCCACCGCGCCGACCGCCAGCGGCAGGAAGAGCGTGCCGTACGCCAGCGCCAGCAGCCACGGCTTCTGGTACAGCGGGTACGCCACGGTGATGCCGAAGAAGATCAGCGACAGCCCGATCACCACGCCGGGCAGCGCGTGGGCGAGGTACGCCAGCCGGTCCAGGGCGGTGGCCAGCGGACCCGGCGCGCGGGCGGTGAGCAGCCCCAGCGGCAGTGCGAGCAGCATGGTCAGCGCGGCGCCGGCCAGCGAGAAGCCCAGCGAGTTGCCGGTCGCGGCGAGCACCTCGGTGAGCGCGCCGGGGCGGGACACCCCGCTGGCCAGCCGCCGGCCCAGGCTGACCGCCGGCACGCCCAGCGCCAGCGCGGCGACGCCGAGCAGCCCGGCCAGGGCCGGCCAGCGGGCCGCGCCGAGGCGCAGCCGGGCCGGTGGCCGGCGGGTGCCCCCGAGGCGGGCGTACCGGGCGCCGCGGCGGCGGGTGAGCGTCTCGCCGGTCAGCAGCAGCACGGTCAGCGCCACCAGCACGCAGGAGAGCACCAGCGCGCCGGTGCGGTCGAACCCCAGGTCGAAGGCGATGAAGATGGCCCGGGTGAAGGTGTCCGCACGCAGGATCGACACCGCGCCGAAGTCGGAGAGCACGTAGAGCGCCACGAGCAGGGCGCCGGCCGCGGTGGCCGGCCGGATCTGGCGCAGCGTCACGTCGGTGAAGGTGCGCCAGCCGCCCCGGCCGAGCGAGCGGGAGACCTCCTCCTGGGCGGCGTCCGCGCCGCGCAGCGCCGCGGCGACCGGCAGGAAGACGTACGGGTAGGAGCAGAGGGTGAGCACCAGCGCGGCCGGCCAGAAGCCTTCCAGGCGGTCCACGGTGGAGACCCAGGCGAACGCGGCGATGTAGGTGGGCACGGCCAGCGGCAGCGCGGCGAGCACCGCGAAGGCCCGGCGGCCGGGCAGGTCGGTGCGGGTGACCAGCCACGCGGCGGCCACCCCGAGCAGGACGCAGGCGACGGTCACCACGGCGGCCAGGCCGAGGCTGCGCAGGGCGAGCAGGCCGACCCGCTCGGTCCACAGCTCGTCGACGATCCGGCCGGCGCCCGCCTCGGCGGTGCGTACCCCGAGGTAGACCAGCGGGACCAGGGCCACGGCGACCGCGGCGGCCGACGCCGCGAGCAGCGCCGGGCGGGGCGCCAGCCGCCGCCACCCCCCGCGTACGCGGAAGCGGGCCGGCCCGGTCCGGGCCGGCCCTGCGCCGATACGGGTGGTGGTCATGCTCAGGGCACCAGGCCGGAGTCCTTGATCAGCGCGATCGTGGCGTCCAGGGTGTCCAGGTCGTTCAGGTCGATGTCCGGGCTGTCCAGGTCGGCCAGCGGCGGCACGCCGGCGGGCCCGGCGACCCCGTCGACGACCGGGTACTCGAAGGTCTGCTCGGCGAAGTACTTCTGCGATTCGGCGCTGAGCAGGAAGTCCACGAAGGCCCGGGTGTCCGGGTCCTCGGCGGAGCGCTTCAGCACGCCCACGCCGGCGACGTTGACCAGGGCGCCGGTGTCGCCGCCCGGAAAGAAGTGCAGCTTGGCCTTGAGCGCGTCCGGCGTGGTGCCCTGCTCCTTGGCGACCTCGCCCAGGTAGTAGTGGTTGACCAGGCCGACCGGGACGGTGCCGGCGTGCACGTCCTCGACGATCTTGATGTTGTTCTCCCGGATCTGCGGCTCGTTCGCGGCGAGGCCGGCCAGGAACTCCTTCGCCTTCGCCTCGCCGTGCTGCACCTTGATCGCGGTGACGAACGCCTGGAAGGAGGCGTTGGTCGGGGCGACGCCGATCTTGCCCTTCCACTTCGGGTCGGTCAGCTCGAAGACGGACTTGGGCAGCTCGGCGGCGGGCACGCTGTCCGCGTGGTACGCCAGCACCCGGGACCGGGCGCTCACGCCCACCCACTCGCCGCCGCGCGAGCGGTAGGTCTGCGGCACCTTCTCCACCGAGGCGGCGGGCAGGGTGGCGAACATCTTCCGCTTGGTCACCGCGCCGAGCGCGCCGGCGTCCTGGGCGAAGAACGCGTCGGCGGGGGAGCGGTCGCCCTCCTCGACCAGCTGGGCGGCGAGTTGGGCGGTGGTGGCGTACCGGGTCTTGACGGTGATGCCGGTCTCCTTCGAGAACCGGTCCAGCAGCGGCTTGACCAGCTGCTCGTTGCGACCGCTGTAGACGGTGATGGTCTTGTCGCCGGGCTTGCCGGGGTCGGCGTTCTCCGTCCCGCCGGAGCCGCAGGCGGCCAGGCCGAACGAGAGCAGTCCGGCGGCGACCAGCGTCGCGGTGGACCTGCGGGCGGAGACGGGCACGGCGGCACTCCCTCGGCGGCGGCGGGCGGTCCCGGTCGACCACCTCCGGGAGAAGTTAGCACAGCCTAACCTCACCCATAAACGCGAGGTCGGCGCCGGGGCGCCGACGCGGTACGGCGGGCGGCGCCGGGCAGGATGGAGCCATGACGCTCTCGCTGCCCATCGACCCCGAGGCCAACCGGCTGCTGGAGCGCAGCCCGCTGGCCCTGCTCACCGGCATGCTCCTCGACCAGCAGATCCCGATGGAGAAGGCGTTCTCCTCGCCGTACGTGCTCGCCCAGCGGCTGGGGCACGACCCGGACGCCCGCGAGCTGGCCGGGTACGATCCGGAGGCGCTGGTCGCGGTCTTCGCCCGGCCACCCGCCCTGCACCGGTTCCCCAAGGCGATGGCGGCCCGGGTGCAGGAGATGTGCCGGGTGCTGGTCGACCGGTACGACGGCGACGCCGCCGCGCTCTGGGCCGGGGTGAGCGACGGCCGGGAACTGCTGCGCCGGATCGGGGAGTTGCCCGGATTCGGCCGGCAGAAGGCGCAGATCTTCGTCGCCCTGCTCGGCAAGCGCTACGACGTGCGGCCGGAGGGCTGGCGGGAGGCCGCCGGCGGGTACGGCGAGGAGGGCGCCCACCGGTCGGTCGCGGACATCACCGACGCGGACTCGCTGCGCCGGGTGCGCGAGTTCAAGCAGGCGGCCAAGGCGGCGGCGAAGGCCGGCAAGGGCTGACCGCGCGCGGTCGGGACGGCCGCGCTCAGGCGGCGGTCGGGCGGGGCCGGGCGGGCCGGCTCCCGGGCCCGGGGGCAGGCCGGCTCAGGCGGCCGTCGGGCGGGACAACGCCGCCAGCGCCCGGCGCACGTCGGCCAGGGAGACGGTGGCCGAGTCGTCCAGGTCGGCCAGGCCGGCCTCGATCCACTGCCGCATCAGGGTGGTGACGCCGATGCCCCGCGCGTCGGCCGCGGCGCGGACCCGCTCGTACGTCTCCAGCGGCAGGCGCACCGAGCGGCTGACCATCGGCACGTCGGTGTCGGGCGTCGGCAGCTCCGCCGGCTGGCTCTCGTCGATCAGCTCGGCGAGCGCGTCGCCGCCGTGGAACCGCTTGGTCGCCTCGGCCCGGTTCATCGTGACCGCCTCCTCATCGGCGTGCTCTCCGCACGGCCTCGTCGTAGCGCTTGGCCTCGACCTCGGTCAGCTCCCGGGCGGAGAGGACGTCCCAGTCGTTGTCGATGCCGTCGGCCTCGGCGAGCAGCACGGCCAGCCGCCGGCCGCGGCGGGCGGCGGCGTAGACCACCATCACGTCGTCGCCCAGGTGCCGGATCACCCGTCGCGTGCTGTGCAGCGCCTCCCAGACCTCACCCGGTGTGACGTCGTAGACCCGAAGGTTGCCCAACGCCTCGTCGGTGAAGCTGAACCGGCTGCCCACGAGCGGAGCGTACCACGCACGTAACACGGACGAATGTCGCCGATCAACCGCCTTGAGTGACAGGATAGGGCTGATCCCTAAAGGAGGCCCGTGGTGAAGCGTCAGGAGTACCAGCCGATCCTGATCACCGATGCCGCGCGCAGCCAGGACGATCAGCTCACCAGCCGGCAGAAGCGGTACGTGCTGATGATGGGCGTCCGGGTCGGCTGCATCGTGGTCGGCGCCGTCCTGGTCGGCCTGCGGCCGCCGCTGCTCTGGCTCTGGCTCACCCTGTGCGCCCTGGGCATGGTGCTGATTCCCTGGCTGGCGGTGCTGCTGGCCAACGATCGCCCGCCCAAGGAGGAGCACCGCCTGGCCGGCCGGTTCCAGCCGCGCCGGCGCGACGACAGCCCGCCGATGTCGCTCACCGCGGAGGAACGCCCGCACAAGGTCATCGACGCCGAGCCCTGACCGGCCCCCGCCCGAGGGGGACGGGGGCTCAGGCCGCCGGCCGGGCGCCGACCGTGGTGACGGCGAGGGCGCCCAGGTCACCGGCGCGGTCCAGGGCGGTGCGCCGGTCCGCCCCGGCGAGCCAGGCGGTGAGCAGGCCGGCGGCGAAGGCGTCCCCGGCGCCGGTCACGTCGACGGCCACCACCCGGCGGGCCTCGGCCGTGACGACCGGCCCCGACCGGTCCACCCAGAGCGCGCCCGCCGCGCCCCGCTTGACCACCACCGCCCGGGCCGTCGCCGACAACGCCCGCGCCTGCGCCGCCGGGTCCAGCCCGCCGGCCAGCACCGTCGCCTCGTCGGTGTTGACCAGCAGCAGGTCGACGTCGCGTACCCAGGTCAGGAAGGCCGCCCCGACCCGCCGCAGCGGCGCCGCGGACGCCGCGTCGACGCTGGTGGTCAGGCCGCGCTCGCGGGCCGCGGCCAGGGCCCGCAGGCCCGCGCCGCGCGACGCGGCGTCCAGCAGGGTGTACGCGGACAGGTGCAGGTGGGCGGCGTCCGGCGCCGCCGCGAGGGCGCCGTCGACGTGCGCGGCGCTCAGCCGCAGGTTCGCGCCCCGTTGGCTGGCCATGGTCCGCTCGCCGTCGGTGGTCAGCACGATCACCGTGCCGGTCGGATAACCCTCGTGCCGGTCCACCGCGCAGCGCACGCCGGCCCGTTCCAGCTCGGCCACCCGGTCGCGGCCCGCCTCGTCGTCGCCGATCGCGCCGACCAGGGTGACGTCGGAGCCCTGCGCGGCGATCCAGGCGGCGGTGTTGGCCGCCTGCCCGCCGCCGCTGAACCGGATCCGGGCCGGGGTGTCCGATCCGGTCACCAGCGGCCCGGAGAGCATCGCCACCACGTCGGTGATGACGTCGCCGACGACGATGATGCGGCCGGGGTGGTTCATGCCGCGGTGGCGGTGCGCCGGGCCGCGGCTACCGCGATCCGGGCGGCCAGGTCGGCGTTGCGCAGGATGATCCGGACGTTCACCGCCAGGCTCGCCCCCTGCGTCGCGGCGTGGAAGTGGGCAAGCAGGAACGGGGTCACCGCCTTGCCGGTCACCCCGTCGCGTCCCAGCCGGGCCAACCCGTCGGCCAGGGTGCGGTCGTGCAGCGCCGGGTCGAGCTGCTCGTCGACGGGGAGCGGGTTGGCCACGATCAGCCCGCCGCGATGCACGCCCTGCTGGTCGCGGGCGGCCAGGACGTCGGCGACCTGCTCGGGCGAGTCGACCGACCAGTCCAGGTCGAAGCCGGCATCGGTGAGATAGAAGCCGGGGAAGCGCCGGGTCCGGTAGCCGAGCACGGCCACGCCGAGGGTCTCCAGCCGCTCCAGGGTGGCGCCCACGTCGAGGATCGACTTCACCCCGGCGCAGACCACCGCGATCGGCGTCCGGGCCAGGGTGACCAGGTCGGCCGACTCGTCGAAGGTCTGCGCCGCCTCCCGGTGCACCCCGCCGAGGCCGCCGGTGGCGAAGACCCCGATCCCGGCGGCGGCGGCCACCGCGCTGGTGGCGGCCACCGTGGTGGCGCCGTCCGCGCCGGTCGCGGCGGCCACCGCCAGATCGCGTACGGAAAGCTTGGCCACCCCGTCGGCGGTGGCCAGCCGGGTCAACTGGGCGTCGTCGAGGCCGACCACCAGCTCGCCGGCGACCATCCCGATGGTGGCCGGGACCGCGCCGGCGGCGCGTACCGCCTGCTCGATCTCGCGGGCGACCCGGAGATTGTCGGGACGGGGCAGGCCGTGCGAGACGATGGTGCTCTCCAGGGCCACGACGGGGCGGCCGTCGCGCAGGGCGGCGGCCACCTCGGCGCCGGGGCGGATGTGAAATCTGGTCATCTCCGTTACCGTACGGCCCGCCGTCGGTGGGTGCCTCCGGTGGACCCCGTCCGGACCGGCCTGTCAGACTGGAGAGTTGAAGAAGGTGGGAGGTGTGGCGGTGAGCACAGAGGTTCTCGAGCGTCCCGAGGTGAAGGACGCCGACACCGGTCCGGAGATGTTCCACTACGTCCGCAAGGAGAAGATCGCGGAGAGCGCCGTGATGGGCACCTACGTGGTCGCGCTCTGCGGCGAGACCTTCCCGGTCACCAAGGCGGCCAAGCCCGGCTCGCCGGTGTGCCCGAAGTGCAAGGAGATCTACGACTCCTGGACCGAATGATCGGGGGCGGCCCCGCCGGCCGCCCGCGTACCCTTCCTCGGTGACCACCTCGACCGCCCTGCTCGTCGCCGATCTGACCGGGGTGGCCGTGTTCGCCGCGTCCGGCGCCTCCGCGGCGGTGGCCAAGCGGCTGGACATCTTCGGCGTCGTCTTCGTCGGCGTGGTGGCCGCCCTCGGCGGCGGGATCTTCCGGGACCTGGCGATCGACGAGGTGCCCCCGCTCGCCTTCGGCGACTGGCGGTACGCGCTCACCGCGGCGCTCACCGCCGCCGCCGTCTTCTGGCTGCACCCCCAGTTCGCCCGGCTGCGCACCACCGTGCTGGTGCTCGACGCCGCCGGTCTCGCCCTGTTCACCGTCACCGGCACGCTCAAGGCGCTCGACGCCCACGTGCCGGCCGTCGGCGCCTGCATGATCGGCATGCTCACCGCGATCGGCGGCGGCCTCGGCCGCGACCTGCTCACCGGGGAGATCCCGGTGGTGCTGCGGCGGGAGATCTACGCGTTGGCCGCGCTGGTGGGCGCGATCGCCGTCGCCCTGCTGGACCAGGCCGGCCGGGCGACCACCGTTCCGCTCACCGCCGCCGCGGTGGGCGTCTTCCTGCTGCGCCTGGTCTCGCTGCGCCGCCGCTGGTCGGCCCCGGTGGCGACGCTGCGCCCGCCGCACACCGGGACGCCCGGCCCGCAGCCCTGACCCGTCGACCCGGTTCACCGCAAGTCGGGAGTGACGGATGTGACCAGCGTGGCGTCGCCTGGGCCGGACGGGCTCCGCTGGTTATGCTGAGTCGGCCTTCGCGGCAGCTTCTGCGCGGAGGCGTTTTCATGGGCGGCGGCACCCGTGGCCCTCGGCCCGGGTCCGCCAGGTGCGGTCGGAGAGGAGCCTTCGCGTGGCAGCCCGGACGCCGGTGCTCGAGACGTTTCCGGCCCTACGCGCCTGGCAGCGCCGGGCGCTGGTGGAATACCTGCGCCGCCGGACGGAGGACTTCACCGCCGTCGCCACCCCAGGCGCGGGCAAGACCACCTTCGCGCTGCGCATCGCCGCCGAGCTGCTCGCCGACGGCACCGTCGAGGCGGTCACCGTGGTCGCCCCCACCGAGCACCTGAAGTCCCAGTGGGCCGAGTCGGCCGCGCGGGTCGGCATCCAGTTGGACGCCGCGTTCCGCAACGCCGACCTGCACTCCGCCGCCGACTTCCACGGCGCCGTGGTGACGTACGCGCAGGTCGGGATGGCGCCGCAGGTGCACCGCCGGCGCACGATGACCCGGCGCACCCTGGTCGTCCTCGACGAGATCCACCACGCCGGCGACTCGCGTACCTGGGGGGACGGGGTCAAGGCGGCCTTCGAGCCCGCCGTACGCCGGCTGATGCTCACCGGTACGCCGTTCCGCTCCGACGACAACCCGATCCCGTTCGTCAGCTACGAGCGGGGCGGGGACGGGCTGCTGCGCTCCCGCGCCGACGCCGTCTACGGCTACGCCGACGCGCTGCGCGACGGGGTGGTGCGGCCGGTGCTGTTCCTGGCGTACTCCGGGGAGACCCGGTGGCGCACCAACGCCGGTGACGAGCTGGCGGCCCGGCTCGGCGAGCCGATGACCCAGGACCTGGTCGCCCAGGCCTGGCGGACGGCGCTCGACCCGGCCGGCGACTGGATGCCGCAGGTCCTGCGGGCGGCCGACGCCCGGCTGACCGTGCTGCGCAACGCCGGCATGCCCGACGCGGGTGGCCTGGTGATCGCCAGCGACCAGCAGAACGCCCGCGCGTACGCGAAGCTGATCGAGCAGGTGACCGGCGAGCGGGCCACGGTGGTGCTCTCCGACGACCAGGGCGCCTCCGCGCGGATCGCGACGTTCGCGGCGTCCGGGCAGCGCTGGCTGGTCGCGGTGCGGATGGTCTCCGAGGGCGTGGACATCCCCCGCCTGGCGGTCGGCGTGTACGCCACCAGCGCCAGCACGCCGCTCTACTTCGCGCAGGCCATCGGCCGGTTCGTCCGGGCCCGCCGGCCGGGGGAGACCGCCTCGGTGTTCCTGCCCAGCGTGCCGCACCTGCTCGGGCTGGCCAGCGAGATGGAGGCCGAGCGGGACCACGTGCTCGGCAAGCCCAAGGACCGCGAGGGCTTCGACGACGAGCTGTTGGCGCGTGCCCAGCGCGACGACCAGGCCAGTGGGGAACTGGAGAAGCGCTTCGCCGCGCTCTCCGCCACGGCCGAGCTGGACCAGGTGATCTTCGACGGAGCGTCCTTCGGCACCGCCGCGCAGGCGGGCACCCCGGAGGAGGAGGAATACCTCGGCCTGCCCGGGCTGCTCACCGCCGACCAGGTTTCCCTGCTGCTCAGCAAGCGTCAGGCCGAGCAGATCGCCGCCCAGCGCCGCCGGTCGGCCGCGCGGGCCGCTGAGCCGGCCGCTGCGGCCCCGACCCCGCCGCCCGCGCCGATGAGTGCCGCCCAGCGGCGGGTGGCCCTCAGGCGCCAGTTGAACGCGCTGGTGGCCGCCCAGCACCACCGCACCGGGCAGCCGCACGGCAAGATCCACGCGGAGTTGCGGCGGCTGTGCGGCGGTCCGCCGAGCGCCCAGGCCACCATCGAGCAGCTGGAGGAACGGATCGCCACCGTCCAGACGCTCTGACCCGCCTCGGGCTCTCGGTCGACGGGCGCGGGGCCGACCCTCGAACGTCGGAGCCGGGCGCGGGGCCGACCCTCGATGTTTGGGCCGGATTGCGGCGTGAGGGCTTTTTCAGCGGCCTTGATGGGCCACTCGCGCTGTGGGGATCGGCGGGATGGGCCGGGGTGCGGCAGGTGGGCCTGGTCGGGTGCGGGGATGGGCCCGAGACGCGGCAGGTGGTCTTCCCGGGTGCCGCGATGGGACGGCGGGCGCCACGTGGATCTTCGAGGGGTGGCGCTGCTGGACAAGGCCGAGTCGACCACTTCCCGGCGGAGACGGGACGAGTGCGAAAAGCCGACCGGAGGGGCCTGGGCCCCTCCGGTCGGCTATGTCGGTTTTGCGGTGTTTCTGGAATCAGTTCGCCATCAGATCCGCGCCTCGCCAGCTGAACTCCGGGTCCGTCGCGTACCGCACGGTGATCTTCACCAGATCCTCCGCGTACTTGTTCGCGTGGTGCCCACAGAACACCAACTCGCTACCACCAGCCAGAGTGATGCGGAGCTTGCCGGCAGCATTGCAGCGGTCGCACCGTTCATCGGCGGCCGGGGGGGCCACCGTCTCGGGCGGCGGCGTGAGGGTCGGGGTCATCGCCTTCCTCCTCTGGTCGTCACCGATGAACAATCTCTTCGGTCGTTGCTCACCTATCCTGCAACACCCTTGTGGGGCGCTGCCTTCCCTGAGTGCCCGCGGGGGACCGAGGTCACACATGGCAGGCACAGTGTGCCGTGCACCCAGGGTGCCACGTCAACGATCACATTCGTGCAACCGACCGGTCACCATGTGGTGTTGCACGCCACGTGATCAAAGCGACACGGCCGGTTGACGAAAGTCGGTCAGTCCAGGTAGTCGCGCAGCACCTGCGAGCGGGACGGGTGCCGCAGCTTCGACATGGTCTTCGACTCGATCTGCCGGATCCGCTCCCGGGTCACCCCGTAGACCTGGCCGATCTCGTCCAGGGTGCGCGGCTGGCCGTCGGTCAGGCCGAAGCGCAGCCGGACCACGCCCGCCTCCCGCTCGGAGAGCGTCTGCAGCACCTGCTGGAGCTGGTCCTGCAGCAGCGAGAAGGAGACCGCGTCGACCGCGACCACGGCCTCCGAGTCCTCGATGAAGTCGCCGAGCTGGCTGTCGCCCTCGTCGCCGATGGTCTGGTCGAGCGAGATGGGCTCCCGGGCGTACTGCTGGATCTCCAGCACCTTCTCCGGGGTGATGTCCATCTCCTTGGCCAACTCCTCCGGGGTGGGCTCGCGGCCCAGATCCTGGAGCAACTCGCGCTGTATGCGGCCGAGCTTGTTGATCACCTCGACCATGTGCACCGGGATGCGGATGGTGCGGGCCTGGTCGGCCATGGCGCGGGTGATGGCCTGGCGGATCCACCAGGTGGCGTAGGTGGAGAACTTGTAGCCCTTGGTGTAGTCGAACTTCTCCACCGCGCGGATCAGGCCCAGGTTGCCCTCCTGGATCAGGTCCAGGAAGGCCATGCCCCGGCCGGTGTACCGCTTGGCCAGCGAGACGACCAGCCGCAGGTTGGCCTCCAGCAGGTGGTTCTTGGCCCGCTCCCCGTCCCGGGAGATCCAGAGCAGGTCGCGCTGCATCTCGCGGGTGAGCTTCTCCTCGCCCTCGTCGGCGGCGCGCAGCCGCTCGGCGGCGTACAGGCCGGCCTCGATCCGCTTGGCGAGCTCGACCTCCTGCTCGGCGTTGAGCAGCGGCACCTTGCCGATCTGCTTGAGGTACGCCCGGACGGAGTCGGCGGACGCGGTCAGCTCGGCGTCGCGACGCGCCTGCTTGAGCGCCTCGGACTCCTCGTCGTCCCACTCGAAGTCGTTGTCGGTGGCCGAGGCGGCCGCGTCGGTCGCGGCGGCCCGGGCCAGCTCCGCCGGCTCCTCGACCACCACGTCCTCGATCTCGGCGGCCAGCTCCTCCGGGTCGATCTCGCCCTCGGCGCCCTCGCCCTTGCCGCCGGCCTTGGTCGGCTTCGCCGCGGCCTTCGCCGCCACGGTGGCCTTGGTGGCCCGGGTGGCCTTCGTCGCCTTGGCCGGCGCGGCGGCCTTGGCGACGCCCCCCTCGCCGGTGGCGTCGGCGGCCTTGCGCGGCGCGGCCTTGCGGGCCGGCGCGACCGGCGCCTCCTCGGCGGCCGGCGCCTGCTTCGGGGCCGGCGCGGCCTTCTTGGTGGTCTTGGCGGTGGTGGCCCGGGACGCCGGAGTGGCGGAGCGGGCCGCCGCGACCCGGCGGCGGGTGCTCGCCGAACCGTCGACGACCACGGTGACGCCCGCTTCCGAGAGCGCCCGCAGGATCTTCTTGGCCTGGGCCGGAGTCACCTCGGCGGACTCGACGGTGCGCGCGAGCTGAGCCGACGTCAGCTGGCCGCCCGCGCTCTGCGCGTGGGCGATCAGGGTGTCGGTGAGCGAGCGAACGTCGGCGCCGTTCTGGCGGGGTTCTGTCACGAATGACCTTCCGGAGGCGAAGAGCGAGCACGGCCGGGTCGTCCGGTGCAGCGTGGAGCACCGCCCGGGCGAGTGGTTGAGGGACCCCCGTGCCGCGGGGCCGGCCGGTCGTTGGCGGTCCGTGGCGCGTGGGTAGGGGTGAATTGTAACGCCGTCCGTCGCGATCATCCTGCGCAGCACGGCGTACCGGCGGCCGAGGCCGCCGATTCGGCGCGGATATGGACTTTGTAAGGATGATACTCGCGCGCGACGGTGGAGGTCCCAGTCGTGCGGGGAAGGGGACGACCATGGATCGTTCGGCACCATCACCATCGCCACGGGAATTGTTGGAGATCGCCGTCGACGTCGCCCGGGACGCGGCGGCCACCGCGTACCGGATGCGGGCCGAGGGGGTCTCGGTGGCCGCGACCAAGAGCACGGCGACCGACGTGGTCACCGCGGCGGACCGGGCGGTGGAGCGCCAGGTGCTGGACGCCCTGGGCCGGCTCCGCCCCGGGGACGCGGTGCTGGGGGAGGAGTACGGCGAGGGCGACACCGGCCCCGCCGACCCGGACGGCGTACGGTGGATCGTCGACCCGATCGACGGCACCGTGAACTACCTGTACGGCCTGCCGAACTCGGCCGTTTCGCTGGCCGCTGAGGTGGCCGGCGAGGTGGTCGCCGGGGTGGTCCGCAACATCAACACCGGCGAGGAGTGGACCGCCACCCGCGGCGGCGGGGCGTACCGGGACGGCGTGTCGCTGCGCTGCTCCACCGAGACCGACCTGGAGCAGGCGCTGGTCGCCACCGGGTTCGGCTACGACGCGAAGCGCCGGCTGCACCAGGCCCGGGTGGTGACCGGCCTGATCGAGCAGGTGCGGGACATTCGCCGGTTCGGCGCCGCGGCGATCGACCTCTGCCTGGCCGCCGAGGGGCGGGTGGACGCGTACTACGAGAAGGGGCTCAACGCCTGGGACCTGGCGGCCGGCGGGCTGGTGGCCACCGAGGCGGGGCTGCGGGTCGGCGGGCTGGCCGGCCGGGCGGCCGGACCGGACCTGGTGGTGGCCGCGCCGCCGGCGCTGTTCGGGCCGCTGCACGACCGGCTCGTCGAGCTGGACGCAGCGGGCGGCCCCTGAGCGGCGGGGGCGGTGGGCGGCCCCTGAGCGGCCCGGATGGCCCGCGGCGGGCCGCAGCCGCGCCGGAAGCGGCGGGCGGCCCACCGGCCGCCCGCCGGGCCGGTCACTTGTCGACCGGCATCGGGCAGGTGCCCGTGGGCAGGTCCGGCGCGCCCAGGTCGCCCAGGGCCTGGTTCACCTCGGTGGTGGTGGCCAGCTGCTGGAAGCGGCTGCCCAGCACCACGTCGACGGTGTCGTCCTTGCGCTTCGCGTCGTACGCGGGCGTGGCGTTGCTGAGGAAGTAGGCCTGCAGCAGTTGCGCCGAGCCGACCCCCTTCGGGCCGTACCGCAGCACCGCCACGTCGTCGACGGCCTTCGGGGCGTTGCCGACCTTCTTCACCTGGAACTTGCGGTTGCGGAAGTCGTCCGCGACGTCCCCGGCCCGGCCCGGTTGGTCGGTCGCGTTGTAGACGTTGATCTTGACGTCCTTCTGCTCGCGGAGCCGCAGGTCCGCCAGCGGCCAGCCGTCGGGGCAGCTCTTCGCGTCGACCGCGTTGCCCTGGCTGTCACGGACCACCGCCACCACCACGAACACCAGGGCGACGACCGCCAGCAGACCGACGACAACGAGTGCTCGCACTCGCGCAAAGCTCATCTGGGCGCTCCCCGGGCGATGGTGGGTGGCGGCCGGGGCGGAGCCGGCCCCGGCGTCGATTACGCCGCTGAGGTTAACGGGTGTCCGGCCGTCGCGTGGAAACAGCCGGACATGCCGGCGCGCCACCCGGGAACCAGGTAGTACTACCCCTATCTTCGTGTCGCCTGAGTCACATTGGGAACAACTTCCGGCGTAGGGGCGTACATCCCTGCCACGAGGGCGGTATACATGCCTCGCCCGAGGGGAGGGTAAGGTACCGCGCTCGCTGGGGCGTTTCTCTGGCGGCCTCGATCCGGCCGGTCGGCGGGTCGGGAGACCGACACAAATGGTGGCCGGCCAGCGGAACCGAAACAACGTCGTCCGGCGTTACAACCGGGAAGCGACAATATCGATATGGGAGAGTGAAACCGATGGCCACCGACTACGACGCTCCGCGTCGCGATGAGGTCGACCTCGGCGAGGACAGCCTGGAGGAGCTCAAGGCCCGCCGGGTCGACTCGCAGTCCGGTGCCGTGGACGTCGACGAGGCAGAGGTGGCGGAGAGCTTCGAGCTGCCCGGCGCCGACCTCGCTGACGAGGAGCTGACGGTCAAGGTGCTACCGATGCAGCAGGACGAGTTCCGGTGCGCCCGCTGCTTCCTCGTGCACCACCGCAGCCAGCTGGCGGCCGAGCGCAACGGCGAGCTGATCTGTCGCGAGTGCGTCTGACCACGATGCCAGTCACCGGCGGCGGCCTCCCGGTCGGGGCCGCCGCTGTTCGAGCCGCCCGGCGCCGCGGCCGGTGGGCCGCCTGACCCGTGCCGGGTGGTTTCCGGAGCACCGGAACCGGGGAGTTCGAACGCCATGAGCGGACGGATGGGCACCGCCGGCGCGGCGGGTGCCGGCGCCGGGTGGAACGGGGTGGCGGCGTGAAGTGGCGCGGCGGACGGACCGGTCCGGACGACTCCTCGATGGGTTCCGGCCGCGACGACCCGGCCGCCGGCTCCGAGCCGGCTTCCGGCCCGGACGAGGCCGCCCTGACCGCCGACGCTCGGCACGACGCCGTGCCGCGCCCGGAGCACGGCGGGCGGGCGTCCGGGTCCACGCCGCGACCCACCGGGGACGAACCCCGCCCGGCGTTCACGGCGGTCCGATCCACCGGGGACGAACCCCGCCCGGGATCCACAGCGGTCCGACCCACCGGGGACGAATCCCGGCCGGGGTCCGCGGTGGCCCGGCGGGACCCCGACGACCTCGGCGCGACGGTCGCCGCACTGACCGCCGACGACCTGCCGGCGGCCCGCCGGCGTCAGCTGCTGACCCGGCTGGTCGGCCAGGTCCGCGGTCGCGGCGTGGCAGACCTGTTCAAGCCGCGGGCCGCGCTGCGCTGGATGGCCGACACCGTCGCCGAGATCGCGCCGCACGTGCCGGTCCGGGACCTGGCGACGCTGCGCCGCCACTTTCCCGGGCTGGACGACGAGGAGCTGGCCGAGCGACTGGTCCGCAACGCCGCCCGGGCCACCGCCGGGGTGGGCGCCGCCGGCGGCGGCGTCGCGGCGGTGGAATGGACGGTCGCCCCCACCCTGCTCTCCGCGCCGGTGCTGCTGGCCGCCGAGACGGTGGTCGTGGTGGCCATCGAGCTGAAGCTGATCGGCGAGCTGCATGAGGTCTACCGGGTGCCAGTGCCCGTCGGCGGCACCCAGCGAGCGGTCGCCCTGGTCCAGTCCTGGGCCGGCCAGCGCGGGATCAACCCGATGACGCCGGGGGTCGGGGTCAGCGCGGTGCTCGGCACCGCCGCCCGCAAGGAACTGCGGGACAGCCTGCTCAAGCGCTTCGGCCGCAACCTCACCACGCTCGGACCGTTCCTGACCGGCGCCGCGGTCGCCGGCTACCTCAACCGCCGGTCCACCCGCGCGCTCGCCGACCAGCTCCGCAGCGACCTGAAGCGGGGCCGCGCCCACCGGCCGTTGAAGCCGTGAACCCGCTCGGGTCGCCGGAGCCCGGGCCAGCTGACCCCGGCGGGTCGCCGGGGCCCGGGCGGGCGGTCAGCCGGCGTCGCGGGCCCGCAGGATCGCGTCGGCCAGCTCGACCGGGTGCCGGGAGCTGACCACCCAGAACGGCGTCGGGTCGGCCGGGTCGGCGAGCACCACCTGCACGGCCCCGCCGATCCACGGCCGCTGGACCACGAAGGCCAGCGGATCCGCGCCGACCCCCAGCACCTCACGCCGCCCGGCGGCGTCCAGCGGGACGGCGTCGGCCACGAACCGCACCGGCAGCCGGGCGTCGTCGACCAGCAGCTCGCCGTCGCGGACCGCCACCCGGATCCGGCCCAGCCACCACAGGGCGGCGGCGGTCACCGGCAGCAGCACCACGAACGGCAGCCAGGCGCGCACGCCGGCGCCGCCCAGCCACACCTCCATGGCCAGCAGCGCCGCGATGGCGAGCCCGGCCAGCGCGTACCACCACGGCAGGCCGAGGCGTTCGGCGTACGGGACGGCCGCGGCGGCGGGCGGGGACGACGGGGACACGCTCACCCGTGCCAGGGTACGGCGCACGTCGGCCGGCGGATTCGGCAGGATGGGCAGGGTCAGAGGGAACCGGAGGAAGAGGGAGACCGTGACGGACGTGGTACCCGTACCTGTGCGGCAGCTCGATCCCGAGCTGCCGCTGCCGACGTACGCCCACCCGGGTGACGCCGGGGCCGACCTGGTGGCCGCCGCCGACGTCGAGCTGCCACCCGGCGGGCGCGCGCTGGTGCCCACCGGCGTCGCGGTGGCCCTGCCGGAGGGGTACGTCGGCCTGGTGCATCCCCGTTCGGGGCTGGCCGCCAGGCTCGGCGTGACCGTGCTCAACGCGCCCGGTACGGTCGACGCCGGCTACCGGGGTGAGATCCTGGTCAACCTGATCAACCATGATCGGGCCACCCCGGCGCGGATCTCCCGTGGCGACCGGATCGCTCAGCTCGTCGTCCAGCCGGTGGCGCGGGCGGAGTTCCGGCCGGTGGCGGAGCTGCCCGGGTCCCGGCGCGGCGCCGGTGGGCACGGCTCCACCGGCGGGCACGCCGGGCTGGCGCCGGCCCCGACGCCGGCCGGCCCCCAGGCGCGCGGCGTCGAGCCGGGTCGGGTCGGCGGGCGGACCGAAGAGGTGGCAGGGTGAGTGTGAACAGCGGAGGGTGGGCGCAGTGATCTTCTCCCGTAAGCGGGACAACGCCGGACGACACGGCGGGGACGAGTCCCTGGGGTCGTACGGGTCCGACGAGGCGGCGACCCCGGCACGTGGCCCGTACGACGTCTCCGAGGCGCCGGCCGACGTGCCCCGACTCGACCTGGGCAGCCTGCAGATCCCGGCGGTGCCCGACGTCGAGGTCCGGGTGCAGGCCGATCCGCAGGGCGTGATCCAGCAGGTGGTGCTGGTGCACGGCGAGAACGCGCTGCAGCTCGGCGTCTTCGCCGCGCCCCGCAGTGAGGGCATCTGGGACGAGGTGCGGGAGGAGATCCGCCAGTCCCTGCGCAACGACGGCGCCGTGGCCCAGGAACTGCCGGGGGAGTACGGCACCGAGCTGAGGGCCCGGGTGCGTACCCCGGACGGCCCGACCGACCTCCGGTTCGTCGGCGTCGACGGTCCCCGCTGGATGGTCCGCGGCGTCTACCAGGGCCAGGCCGCGACCGACCCGGGCGCCGCCGGCCCGCTCGCCGAGTGCCTGGACGGCCTGGTGGTCGACCGGGGGCAGGAGGCGAAGCCGGTCCGCGAGCCGCTGCCGCTGCGGCTGCCCCGCGAGATGGCCGACCAGGCCGCCCCGGACGAGGCGCCCCGCGAGGTCTGAGGCCCACCCGGCCGTTCCGCCGGGACCGTCCCCTCGGCGTACGCTGGCGGGGCGGTCCCGGCGCACCGGGGCCGGCCCAGTGCCGGCGGCGCCGGTCAGCGTGGAGAGGGTGACGCGGAGGTCATGACGACCGACCAGAGCCGAGGGTCGCTGCGGCGGCTGCTGCATCGGCTCACCGCGAGCGAGGCCGAGATCGAGGCGGACGAGCTGCGCCGGGAGAGCGCCGACTCCGGCGGCACGCCGGCCGAGCAGTGCCGGCGGGGCCAGGTGGTGTGCGTCACCGGCCGGCTGCGTACCGTGGTCTACACGCCGCGGACGAACCTGCCGACCCTGGAGGCCGACCTGTACGACGGCAGCGACGTGGTCACCCTGGTCTGGCTGGGCCGGCGGCACATCGCGGGGATCGAGCCGGGCCGGCACGTGACCGCGCGGGGCCGGATGGCCGTCCGCGACGACCGCAAGGTCATCTACAACCCGCACTACGAGCTGGAGCCGCCGAAGTGACGCCACGGACGCGGCCGACGGAGGCCCCACGATGACCACCGGACAGCAGCGCCCCGCCCCGCCGCCGACCGACGCGGACGCCGAGCGGCTGCCCACCGTCGCCGAGCAGATGGCCGACCAGCTCGGCGGCTGGCGGGGGCTGGTGGAGTCCAGCATCCCGGTGGTGGTGTTCGTGCTCGCCAACATCGTCGGCGAGCTGCGCCCCGCGGTGATCGCCTCGGTCGGGGTGGCGGTGCTGATCGCCGTGGTCCGGCTGGCCCAGCGCCGGCCGATCCGGCACGCGGTCAACGGGCTGTTCGGCATCGCGATCGGCGCGGCCATCGCCTGGCGCACCGGCAACGAGCGGGACTTCTACCTGCCCGGCATCCTGTACGGCATCGGTTACGGCCTGGCGCTGCTGCTGTCGGCCGTGATCCGGCAGCCGCTGGTCGGGTGGATCTGGTCGGTGCTGGTGGCCAAGGGCCGGTCGGAGTGGCGGGACGATCCAAAGCTGGTGCGCACGTTCACCCAGCTCACCGTGCTCTGGGGGGTGGTCTGGCTGGCCAAGGTGGGGGTGCAGGCCACGCTCTACCTGGCCCACCAGGACACCGCGCTGGGCGTGGCCCGGCTGGCCCTGGGCTACCCGCCGTACGCCCTGCTGCTGCTGATCACGGTCTGGGTGGTCCGTCGGGTGACCCGCGAACCGGGCGTCACGCCGCTGCCGGGCGCCGGCGCCTGAGCCCGACCGGCCGCGGCGGTCCGGCTCAGCCGGCCGCCCCGCGGGTCCGTTCGACGCTGTCCGGGCCGAGGATGACCGCCCGGACCTCGTCCTCCACCTCGGCCGTGCAGACGAAGATCAGCTCGTCGCCCGCCTCGATCGGGTCGTCCGGGCTGGGCACCAGCACCCGCTTGCCGCGCAGGATGGCCACCAGGGCGGCGTCGCGGGGGAGCGGCACCTGATGGATCGGGTGCCCCACGTGCGGCGCGCTCGGTGGCAGGGTGATCTCGACGAGGTTCGCCTCGCCCTGCCGGAAGGTCATCAGACGGACCAGGTCGCCGACGGTGACCGCCTCCTCGACCAGGGCGGCCATCACCCGCGGCTTGCTCACCGCGACGTCGACGCCCCACTGCTCGGTGAAGAGCCACTCGTTCTCCGCCCGGTTCACCCGGGCCACCACCCGCGGCACCGCGAACTCGGTCTTGGCCAGCAGCGACACCACCAGGTTGACCTTGTCGTCGCCGGTGGCGGCGACCACCACGTCGCAGCCGGCCAGGTTGGCCTCGTCCAGGCTGGCCAGCTCGCAGGCGTCGGCCAGCACCCACTCGGCGGCCGGCACCCGCTCCGGCCGGAGCATCTTCGGCTGGCGCTCGATCAGCATCACCTGATGGCCGTTGTCGATCAGTTCCTGGGCGATCGAGCGGCCCACGTTGCCGGCGCCGGCGATGGCGATGCGCATGCTCAGTGCACTCCTTCCGGCGGCGCCGCCGCCACCGACGAGACCGTCGCGGTGATGTCGTCGGTGACCAGCATGAAGATCTGGTCACCCTCCTGCACGACGGTGGAGGCGGCGGCCAGGGTGCCGATGCCGAAACGGATCAGGTACGCCACCCGGGCACCCGCGGCCTCCTCCAGCGCCCGCAGCGGCCGGCCGATCCAGTCCTTGTGCACCGGCACCTCGATGATCGACACGGTGCTGGTCGGGTCGCGGAAGATCTCGACGTTGCCCTCGGCCACCAGGTGCCGCAGCATCCGCTCGGCCGTCCACCGCACGGTGGCCACGGTGGGGATGCCGAGGCGCTCGTAGACCTGGGCGCGGCGCTGGTCGTAGATGCGGGCGGCGACCCGGGACACGCCGAACGTCTCGCGGGCCAGCCGGGCCGAGATGATGTTGGAGTTGTCGCCGCTGGAGACCGCGGCGAACGCGTCGGCCCGCTCGATGCCGGCCTCGCGCAGCACCTCGCCGTCGAAGCCCGCCCCGGTGACCGTGATCCCGGCGAAGTCGGGACCCAGCCGCCGGAACGCGTCGGCGTCCTGGTCGATCACGGCCACCGAGTGCCCCCGGGACTCCAGGCTGTGGGCGAGGGTCGACCCGACCCGGCCACAGCCCATGATCACCACATGCACGGTGTCCCTCCCAAGTGCCGGCCCGCCGCGGTACGCCCCGCATCTGCGAGCCTGCCACGTCGCCGGTGCGGACGGGGGACCGACCGTACCGCGTCCGCCGGGACCGCGGCGATCAGGCACCCCCACCACCCGGCGCCGGGTCGCCGTACCCTTGGCGCTTGTGGCCAGACCCACCTCGCTGCTGAAGCGCCTGCTCGTCGGTCGACCGTTCCGGTCCGACCGGCTCCAGCACACCCTCCTGCCGAAGCGCATCGCGCTGCCGGTCTTCGCTTCCGACGCGCTCTCCAGCGTGGCGTACGCCCCGGACGAGATCCTGCTGACGCTCTCCATCGCCGGGGCGTCGGCGTACCTCTTCTCGCCGTGGATCGCGCTCGCCGTGGTCGTGGTGATGCTGACCGTGGTGGCCAGCTACCGGCAGAACGTGCACGCCTACCCCTCCGGCGGCGGCGACTACGAGGTGGCCACGGTCAACCTCGGGCCGCGGGCCGGGCTCGGGGTGGCCAGCGCGCTGCTGGTGGACTACGTGCTCACGGTGGCCGTGTCGGTCTCCTCCGGGGTGGCCAACCTGGGTTCGGTGGTGCCGTACGTCGCCACCCACAAGGTGCTGGTCGCGGTCGTCGCGGTGGTGCTGCTCACCGCGATGAACCTGCGCGGCCTGCGCGAGTCGGGCACCGCGTTCGCCATCCCCACCTACGGCTTCCTGATCGTCATCGTCGGCATGATCCTGACCGGCCTGTTCCGGATCTTCGTGCTCGGTGACGAGCTGCTCGCCCCGAGCGCCGGGCTGGAGATCCAGGCGGAGCACAGCGTGACCGGCTTCGCGCTCGCCTTCCTCCTGCTGCGCACGTTCTCCTCGGGGTGTGCCGCGCTCACCGGCGTGGAGGCGATCTCCAACGGGGTGCCGGCGTTCAAGGCGCCGAAGTCGAGGAACGCGGCCACCACGCTGCTGCTGCTCGGCACCGTCGCGGTGACGATGCTGGTGGGCATCATCTGGCTGTCCCGGCTGACCCACCTCCAGTTCGTCGAGGACCCGGCGGTGCAGATCCTCTCCGGCCCCGAGGGGTACGTGCAGAAGACCGTCACCACCCAGCTCGGCCAGACGGTCTTCGGCTCCGGCTCGATCCTGCTCTACGTGGTGGCCGGGGTGACCGCGCTGATCCTGTTCCTGGCCGCGAACACCGCGTTCAACGGCTTCCCGGTGCTCGGCTCGATCCTCGCCCAGGACCGCTACCTGCCCCGCCAGCTGCACACCCGGGGCGACCGGCTGGCGTTCTCCAACGGCATCGTCTTCCTGGCCGTCTCCGCGATCGTGCTGATCGTGGGCTTCCAGGCCGAGGTCACCCGGCTCATCCAGCTCTACATCGTCGGGGTGTTCGTCTCGTTCACCCTCTCCCAGGCCGGCATGATCCGGCACTGGAACCGGCACCTGCGTACCGAGCGGGACCCGGGCGCCCGGAAGCGGATGATCCGATCCCGGGCGATCAACAGCTTCGGCATGGCGCTGACCGGCACGGTGCTGGTCATCGTGCTGGTCACCAAGTTCCTGCTGGGCGCCTGGATCGCGATCGTCGCGATGGCGGTGATGTACCTGCTCATGCTGGCCATCCGCCGGCATTACGACCGGGTCGCCGCCGAGCTGGAACCGACCGAGCAGCGCGCCGTGCTGCCCGCCCGCAACCACGCCGTGGTGCTGGTCAGCAAGCTGCACCAGCCGACGCTGCGGGCCATCGCGTACGCTCGGGCCACCCGGCCGGACACGCTGACCGCGGTCACGGTGAACGTGGACGAGAAGGACACCCGGGACCTCCAGGACGACTGGGAGCGCCGGGAGCTGCCGGTGCCGCTGACCGTGATCGACTCGCCGTACCGGGAGATCACCCGGCCGATCCTCAACTACGTCGCCTCCGTCCGCCGGGAGTCGCCGCGCGACGTGGTCACGGTCTTCATTCCCGAGTACGTGGTGGGCCGCTGGTGGGAGAACCTGCTGCACAATCAGAGCGCGCTGCGGCTCAAGGGGCGGCTGCTCTTCGAGCCGGGCGTCATGGTGACCAGCGTGCCGTGGCAGCTCGCCTCGACGGCCAGCAAGAACCTGGACCGGCTGGACGCCACGCTGAGCCGGGGACCGGCCCGTGGGCCCCGGGTCGCGCCCCGCAGCACCCTGCCGCCGAGCGTGCCGCCGGTGGTCTCCGCGCCGCCCGGCGAGAGCGGCCCGAGCACGGGGGAACGCCCGTGACCGCGCGCCCCGACTCCCCGGCGACCGGCCCGGACGGCGTCGCTGGCTCGCCGGCGGCCCGCGCCGACGACGCGGCCGGCTCGCCAGCGGCCGGCCTGGCCGGCCCGGACGGCGTCGCTGGTGAGCGGCCTGGGCCGGTGGGCGGCGTCGCCGGTGAGCGGCGGGGCCTGGCGGAGGCCGAGCGGGTCGAGTTGACCGTGGCCGCGGTCGCGCCGGGCGGGCACTGCGTGGCCCGGGTCGACGGGCAGGTCGTCTTCGTCCGGCACGCGCTGCCCGGGGAGCGGGTGGTCGTCGAGGTCACCGAGGTGCACCGCGGGTTCGCCCGGGCGGACGCGGTCGAGGTGCTCGACGCCTCCCCGGACCGGGTCGAGCCGCCCTGCCCGTACGCGAAACCGGGTCGCTGCGGCGGCTGCGACCTGCAGCACGTCGCGCCCGCCGCCCAGCTGGCCTGGAAGGTCGCGGTGGTCCGCGAGCAGCTCACCCGGCTGGCCGGCCTGACCCCCGCCGAGGTGGACGCGTTGGGCGTGGCCGTCGAGGCGCTGCCCGGCGGTCCGCTGGGCTGGCGTTCCCGGGTCCGCTACGCGGTCGACGCGGCCGACCGGGCCGGCCTGCTCAAACACCGCTCGCACGAGGTGGTGCCGATCGACCGTTGCCGGATCGCCCACCCGGCCATCCAGCGGTTGCCGGTGCTGGCCGACCGCTGGCCGGACGCGGACGCCGTCGAGACGGTCGCCTCCACCGGCGGTGACGTGAGCGTGAGCGCGGTCACCGGCGGGGTGGCCACCCCGATCAGCGGGCCGGAGACGGTCCGTGAGCGGGCCGCCGGGCGGGACTGGGCGCTGCCCGCGTCCGGCTTCTGGCAGGTTCACCCGGCCGCCGCGGACACCCTGGTCGGCGCGGTGCTCGACCTGCTCGACCCGCGGCCTGGGGAGAGCGCCTGGGACCTGTACGGCGGTGCCGGGCTGTTCGCCGCCGCGCTCGCCACCCGGGTCGGCGACGCCCGGATCACCCTGGTCGAGTCGTCCGAGCCGGGCGTGGCGGCGGCCCGGACGAACCTGGCCGACCTGCGGGTGGAGGTGGTCGCCGCCCGGGTGGAGGCCGCCCTGGCCCGCCGGCGGGTCACCGGCCCGGTCGACCTGGTCGTGCTCGACCCGCCACGCTCCGGCGCCGGCGCCCGGGTGGTGCGGCACGTGATCACCGCCGGGCCCCGCGCGGTGGCGTACGTGGCGTGCGACCCGGCCGCCTTCGCCCGCGACGTGCGCACGTTCACCGGCGCGGGCTGGCGGCTGGCCGCGCTGCGCGGCTTCGACCTGTTCCCGATGACCCAGCACGTGGAGCTGGTCGGCCTCCTGCTGCCCCCGGCCTGAGGCCGGTGGGTGTCAAGCGGGGGTCCTTCCTCTACCGAGAGCGTCAAGAAGGGACCCTTCCTTGCGGATCGTCGGTTTGATGTCGGGGACGTCGTACGACGGGGTGGACGTCGTTGCGGCGGAGTTCACCAGGGAGGGGGAGACGCTGCGGCTGCGCCCGCTGGGGCACCGCGAGCTGGGCTACGACGACGAGCTGCGGGACGCGATCCGCGCGCTGCTGCCGCCGGCGGCGACCACGGTCGAGGCGGTCTGCCGGCTGGACAACCGGCTCGGCGCGGTCTTCGCCGAGGCGGCGGCGGTCGGCGTCGAGCTGGCCGGTGGGCGGGCCGACGCGGTGGTCTCGCCCGGGCAGACCGTCTTCCACTGGGTCGACGGCGGCGTGACCCGGGGCACGCTCCAGCTCGGGGCGCCGGCCCGGGTGGCGGAGCGGGTGGGCGTACCGGTGCTGAGCGACCTGCGCTCGGCGGACGTGGCGGCCGGCGGGCAGGGCGCCCCGCTGGTGCCGGCCTTCGACGCGCTGCTGCTGGACCCGGCCGGCGGGGCGCGGGCCGCGCTGAACCTGGGCGGTATCGCCAACCTCACCGTGGTCGCGCCGGACGCGCCGGTGCTCGGGTACGACGTGGGCCCGGCCAACGCGCTGCTGGACGCCGCCGCCCGGCGGCTGCTGGGCCGGCCCCGCGACACCGACGGGGCCCGGGCCGCCGCCGGGCGGGTGCACCCCGGCCTGCTCGAACTGCTGCTCGCCGAGCCGTACTACGCCGCGCCGGCGCCCAAGTCCACCGGCAAGGAGCTGTTCCACGCCGGCTACCTCGACGACCGGCTGGCCGCGCTGGCCGCGCCGGTGGCGGCGGACGACGTGCTCGCCACGCTGACCGAGCTGACCGCCCGGACGGTGGCCGCCGAGTGCGACCGGCACCGGGTGGTCGAGGTGGTCGCCGCCGGCGGCGGGGTGCGCAACCGCACCCTGATGTCCCGGCTGGCCGCCCTCGGCGCCGGGCGCCGACGGCTGCGCACCACCGACGAACTGGGCATCCCGGCCCAGGCCAAGGAGGCGTACGCGTTCGCCCTGCTCGGCTGGCTGTCCTGGCACGGGCTGCCCGGGGCGCTGCCCTCGGTGACCGGCGCCCGCCGGGCCGCCGTGCTGGGCTCGTGGGCCCCGTCCGGACCCGCCCGGACCGCCGCGCCCCCCGTCCCGCCGCGCCGGCTGGTGATCGATGGGTGTTGAGCGGGGGCCCTTCCTCTAGCGAGAGCGTTAAGAAGCGGCCCTTCCTTGCCGCGACATGGGGGAATGGCCGGCCGAGCTGCGGAGTGTGGGGCGGCCGATAGACTCTGCCCTCATGAGCGTTGAAGAGGACACGGTAAACCAGGGCCGGCTGCTGGCCACGGTGCGCGGTCCGCAGGACGTCAAGCGGATGTCCGGCGAGCAGTTGGACATCCTCGCGGCCGAGATCCGGGACTTCCTGATCGCGAAGGTCTCCCGCACCGGCGGGCACGTGGGTCCGAACCTGGGCGTGGTGGAGCTGACCCTGGCCATGCACCGGGTCTTCGACTCTCCCCGGGACCGGCTCCTGTTCGACACCGGCCACCAGGCGTACGTGCACAAGATCGTCACCGGCCGGCAGGACGGCTTCGACAAGCTGCGCCAGCGCGGCGGCATCTCGGGCTACCCGAACCAGGCCGAGAGCGAGCACGACCTGATCGAGAACTCGCACGCCTCCACCGCGCTCTCCTACGCCGACGGCCTGGCCAAGGCGTACGCGCTGCGCGGCGAGAAGCGCAGCGTGGTGGCCGTGGTCGGCGACGGCGCGCTCACCGGCGGCATGTGCTGGGAGGCGTTGAACAACATCGCCACCAGCGGCAACCCGCTGGTCATCGTGGTCAACGACAACGGCCGGTCGTACTCGCCGACCATCGGCGGCCTCGCCGACCACCTCTCCTCGCTGCGGCTCAACCCCGGCTACGAGAAGGTGCTGGACACCGTCAAGGACGCCCTCGGCAACACCCCGTTCGTCGGCAAGCCGATGTACGAGGTGCTGCACGCCGTCAAGAAGGGCATCAAGGACGCGGTCGCGCCGCAGGCGATGTTCGAGGACCTCGGCATCAAGTACGTGGGCCCGGTCGACGGGCACGACGTCGCCGCCGTCGAGTCGGCGCTGCGCGCGGCGAAGAACTTCGGCGGGCCGGTGATCGTGCACGCGGTCACCCGCAAGGGCTACGGCTACCGCCCGGCCGAGGAGGACGAGGCGGACTGCCTGCACGGGCCGGGCAGCGCGTTCGACATCGAGACCGGCAAGCTGCTCGCCGCCCCGTCGGTGAAGTGGACCCACGTCTTCGCCGACGAGCTGGTCGCCATCGCCGACGAGCGGCCGGACGTGGTGGGCATCACCGCCGCGATGGCCGAGCCGACCGGCATCGCCAAGCTGGCCCGCAAGTACCCGGAGCGGGTGTACGACGTCGGCATCGCCGAGCAGCACGCCGCCACCTCGGCGGCCGGCCTGGCCCTCGGCGGCCTGCACCCGGTGGTCGCGGTCTACGCCACCTTCCTCAACCGGGCGTTCGACCAGGTCCTGCTGGACGTGGCGATGCACAGGCTGCCGGTCACCTTCGTGCTGGACCGCGCCGGCATCACCGGCCCCGACGGCCCCAGCCACTACGGCATGTGGGACATGTCGGTGTTCGGGGTGGTGCCCGGGCTGCGGATCGCCGCGCCCCGGGACGCGGTCACCCTGCGCGAGGAGCTGCGCGAGGCGGTGGCCGTCGACGACGCCCCGACCATCGTCCGGTTCCCCACCGGCACCGTCGCCGTCGACCTGCCCGCGCTGCGCCGGGTCGGCCCGGTCGACGTGCTGGCCGAGTCGGCGCGTACCGACGTGCTGCTGGTCGCGGTCGGCGCCTTCGGGCAGCTCGGCATGGAGGTCGCCGTCCGGCTCGCCGAGCACGGCTACGGGGTGACCGTGGTCGACCCGCGCTGGGTCCGCCCGGTCCCGGCCGAGCTGGTCGAGCTGGCCGCCGGGCACCGGCTGGTGGTCACCGTGGAGGACGGCGTACGCGTCGGCGGGGTGGGCGACGCCCTCGCCCAGGCGATGCGGGACGCCGACGTCCGGGTGCCGCTGAAGGACCTGGGCGTGCCCGCCGACTGGCATCCGCACGGCACCCGCGCCCAGATCCTGGCCGACCTGGGGCTGACCGCGCAGGACGTGGCCCGCGACGTCACCGGCTGGATCTCCGGTCTGGACGCCCAGCCGGTCGAGCCGGCCCGCCCGGACGAGGCCGCGGCCAAGAACTGACCCGCGACGGCACCGAAAGGGGCGGCCCTGGACACCGGGCCGCCCCTTTCGTCGTACCTGATCCGGGCGTCCGGCTCAGCGACCACCGACCGACCGCTGGTACGTCCTGTCCGGGCTGGTCAGGCTGAACGTCTGCTTGCTGGCCGACTGGGGCACCACGACCAGCCCCGGCCGGTCCACCAGTCGGGGGGTGCCCGGCGGCACGGCGAGCGGGGCGTCCGCGCCGGCCCGCCAGGTCAGCACCACCAGCGGGTGCTCCGGCACCGGCAGCACGTACGCCTGGAGCGGGTTGGACCGGTCAGCCCGGGAGAACACCGCTGCGCCACCGCCGGCCGGCCGGTAGAGCACGGCGGTCATCTCGCCGTGCTCGGACTTCCAGCTGAGCTGGCTGAGCTGGCCCGGCTTGCGCCCGTCGGGGCCGACCGGGCCGAGGGGCCGGACGGTCAGCGCCTCCATCGGCCAGGACTCGGGCACCGACTTCGGCGCGTCCCGGTCGCCGATCCGGCGCGGGATGCTGCCGAACGGCCCGTCCTCTCCGGCCAGCAGGCAGGTGTCCAGCCCGGCGAGGGCGCGCTGGCCGGCGCCGGTCTCATCGCGGACCAGCGGGTAGCGCGGATCGGTGGTGGCGGTGCCGAGGTCGAGCAGCCGGTCGGCGGCCCGGCCGCGGGGCAGCGACTCGGTGGGCCGCAGCGTGGCGGTCACGGTGACCGCCCGGCAGGCCGGCACCCGGACGGGGGCGGAGAGGCCGTCGGTGACGGCCAGGTCCTTGCCGTCCGGCCCGCGCAGCCGCTCGACGCGGCCGGAGGTGAGGTAGCGCCGGCCCTCGGCGGACTGCACCGGCAGCACGTCGGAGTAGACGAGGTAGCCGGGGTCGGTGTACTCGCTGGCCCGGTGCACGGCGTACCGGTCGCCGTCGCGGGTGAGTTGCAGCAGCCAGGAGGCGCCCTCGCCGGGCACGTCGGCGGCGACCAGGGCCACCCGCCCGCCGTCCACCTCGCCGGACCAGAGGAGGCCGGAGGAGGGCAGGTGCGCCCGGTCGTCCTCTGGGGACCGCCAGGCCCGGACCGCCTCGGCCACGGCCGCGGTGGCGGCCGCGTCGTCGGCGAGCGTGCCGCGCGGGGGCCACACCTTCAGCTTGCCGTCCAGGCTGTCGTATCCCACCGGCAGGCTGTCGGCCTTCAGATCCGCGACGGGCCCGCAGCCGGCGGCGGCGAGCAGCAGGGCGAGCAGTGCCGTGGCCGTCGTGCCGTGCCGGCGGGCTCGAGCCACCTGTACGCCCCCATCAGGTCGCGGTCGGTTGTCGACCGCCCATGGTACGAGAGATCCGTCTCGGCCGACCCGGCCGCGGGTAGGTATCGTTCGTAACACAAGTGACACCCCGCGGCATTCGCGAGTTATTTCCGTCCCGGTAGACTCCCCAAACTGTGACGTCTGCCGACCTTCGTGGCAAAACTCCGCGGGCCGCCGACGCCCGACACGCCGAGTCCCACGCCACCCACGCCACCCTGGTCGACGCGCCCGCACCGCTGGGCGACCTGGGCCCGGCAGCCCAGACCCGCCCCGACCCGGCCGCCGAACCGCTGGCCCCGGCGCCCCGCCCCCGCCGCTGGCGGCCCCAACGCCGGGACGTGGCGGTGTACGGCGCCTTCCTGCTCACCGCGCTCTGGGTGACCAGCCGGATCTGGGCCGACCCGGCCGGCCGGGTGGCGTCGCTCTACAGTAGCGACCCGGCCCAGGTGCAGTTCTTCCTCGCGCACTCGGTGCGGGTGGTGCTGCACGGCGAGTTCCCGTTCTACACCGACCAGTTCAACTATCCGGACGGCGTGAACCTGATGGCCAACACGGCCATCCTGGCGCTCGGCATTCCGATGGTCCCGGTCACCCTCCTCTTCGGACCGGCGGTCTCGTTCGTGACCCTGGTCACGCTCGGCCTGGCCGGCACCGCCGCCGCCTGGTACCACGTGCTCTCCCGGCGCGTCCTGCGTACCCGGTCCGCCGCCGTGGTGGCCGGCTGGTTCTGCGGCTTCTCGCCGGCGATGCTCTCGCACGCGAGTTGGCACCCGAACATCATCTCCCAGTTCCTGCTGCCGTTCGTGGTCTGGCGGGTGCTGGTGCTCACCCGGTCCCGCCGGCCGCTGCGCGACGGCGCGCTGCTGGCCCTGCTGGTCACCGCGCAGGCCTTCATCAACGAGGAGATCCTGCTCTTCGCCGCCCTGGGCTGCGCGGTGTTCCTGCTCGCTGTGGTCGTCCAGCGCCCCGCCCTGTGGGCCCAGGCCTGGCGCCCGCTCGGCATCGGCCTGGCGGTCTGCACCGTGCTGGCCGGGGCGCTGCTGGCGTACCCGCTCTACGTCCAGTTCGCCGGCCCGATGGCGTACCACGGGCTGAGCGACGCGGTGCGGGACTACGGCAACGACATCGCCGCCTTCGTCACCCCGGGCTCGGCCACCCTCGGCGGCAACGCCCGGGCCAACGCCAACCTGGCCCCGAACTACTCGGAGGAGAACGCCTTCTTCGGCTGGAGCCTGAGCCTGATCGCGGTCGGCATCGTGGTCTGGCTGCGGCGGGAGCGGCTGGTCCGGGCGCTCGCGGCGACCGGGCTGTTCTTCGCCGTGCTCTCCCTCGGCGAGCGGGTCTCCTGGTGGCACCAGGACCTGGTCGCCGGCCCGTGGGAGCTGCTGGTCCGGCTGCCGCTGCTGGACGCCGTGGTGCCCACCCGGTTCGGCCTGATCACCGGTGTGGTGGTGGCGGTCCTGCTGGCGCTCGCCGTGGACCGCGTCGCCGCGCTGCGGGTGCCCGACCGGCGCACGAGGCGTACGCTCACCGGCGCGGTGCTGGCCCTGGCGCTGCTGCCGATCGCGCCGACGCCGTTGCCGGTGGTCCCCCGGCCGCCGGTCCCCGAGTTCATCACCGCCGACCGCTGGCGGGAGTACGTCGGGCCGGACCAGACCCTGGTGCCGGTGCCGGTGCCGAGCATGGGCAACACGCACGGGATGCGCTGGGCCGCCGCCACCAACCTCGACTTCAAGATCCCCGGTGGCTACTTCCTCGCCCCGCGCAACGCCAACACCGGCGATCCGGGCAAGTTCGGTGGCCGGCCGAGCGGCCTCGGCGGCCTCCTCCAGCAGGCGTCCCGGACCGGCCGGGCGGTACGCCTCGACGACCGCGAGCGGCGTCGTTCGCTGGACGAGCTGCGGCACTGGCGGGCCGCGATCATGGTGCTCCCGGTGGGCCAGCCGAACGCCGAACCGCTGCGGCGCACCGTCGAGCAGGTGGCCGGGCCGGGCCAGCGCGAGCTGGACGTCTGGGTGTGGGACGTCCGCGCCCTGACCGACGTGCCCGACCCTGACGCGCCCCGGCCCTGACGCGCCCCGGCCCTGACCGTCCGGGCCGCCCCTCGGGTGGGTCGGGCGGGCCGGGCGACCGTCACGGCACCAGCGGTCGGACGTCCCAGAGCCACACGTCGTCCACCCGCCGGCCCGGGCCGAGCAGCCCGGTGAGCAGCTCCCGGAGCGCCGCCTCGCGGCGGTGCGCGCCGAGCACCACCACGGAGGCCCGCCAGTAGCGCAGGTCCGCCACGGCCCGGCGGCGGTCCTCGTCGGTCAGCGCCGCCACCCGGCCGGTCCGCACGGTCTCGTAGATCAGCGTGCTGGTCGGCCGGTTCGGCGCGCCGAAGACGCCCGCCCCGTCGTGATTCGGGCCGATGAAATAGCCGCCCGGCACCGGGAACTCGTGCCCGGTCAGGGCACTCCAGCGCAGGGTCTCCAGCCCGTAGCCGTTGTTCGGCACCGGCACCGGCACCAGAGTGCGGCCGGCCGGGACGTACGGGCGCCAGTTGCCGGAGGTGATGAAGCGCGGCGGCGGGTCCACGTGCTGCGCCGGCAGCGGCCGGGGCACCAGGGGCAGCACGGCCAGCGCGATGGCCGCGTACCCGATCGGGCGGACCCACCGCGGCCGGGACCGCGCGGCGGTGCCGACCGGCGCGGGGTCGGCCCCCACCCCGGTGTCGTCGCCGGCCGGGCGGGGCCTCGGCACGACGGCCTCCGCCGGGCCGGCGCCGGGCGACACGGCCGGCCGGGGCGGGGTCAACGCGTCCCAGGCCAGGGCGAGCAGCACGCCCAGCGCGCCGGCCACCACCAGCGTCAGCCGGGTCGGCATCATCATCTCGACCAGCGGCAGATCGTCCGGGATGTACGCCCAGGGCCCGTCGATGCCGGTCTGCACCCCGTCGAAGCGCACCTTCGGGCCGATCGAGGCGACGCCGAAGACCACCACCAGCAGGGCCACCATCCGGGCGGCGGGGCGGCGGCGCCACAGCAGCACCAGGGCGGCCAGCGCGAGCAGCACCAGCGGCCAGCCGAACCAGGTGTTCTGCTCGGTCACCCCGATGGTCTTCTCCACCGCCTCGTCGCCGGCCAGGGTGTCCCGGGCGAAGGTGACGAAGGCCATCAGGTCCTCGCCCCAGCTGTGGAAGACCCCGCCCTGCAGGCCCCGGTAGGACTGCGGGCCGTTGAACTGGAACCAGATCGGATAGGCGGTCAGCAGCACGGCCAGCCCGCCACCGAGGCCCAGGGCGGACAGGAACGCGCCGGCCCGCGCCCGGACCGCCCGCGCCCGGGTCACCGCGTACGCGGCCACCATCACCAGGCAGGCCAGCGCGGTGAGCAGCAGCATCTCCTCGTTGACGAAGACCTGGTACGCCACCAGCAGCCCCAGCGCCACCCCGTCCCGCCGCCACCGCCGGTCGGGGCGGCCGAGCAGCAGCACCCGGGTCACGATCAGCGGCAGCAGGAAGTTCGAGGCGAAGTTCGGCTGCCCGTTGGCGTGGTGCATCACGCCCGGCGCGAAGCCGAGGAACGCGCCGCCGACGAACGACCCGGCCCGGGAGCGCACCAGATGCCGGGAGAGCATCCAGTACGCCGTCCCGGCGGTGGCCGCCAGCGCGCCGCCCAGGTAGAGGGCGTAGGTGACCTGCGGGCCGAGCAGCAGGGTGAGCGGCGCCAGCGGCAGGGTCACCCCGAGCAGCGAGGTGTTGGCCATCATGTTCACCCCGTCCGGGGCGTTCTGCCGGGTGCTGAACAGCGGGTTCTCCAGGTGCCGCACCGAGTACGCGCCGTGCGAGAAGAGCCACTCGAACCAGCTGTGGTCGGTCGGCAGGTGGGACGAGACCCGGTGCTCGACGTCGACCCAGTACCGGAGGCAGACGAAAACCCCGAGGAGCACATAGGCTCCGATGGCCAACACGTCGGCGCGGGTCGGCCGCCGCTGTCGCCACCCGGTCGCCGGGGGCGGGACGGGGCCGCGCGCGACGGTCGGGGTCGGGGAGTTCAGCGAGGGGTCCACCACCGGCACAGCCACGACGCGCCATCGTACAGGCGGGATGCGTCGCATTTGTCGGCCCGGGCGACGCCCGGCCGATTCGCCCGGCTCCGGGGTGGCCGGGCCGGTGCGGCCGGCCCCGGTCCCGGGTGGAGAGGATGCCGTGACGGTCATCGAACTGGGTGAGCGGCGGGAAGCGGCGCCCGCCGCCCCGCCCCGCCCGCCGCGGGTACCCGGGCGCCCGGCGCGGCTGCTGCTCGTGCTGGCTCTCGCCCTGGTCACGCTGGGCGGCGCGGCCCCGGTCCGGGCCCGCGTGCCCGGCATGGTGCCGGCGCCCCCCGGCGCCACCCCCTTCCAGGTCGGCGACCGGCTCTACGTCACCGCGCCGGTCGCCGACGCCAGCGACAGTCACGAACTGATCGCGTACCCGCTGGCCGCCGTGGCCGACGGCGGTGGGCGACCCGCCGCGCTGTGGCAGGCCCCGCTGCCCGGGCGGGGCGAGGTCTTCTGGCTGACCGAGCTGGCCGGGGTGGTGCTGGTGACCGGTCCGACCAGCGGCGACGACACCTTCCTGACGGTGGCGTTCGACCGGGCCACCGGAGAGCGGCGGTGGCAACAGCCCGGGGCCGCGGTGGGCGGGGGTGGAAAGCTGTACGTGCACCTCGGCGTCAGCACCGGTGGGTCCGGTGCCTTCCGCCGGCTCGACCCGGCGACGGGGCGGGCGTTGTGGTCGGTGCCGACCCCGCCCGACTCGCTGCGCTTCGACTTCACGGCGGGGCGGACCGGCCGTCTCGTGCTGGTGCCCGCCGAGGGCCCGACCCAGGTGTGGGACGCCGACTCCGGCCGCCGGCTGCGCGCCGCCGACCTGACCCCCGGCCGGCCGTCGCGGCACCAGCGCGCCCAGGTGGTCGGCGACCTGCTGGTGATCGTGCGGGGCGAGACGGTCACCGGGTACGGGCTGGACGAGCTGGACCGGCGCTGGCAGGTCCAGCTCGCCCAGGTGGCCTTCGTGACCCGGTGCGCCGCGCTGATCTGCGCGGAAGGCCCGACCGGTGGCCTGCGCGCGCTCGACCCGGCCACCGGCCGTACCGTGTGGAGCGACCCCCGGTGGACGCTGCTCGCCGAACGCGACGGCCGGTTGCTGGTCACCGCGGCGGGTCCGGTCGCGTCCTGGCCGATGCGGGTGCTCGACCCGGCCACCGGCCGTGGCGTCGCGGACCTCGGCGACTGGCAACTGGCCGGCGGCAGCCACCGCGACGCGCCACTGATCGGCGTGCGCTGGGTGGACGGGCGCCGGCTGGCCGTGGCCCGGCTGGACCCGACCGCCGGCCGGGCATGGATCTGGGACGTGCTGCCCGGCGTCCAGGGCGGCTGCCAGGCCGGCACGGTGCTGCTCTGTCCGCGCCAGGACGGTACCTTTGCGCTGTGGCGGCTGGACCGGTGACGCGGTGTCGATGATCGAGCTGGGTGAGCTGCGGCACGGCGACGAGCACGAGCCGGAGCCGGTCCCGCGCCGGGGCGCGCCACCGGCCCGCACCGGCCGGGCGGTGCTGCTGGCGGTCCTGGCGCTGCTCACCCTCGCCGCGTCGGCGCCGCCGCCCGCCGGGCAGCGGTACGTGACGATCGCCGGCCCGCCGGAGGGCACCTTCCGGATCGCCGACGGGCGGCTGTTCGTCATCGACGACCCGACCGGCCGGGGCGGCACGCCGGAGGTGGCCGCGTACCCGCTGCCGGTCGGCGACCGGCTGTGGCGGCTGCGGCTGCCGCGCGGGCAGCAGCCGGTGGACCTCCACCTCGCCGCCGGGTCGCTGCTGGTCCTGACCCGTACCCCCGAATCCGGCGAGTCCACCGCCACCGCCGTCGACCCGGCCACCGGGCGGGTGCGCTGGCGCCAGCCCGGCTACCCGCTGTCGGCGCGCCACGGCCTCCTGCTGTTCGAGGTCCAGTCCCCGGCCGGCGGTCCCGCCGTGCTCCGCGGGGTCGACGCCGCCTCCGGAGCGCAGCGCTGGTCGCGACCGGTCCCCGCGGGCGGGGTGGGCTACGAGTTCGGCCCCGACGGGATCGGCCACGTCGTGCTGCTGGGTCCCTCCGGGCGGGTGCAGGTGCTCGACGGCGGCAGCGGTGCGGTGCTGCGGGTCGGCCGGATGCCGGCGACGGCGACCACGGCGGACGGCCAGCAACCGGGCGTCTTCCTGGTGGACGGCCTGCTGATGGTCGACGATCGCGCCGGGACGCTGACCGCATACGGGCTGGACCGGCTCGACCGGCGGTGGAGCATCCCGGTGGAGTCGGGCCTGGGCCAAATCCTGGAGCGTTGCGGGGACGGGCTGTGCCTGCGGACCGGCCGGCCCGGTCTGGGGCTGGTCGACCGGGCGACCGGGCGGGTCCGGTGGCGGGTCGAGGCGTCGGGGACGGTGTGGCCGCTCGGCGACCGGCTGCTGGTCGCCGCCGACGGGGAGCAGCGGGAGGTGGACCTCGTCCTCCTCGACCAGCGCACCGGGCGGCAGCTCGGCGCGCTCGGCCAGTGGCAGCTCTCCTGGGCCGATCCCACCCGGGACCCGATGATCGGGCTGCGCCGGCTGGACGGGGGCGGAAGGCTGGTGGCCCGGCTGGACGTGACCACCGGCCGGAGCGAGGCGCTCGACGTGCTGTCCGGCGAGTGGGACGGCTGCGCGAACGACCGGCGGGTGCTGGTCTGCCGGCAGCCGGACGGGACCCTGGGTGTCTGGCGGCTCGACCGCTGAGCGTTGGTGCGGTGCCACTAGGTTGTCGGGCAGGTCAGCCGGGTGGCCGGCCGTGGGGAGGGGTGGGATGCGGGTACTGGTGGTCGAGGACGAGCGCAACCTCGCCGACGCGATCGCGCGCGGCCTGCGCAAGCGCGGCATGGCGGTGGACGTCGCGTACGACGGCGACAGCGGGCACGAGGCCGCTTTCGTCACCCGGTACGACGTGGTCGTCCTCGACCGTGACCTGCCCGGCATGCACGGCGACCGGATCTGCGCCGAGCTGGTCTCCTCCGGCACCCTCACCCGGGTGCTGATGCTCACCGCCAGCGGCACCGTCGCGGACCGGGTGGAAGGGCTGCAACTCGGCGCGGACGACTACCTGCCCAAGCCGTTCGCCTTCGACGAGCTGGTCGCCCGGGTGCAGGCGCTGGGCCGGCGGGCCACCCCGGCCGCCCCACCGGTGCTGGAGTTCGCCGACCTGTCGCTGGACCCGGCCCGCCGGGTCGCCACCCGGGACGGCGTACCGGTCGACCTGACCAACAAGGAGTTCGGCGTGCTCTGCGAGCTGCTCAAGGCGCGCGGCGCGGTGGTCTCCAGCGAGGAACTGCTGGAACGGGTCTGGGACGCCAACACCGACCCGTTCACCACCATCGTCCGGGTGACCGTGATGACGCTGCGCAAGAAGCTGGGCGACCCGCCGCTGATCGAGACGGTCGTCGGCGCGGGCTACCGGGTGGGGGAGGCATGAGCGTGAGGAGCGAGCCGGGTTTGCGAGCCCCGCAGTCGCGAACAGAGGGCTCGTCATGAGTCTCCGGCCGACGCTGCGGCTGCGGCTCACCCTGCTCAACGGGGTGCTGCTGGTCGGCGCCGGGGCGATCCTGCTGCTGCTGGCCTGGCTGCTGGTCCGCGACGCGCTGCACCCCACCGACGAGCTGCTGCCGGGCACCACCGTGACGCTCGCCGACGGGCGCACCCTGGACGCCGCGCAGTGGCAGCGGCGGCTGGTCGACACCACCTCGTGGGAGCTGCTGGCCGAGGGGCTCGGCGCGCTGCTGGCGGTGAGCCTGGTCGGCGTCGCCGGGGCGTACGCGGTCGCCGGCCGGGCCCTGCGCCCGCTGCACCAGGTCACCGCCACCGCACAGCGGCTCGGCGAGGCCACGCTGGACCAGCGGATCCGCTGGTCCGGCGCGGACGACGAGGTGGCCGAGCTGGCCAAGACCTTCGACGCGATGCTGGACCGGCTCGCCGACTCGTTCGAGGCGCAGAAGCGGTTCGTCGCCAACGCCTCGCACGAGCTGCGCACCCCGCTGGCGGTGATGCGTACCGAGATCGACGTGACGCTCAGCGACGACGAGGCCGACCTCGCCGAGTACCGCCGGATGGCCACCGTGGTCCGGGACGCCTCGGAACGGGCCAACGGCCTGGTCGACGCGCTGCTGCTGCTGGCCCGCAGCGAGGCGCAGGCCGGTCGGGCGCTCGGCCGGCGTACCGAGTGCGACCTGGCCGCCGGGGTGGCGAACGCGCTGTCCGCGGTGCGCCGCGAGGTGGACCGGATCGGCCTGCGGGTGCGGACCTCGCTGGAGCCGGCCCCGGTGCTCGGCGACCCGGGGCTGCTGGACCGGCTGGCCGGCAACCTGGTGGAGAACGCGGTCCGCTACAACCACCTCCAGGGCCGGATGTGGGTGCGGACCGGGTCGGACGGCCGGCGCTCCTGGCTGGTGGTCGGCAACACCGGCTTCGAGGTGCACCAGGCCGACGTACCCGGGCTGTTCGAGCCGTTCCGGCGGGGCGGGCAGGAACGCACCGGCGCGCGCGGCTCCGGGCTGGGGCTGTCCATCGTCCGGGCGGTCTGCACCGCGCACGGCGGGCGGGTGACCGCGGTCGCCCAGCCGGGCGGCGGTCTGGAGGTCACCGTCACGCTGCCCGCGCCGGGCGCCGCCCCGGTCGAGGCCCCGACCGTACGCACCGGCGCGGCCGACGGATCCCCGGGATCACCGCACTGACCCGACCCGTACGCTGCCCGGGTGCTCGCCGCCTTCGTGCCGATCTGGGTGCTCACCGGCCTGGGGTGGCTCGCCGGGCGGTACCGGCTGCTCGGCCCGGACGCGGAGCGGGTGCTGGCCGGCTTCGTCTTCCGGCTGGCGATGCCCGCGGCGCTGTTCACCGCGCTGTCCCGCGGCCGGCTGGCGTTCCACCCCGGCGCGTTGGGCGCCTTCGCGGCCGGCACCGTGCTCACCATGGCCCTCGGCTTCGTCCTCTGCGCGGTGCTGCTGCGCCGCGGGCTCGGTGCGGCCACCATCGGAGCGATGGCCGCCGGCTACGTCAACTCGGCCAACCTCGGCATACCGGTCGCGCTGCACGTGCTGGGCAACGCCACCTTCCTCACCGAGGTGCTGCTCTTCCAGGTGCTGGTGGTGACGCCGGTGATCCTGGTGGCGCTGGACCGGGCGGCCGGCCGCCCGCTGCGCCCGGCGACCCTGGCCGGCATGCCGCTGCGTAACCCGGTGATCGCCGGGCTGGCGCTCGGCGCGCTCTGCTCCGCGCTGCACTGGCGCCCGCCGGAGGTGGTGGGTGCGCCGCTGGCGTTGCTCGGCGCGGCGGCGGTGCCCACCGCGTTGGTCGCGCTCGGCCTGTCGCTGACCTCGGGTGGCCCCCGGCAGCCGGGGGAGCGGGCCGAGGTGGCCGCCCTGGCCGGGCTGAAGCTGCTGGTCCAGCCGGTGCTGGCCGGCCTGGCCGGGTGGGCCGCCGGCCTCGGCCGGGTCGACCTGCTCGCGCTGGTGGTCTGTGCCGCGCTGCCCACCGCGCAGAACACCTGGACCTACGCCGCCGAGTACGGCCAGGGCGAGTCGGTGGCCCGCCGGACGGTGCTGGTGAGCACCGCGCTGTCGATGGCCACCCTGGCGGTTGCCGGCTGGCTGCTGGGCTGAGGTGGGGGAGGCGCGGTAACCCGGTTGCGCGGAGCGGCGGGCCGTGGCAGCTTCTCCCGGTCAGCCCGACCGGAAGGAACGACCGTGACCGCACGGATCTACAACGTCAGCGTCGACTGCCGGGACACGTACGCCCTGGCCGGCTTCTGGTCCGAGGTCTGGGGCTGCCCCCGGCACCCGGACGACTTTCCCGGTGACCCGGAGGCCCGGCTGGACCCGCCGGGCGGCCCGGTGGTGCTCTTCCTCGCCGTGCCGGAGGGCAAGGCGGTGAAGAACCGGCTGCACTTCGACCTGGAGCCGACCGACCGCACCCGGGCCGAGGAGGTCGAGCGGCTGCTCGGCCTCGGCGCCACCCTGGTCGCCGACCACACCCGCCTGGACGGCGCCGGCTGGGTGGTGCTCGCCGACCCCGAGGGCAACGAGTTCTGCGTGCTGCGCAGCGCGCCCGAACGGGCCGCCACCTCGGGCTGAACGCGACGGGCCCCGGCCACCGCTGGAGGTGGCCGGGGCCCGGCGTACGAGGTACTACTTCTGCTCGATCTGGCCCCGGATGTCGGCCAGCTCGGCCTGCGCCTCGGCGCCGCTCTTGAAGTACATGATGACCATGCCGAGGCTGCCCTTGTCGCTCCACAGGCAGACGCCGAGCGGCACCTTCTGCGTCTCGGCGTCCCCGCACTTGGCCGACCCGCCCAGCGGCCCCGGCTCGACGTTCTTCATCTCACCGAGCTCGACGGCGCTGCTCCGCGCGCCCCGGATGCTCTCGTCGAGGGTCTTGTCCGGATCGGTGTTCAACCCGGACGCCGCGGCGACCATGACCAGGTTCCGCTCCTCCAGGCTGCCGTAGAACGCGCCGACGGTGCTGGTCGAACCCGGCAGCGACTCCTTCAGCCCGCTCTCGAGCTGCCCGGCGCCCTGCTCGAACCTCGGGTCGGTGGCGCGGGCCCGCCCGCCGAGGGTGTCCGGCGCGACCACCCGGACCTTGGTGGCGTCCACGGTCTCCTTGACGTCGTCCTTCACCAGGTACCAGACGGCCGCGCCGCCGCCGAGGCAGAGCAGCAGCACCGCGGCGAGGACGATCAGCAGGATCCGCCCCACCCGGGACTTCTTCGGCGGCGCTCCGGCCGGACCGCCGTACGCCGGGTCGCCGGGCGGGAAGCCGCCCGGCTGCGGCGGGCCGGGGTAGCCGCCGGGCCCGCCGGAGACCGGGTGGCCGGGCTGCGGCGGTGCCGGGTAACCGCCGGGGCCGTCGCCGTACCCGCCGGGGTGGCCGCCCGGCACGGGCGGGTAGCCGCCGGGTTGCTGCGGCGGCGGGTACGAGCCGTATGGCGCGCCGGAGCCCGGCTGCGGGGGGTACGGATTGGCCGGCGGCTGGGACATCGGGTCAGCTCCAGGTTCTTGAGCGAGAAAGACGTGAGGATAGCGGGATCGGCGAGGGCCCGAGGGGCCCACTGTGGACCGGCTCAGGACTGCTTCTCGATCTGCCCCCGGACCTTGACGAACTGCGCCTTCGCCTTGGCCGCCGAGGAGAAGAAGAACAGCAGGACGCCCACGCTGCCGGTGTCCGCCCAGACGCAGACCCCGATCGGGAGGCCGGACCCCTCACCGTCGCCGCAGCTGGCGCGCCCACCCAGCGGGCCGGGCGGCACGGGGGTCATCTTCTTGACCGACAGCTCGGTGCGGAACCCCTCGACCGCGTCGGCCAGCTCCGTCGCGGGATCGAGGATCAGGCCGGAGGCCGCCGCGACCATCACCAGGTCCCGCTTCTCAGGGCTGCCGTAGAAGGCGCTCACCGCGCCCGTCTCGTTCTGCACGGTGGACCGCATGTCGCCGACCATCTCGGCGGCGAGCGCCCGCAGCTCCGGGTCGGTGCTCTTCGGACGGCCGGAGAGCGTCTTGGGCGTGACCAGCCGGACCCGGGGGAACTTCGCGGTCGCCTCGGGCTCCTCGTCGTCCTCCGCCGACGGGCTGGGGGCGGCGGTCTCCGGCGAGGCCGTGCCGGTCGGGGTCGGGCGGGCCGACGGGGTGTCCTGGTCGCCGTTGGAGAGGGCCACATAGGCGAGAGCGCCGCCGCCCAGGCAGAGCACGAGCAGGCCGGCCAGGGAGAGGGAGAGGATCAACGGCAGCGAGGACTTCTTCGCCGGCGGCGCGGGCGGGAAGCCGCCGGCCGGCGGGCCCGGCGGGGCCATCCCGTACGGCATGGTCGGCTCCGGCCCGGCGGGCGGCGGACCCCACGCTCCGCCCTGTGGCGCGCCCGGCGGGGGACCCCAGGCTCCGCCCTGTGGCGCGCCCGCCGGTGGGTGGGCCGCCGGGACGGCACCCGAGGTCGGCGCGGCCGGGTAGGCGGTGGTCGGCTGCTCCCCGGGGCGGGGGGCGGGCACCCCGGGGTAGGCGGTGGTCGGCCAGTCGGCCGCCGACGTCGGGTCGGGGTGCTGCCCCGGGGTGGTGGGGTGTTCCGGCTGCCGGGACCAGGGGTCGACCGGGGGTGAGGACATCAGATCAGCTCCAGGCGGAAGGAAAGAACAGGTGATCGTACCCAGCGGTCGATCACCCGCCGCCGCCGGCCCGGAACGACGATCGCGGTGGCCGGGCCGTCCGGTGTGGACTGGTCGGGCCACCGCGATCGGCGGGGGAGCGGGAGTGGCTCGGGTCGGTGCCCCAGGCCGGAGCCGTCAGCGCAGGCTGGCGACTCCGCGCGGCAGGAACCGCCGGCCGGTGACCCGCTCGGCGGTGCCGGTCCGGTCCAGGTACGGCGTGACGCCGCCCAGGTGGAACGGCCAGCCCGCGCCGAGGATCATGCACAGGTCGATGTCCTGCGCCTCGGCGACGACGCCCTCGTCGAGCATCAGCCGGATCTCCTGGGCCAGCGCGTCCAGCGCGCTCTGCCGGACCTGCTCGGCGGTGAGCGGCTGGTCGCCGACCACGAGCAGCTTGGCCACCTCGTCGTTGATCTCGTCGTCGACCACGATCGGTTGCCCGGAGGCGGCGATCCGCTTCAGGTTCTCGCTGACCCCGAACCGGTCGGGGAACGCGGCGTGCAGGGTGCCGCCCACGTGGTACGCCACGGCCGGGCCGACCAGCTGGAGCAGGGCGAGCGGCCGCATCGGCAGGCCCAGCGGGTCCAGCGCGCTGTTCGCCACGTCCAGCGGGGTGCCCTGGTCGACGGCGGCGAAGACGGTGCCCAGGAAGCGGGTCAGCAGTCGGTTCACCACGAACGCCGGGGCGTCGGAGACCAGCACGCTGGACTTCTTCAGCTGCTTGCCGACGGCGAACGCGGTGGCCAGGGTGGCGTCGTCGGTCCGCTCGCCCCGAACGATCTCCAGCAGCGGCAGCACCGCGACCGGGTTGAAGAAGTGGAAGCCGACCACCCGCTCCGGGTGCGCCAGGTCGGCGGCCATTTCGGTGATCGACAGCGAGCTGGTGTTGGTGGCGAGCACCGCCTCCGGCTTGACGATCTGCTCCAGCTCGGCCCAGACCTGCTTCTTGACGTTCAGGTCCTCGAAGACGGCCTCGATGACGAAGTCGGCGTCGGCGAAGACGGCCTTGTCGACCGAGCCGGAGACCAGGCCGTACAGCTTGGCGGCGGTGCCCTTGTCCATCCGGCCCTTGCTGACGGCCTTCTCGATCTGGGTGTGCACGTACCCGACGCCCTTGTCCACGCGGGACTGGTCCAGGTCGGTCAGCACGACCGGCACCTGGAGGCGGCGGGCGAAGAGCAGGGCGAGCTGGCTGGCCATCAGGCCGGCGCCGACGATGCCCACCTTGGTCACCGGCCGGGCCAGGCCCTTGTCCGGCGCGCCGGCCGGCCGCTTGGCCCGCCGCTGCACCAGGTCGAAGGCGTACAGGCCGCTGCGCAGCTCCTCGGAGAAGACCAGGTCGGCCAGGGCCTCGTCCTCGGCGGCGGTGCCGGTGGCGAAGTCCGCATCCTTCGCGGTCTCCAGCAGGTCCAGGGCCTTGTACGCGGCCGGGACCGCGCCGTGCAGCCGCTGGTCGAGGGTCTGCCGGGCGAAGTAGAGCACGCCCGCCCACATGTCCTTGTCGACCTCGGGCCGGGTCACGGTGACCGCGCCCCGGACCACGCCAGCGGCCCATTCGAGGGACCGCTCCAGGAAGTCGGCCGGCTCCAGCAGCACGTCCGCGATGCCCATTTCCGCCGCCTGCTTCGGCTTGAGCATCTTGTTCTGCATGAGCGGGTTCTGGATGATCACCTGGGTGGCGGCCGGGATGCCGATCAGGTTTGGCAGCAGCTGGGTGCCGCCCCAGCCGGGCACCAGGCCGAGCGAGACCTCGGGCAGGGCGAGGGCCGCCGCGCCCGCCGACAGGGTCCGGTAGTGGCAGTGCAGGGCCAGCTCCAGGCCGCCGCCCATCGCCGCGCCGTTGACGAAGGCGAAGGTCGGGATCTCGCTGTCCTTGAGCCGGGCGAAGACCCGGTGGCCGAGCCGGCCGATCTCCAGCGCCTGCTCGCGGTCGGCCAGCGCCGGCAGGCCGACGATGTCCGCGCCCACGCAGAAGATGTACGGCTTGCCGGTGACCGCGATGAACGCCGGCTTCGCCGCCAGCGCCGCGGTGATCGCCTCGTCCAGGCTGGTCAGCCCGGCCGGGCCGAAGGTGTTCGGCTTGGTGTGGTCGAAGCCGTTGTCGAGGGTGATCAGGGCGGCGGGACGGTCCAGCCCCGGCACGTCCACCTGGCGCAGCAGCGCCTTCGTGACGACCTCGTTCGGTGCCGCGAGCGCGCTCACTTGTCTCCACCCTCCCGCTGAGCCGGCTTGCTGGACTCCGTCCAGTGTGGGTTCTCCCAGATGACCGTGCCGCCCATGCCGATGCCGATGCACATGGCGGTGAGGCCGTAGCGGACCTCGGGGTGCTCGGCGAACTGCCGGGCCAGCTGGGTCATCAGCCGTACGCCGGAGGAGGCGAGCGGGTGACCGATGGCGATCGCGCCGCCCCACGGGTTGACTCGCGGGTCGTCGTCGGCGATGCCGAAATGGTCGAGGAAGGCGAGCACCTGCACGGCGAACGCCTCGTTCAGCTCGAACAGGCCGATGTCGTCGATGGTCAGGCCGGCGATGCGCAGCGCCTTCTCCGTCGACGGGATCGGGCCGACGCCCATCACCTCCGGCTCGACGCCGACGAAGCCGTACGACACCAGCCGCATGCCGACCGGCAGGCCCAGCTCGCGGGCGGTCTCCTCGGCGACCAGCAGGGCCGCGGTGGCGCCGTCGTTCAGGCCGGCCGCGTTGCCCGCGGTGACCTTGCCGTGCGGGCGGAACGGCGTCTTCAGGGTGGCCAGCTTCTCCATCGAGGTCTCCCGGGGGGCCTCGTCGGTGGTGGCCAGACCCCAGCCGGTCTCCGGGTCGCGGACGGCGACGGACACCAGGTCGCCCTGGAGCTTGCCGTCGGCGTACGCCTTGGCGGTCCGCTCCTGGGAGGCCAGCGCGAACGCGTCCGTTCGCTCCTTGGTGATGTGCGGGACCCGGTCGTGCAGGTTTTCCGCGGTGGCGCCCATGACCAGGGCGGACGGGTCGACCAGCTTCTCCGCGACGATCCGCGGGTTGGGGTCGACGCCCTCGCCCATCGGGTGGCGGCCCATGTGCTCGACGCCGCCGGCGATGGCCACGTCGTAGGCGCCCATGGCGATGCCGCCGGCCACGGTGGTGACGGCGGTCATCGCGCCGGCGCACATCCGGTCGATGGCGAAGCCGGGCACGGTTTTGGGCAGGCCGGCCAGCAGGGCGGCGGTGCGGCCGATGGTCAGTCCCTGGTCGCCGATCTGGGTGGTGGCCGCGATGGCAACCTCCTCGACCCGCTCCGGCGGGAGCTGGGGGTTGCGTCGCATCAGCTCGCGGATGCAGCGGATCACCAGGTCGTCGGCGCGGGTGTTGGCGTACATGCCACCCGCCTTGCCGAACGGGGTACGGACGCCGTCGACGAAGACGACATCTCGAACTTCACGGGGCACTTGGAGCCTCCTCTTCGACCATAATTCGGCCTCCGCGTCGCTAGGCGGCGCTACGGACCGAATGAGGGTCGGCCGGCGCTGGCGTGGGTCCCTCGGATGCTACTCGCCAGTAACCAACCCCGACACCACCCCCCATGTGGCCCACCCCACACCCACCCCCGCCCCCTCCCCGCGCCCCTCTCGCTCCCCGGTCCGTTGATCAAGGAGTTTGCGTCGTCGGGGCGGCGTGTCGCGGACGCAAACTCCTTGATCACCGCCGAGATCAGCGGGCGGGGGTCATCAGAGGGTGTGGAGGGCTTCGGTGAGGTCGGGGAGGAGGAGGGTGATCTGCCACTCGCGGGCGCCGAAGCCGCGGAGGGTCTCGGCGACCGTGTCGTCGGTGATCTCCTCGGGGGGCTGCCAGGCCAGGCGGCGGATCGAGTCCGGGGCGACCAGGTTCTCCGCGGGGAGCTGGTGCGCGCCGGAGGTCCGGACCACCACCTCCCGGCAGCGGGCCAGCCGCGCGGCGGCCACCGGGTCCCGCTCGGCCCAGCGGTGTGGCGGCGGCGGACCCTCCACCGTCGGGGTCACCGGCAGCGCGTCGTCCGGCAGGTGCCGGGCGTCGTCGAGCGCGGCCAGCCAGGTCCGGGCCAGCCGGCGCACCGAGCGACCGCCGAACCCGGGCAGGGTGAGCAGCGTCTTCTCGTCCTTCGGGTCCAGCTCCGCCGCGGCCACGATCGCCGAGTCCGGCAACACCCGGCCCGGCGCGGCGTCCCGCCGCGCGGCGATCTGGTCCCGGGCGTACCACAGCGACCGGACCCGTGCCTGGGCCCGCGCGCCCCGGACCCGATGGATGCCCGAGGTACGCCGCCACGGCTCGGCGCGTACCCGGGGTGGGCGGGCGCCGTTACGCACCAGCGCGGCGAACTCCTCCGCCGCCCACCCGGACTTGCCCTGCCGGGTCAGCTCCTCGTCGAGCGCGTCGCGCAGGTCGACCAGCATCTCCACGTCCAGCGCCGCGTACGTCAACCACGACTCCGGCAGCGGGCGGCTGGACCAGTCGGCGGCCGAGTGGTGCTTCTCCAGCGTGTAGCCGAGCAACTGCTCGGTGAGCGCGGCGAGGCCGACCCGCTCGAACCCGGCCAGCCGGGCGGCCAGCTCGGTGTCGAAGAGGCGGCGCGGTCGCAGCCCCACCTCCGCCAGGCAGGCCAGGTCCTGGCTGGCCGCGTGCAACACCCACTCGGCCTCGGCGATCGCCGCGTCCAGGGCGGCGAGGTCGGGCAGCGGCAGCGGGTCGATCAGCGCGGTGCCGGCGCCGGCCCGGCGCAGCTGCACCAGGTACGCGCGCTGGCTGTAGCGGTAGCCCGAGGCGCGCTCGGCGTCCAGAGCGACGGGGCCGGTGCCGGCGGCGAAGCGGGCCACGACCTCGTCGAGCCCGCCCGGTGTGGCCACCGGTTCGGGTGTGCCGTCGCGGGGGGCGGTCAGCGGGACGGGGCCGCCGGTGGGCTCGTCGGTCCGGTCCAGGGGCTCGGGCGCGGCCGGGGAGGGGACCTCTTCGGCACGGCTCTCGGCGGCCCGACGGCGCAGGGGTGGTTCGTCGGTCACCTGACAACCCTAGTGCGCCGGCAGATCCGGTGTGCGCAGCCGGTCCGGGGCGTGTCGGCGGGATGGCCGCCAGGTGTCCTGGCCGAGCCGGCTCTCGTCGAAGTGACGAGATCGGACAACAGGGCAGACAAAGCCCGTTCGCGCCGGTACGGTCCATCGGGCCGCGCGGCGTTGAGCCTGGCAGCGGCCTTGCGGTGGGGTGGGCACGGGGAGGGCGAGGGGCCATGGCGGCTGGCTACGGTGACGGGTTCTCCGGGCAGAGCGCGGACGGGACGACCGACCCGGAGCGCGGCGCGCCGATCAGCGGCCGGCCGGGACCTCTGCCGCCGCGCCTCACCCGACCGGCCGGCCACCCGGCCGTAGCCGGGCAGACCGACGTCCCGGCGGGGCCGGGTGGCGGCTTCTCCGCCCCGCCGGCCGGCAACGTCCCGCCCCCGGCGGCCGGGGGCTTCCCCGCACCGCCGGCGGACCACCCGAGGGTGCCCTTTCGGCCCGGCGGGGGCGTCGCGCCGGCGTACGAGCGGCGGGACCCGGCGCCCGTGCCGGCGCCCCGGGCCACCTGGCCCGCCACCTCCACCGGCGGACAGTCGGCCGGCGCGCCCACCCAGGGCGGCTGGTCGTCGGCCATCGCCCCCGGCCAGCCCACCGGAGCAGCCACCGGCCCCGGCCTGCCCACCGGAGCAGCCACCGGCCCCGGCCTGCCCACCGGAGCAGCCACCGGCCCCGGCCTGCCCACCGGAGCAGCCACCGGCCCCGGCCTGCCCACC